>JBKPCQ010000266.1:0-10825 GCA_046727455.1 Actinomycetota bacterium | reverse complement strand
ACGGCTTTGCAGGCCGTTGCCTCGCCTCTCGGCCACTCCACCAAGGTGGGACGCCTTTGGCGGCCTCCGAGCGGACGACGGGACTCGAACCCGCGACCCTCACCTTGGCAAGGTGATGCGCTACCAACTGCGCTACGTCCGCGTGCCACCGGAGTACGGGTGACGGATCAGAACTCTAGCCCAGCGCGCCGCCGGGTGCCAAACCGGATACCCCCGGCGAGTCCCGCCCGAGTGCCCAGGCCCAGCGCCCGAACGGAGGGCATGACGGACACCGCTACACGCTGGAGTAGTACCGCTGCGCCCCGGCGTGCAGCGGTACCGGGTCGGTGGCGCCCGCGGTGTCCCGGTGGATGGCGTTCGCGGCGGGGTGGATCGCCGCCAGCTCCTGCTGGTAGTCGAAGAGCAGCTTGGTGAGCTGGTACGCCAGGTCGGCGGGCATGTTGTCACCCACCACGATCAGGTTGGCGTCCGTCAACGCCGGTACGTCCTCGGCGAGGTTGTACGCGGCCTTGGGGATCACCGCCTTGTCCAGCAGGTTCGGGTACTTCTGGTCGACCTTGACCAGCAGGTTCTGGATCTGCAGGAACTTGACCCGCCCGTGCGCCTGCGCGAACAGGTCCACGATGCCGGGCGTGGGCAGGCCGCCGGACCAGATCATCGCGTCGATGCTGCCGTCGAGGATCGCGGCGGTTGTCTGCGGCAGGGACATCGACAGCGCGACGAGGTCGCTGGCCGGGTCCAGCCCGGCCGCCGCGATCAGCCGCTTGCCGAGCAGCTCGGTACCGGAGCCCGGGCTGCCCAGCGAGATCCGGTGCCCCTTGAACCCCGCGACGGTTTCGATCCCCGTGTCGACCCTGGCGATGACGTGCTCGAAGTTGTTGTACGTGCGGGCCAGCGCGCGTACCGGCTGGGGCCGGCCGGACCAGGTACCGGCGCCGCCGTAGGCGTCGTCGGCCGCGGCGGCCAGGGTCAGCGCGATGTCCACGTCGCCGTTGAAGAGCCGTTGCAGGTTGTCGAGCGAGCCGCCGGTGGGGGCGGCGGTGGCGTCGTACCCGGTCAGGTGCCGGTTGATCAGGCCGGCGTACCCCGCCCCGAGCACGTAGAACACCCCGGTCGTGTTACCGGTACCGATGGTCAGCTCGCCCGAGTGCCACAGCTTGCCCGACGGGTCCTCGGGCGCGGTGCACGCCGCGAGCGGCGCCGCCAGCAGGCCCGCCAGGAGCGCCCGCCGCCTCATAGCTGACCGGCCACCCGGGCGCCGGGCTCGAGCGCGCTGGCTACCCGGTGCGCCAGCATCGCCGTCTCGTAGCCGATCTGGCCGAGGTCGCATCCGGCGCTGCCGAGGACTGCGAGCTGCGCCCGGTCGCCGACCGCCATGACCAGCAGGACGCCGCCGTCCATGTCGACCACGGTCTGCCGGACCCGCCCGGTCGACAGGCACTTCGCGGCGCCCACGGTCAGGCTGGCCAGCCCGCTGGTGATCGCGGAGAGCTGGTCTGACCGGTCGACGGGCAGCCCGTCGGAGGCGGCGAGGGTGAGCCCGTCGACCGACACCGCAAGCGCGTGCGCCACGTCCGGTACCCGGCGCGCGAACGAGGTCAGCAGCCAGTTCAGGCCACCGTCGGCGTCGTTCGGCTCGGTGGAGAAGTTCATGGTGCTCCTCGGTGCGTCAGCTGCCGTTCTGGTTGCGTCGGGCCGCCGCGGCCAGACCACTGGCCAGCCCGGCGAGCCGGGCGCGGATCACGTCGGGGTCGGGCGGCAGGTGGGGGTCAGAGGTACCGCTGAGGTCCGCGGCGCCGACCGCGCCGCCGGACAGCAGAAGCTGGCCGGGACGCCGGCGGGGTAGGCCGTTGGCACCGACCGGTACCGGGGAGACGGGCGGACCGAACATCGGCGCCGGCTGGGCCGGTACCGGTGCTGGTGGCGGCGGGGCCAGCGACGAGACCACCCGGACCGGGACCTGGACGCGGGGCGGGACCGGCGCCAGCAGCGCGGTGGGCAGGGACACCAGAGCGGCGGTACCGCCACCCTGCGAGCTGCGCAACTCCACCGCGATCCCGTGCCGGGCGGCCAGTCGGGAGACGACGAGCAGCCCCATGGTGCCGGCCAGCTCGGCGGTGAGCATGGTCGGCCGGGCCAGCCGGGCGTTCAGCTCGGCGACCTGTGCATGCGGCATGCCGATGCCCTCGTCGAACACCGTCAAGTGGATCCCCTCCACCGCGCGCCGGGCCGCGATCCGCACCCGGCTGCCCGGCGGGGAGTAGGTCGTCGCGTTCTCCAGCAGCTCGGCGAGCAGGTGGATCAGGTCCCGTACCGCATGTGCCGCGATCCCGACCTCGAACACCGCCGACCAGTCGACCCGTTCGTAGTCCTCGGTCTCGGCCGCGGCCGCCTGGATCACATCGACCAGCGAGACCGCGGCGGTGACCAGCCGGCCCGGCTCGCCACCGGCCAGGACCAGCAGGTTCTCCTCGTTGCGCCGCATCCGGGCGGCGAGGTGGTCCAGCTCGAACAGCTTCTCCAGCCGATGCGGGTCGGACTCGCCGCGCTCGAACTCGTCGATCAGGGCGAGCTGCCGGTGGATCAGCGACTGCCCGCGCCGGGACAGCGCCACGAACAGCCCGGCGATGTCCAGCCGTAGCAGCGACTGGTCGGCGGCCAGCCGGAGCGCCTGGCGGTGTACCGCCCCCAGCGCCGCGCCCACCTCGCCGATCTCGTCGACGCCCCGCACGGTCAGCTTCTCGGCGTGCACCACCGACTCGTGCAGCGCCGCGCGGACCGCGGACGACTCCTCGGCCTCGCTCAGCGCCGAGATCGCCCCGGGCAGCTGGGTGTACGCCACAGTCAGCGCCGCCCCACGCAGCCCGCGCAGCCGCCGGCTGGTGCGTACGCCGAACAGCAGCGCGGCGCTGAACGCGAGCAGCACCAGCAGCCCGGTCGCGGTGCCGGTGAGCACCGAGCTGGTCTGCGCCCGGACCTGCCGGTCCCGGGATGTGGCGTCCAGGGTGTCGGTCAGGTCGAGCTGCATCGAGGCATAGTGCCGCAGCGCGTTGCTCTGCACGATGTACCAGACGTCCGGGTCGGCCTTGAGCGCCGCCGGGTCCGGCTTGGCGGCCAGGGCGGCCGTGCGCATCCGCTGTGCGGCGATCACGTCGTCCGAGTTGACGACGTGGCCGTACCGGGTCAGCTCCGCCGGGGTCGCGCTGCGGGTGAACTCGGCCAGCCGCTCGTCCTGGGCGCCGGAGAGCTGCGCGAGGTCGGCCAGGTCCCCGGGGGCGAAGGCGTTGCGCCGGAACACCTGGCTGAGCAGGTCGCGCTGCTGGGCACCGAGGTGCTCGGCGGCGGCGATCGCTGCCACCGCGCGGGCGGTCGCGGCGAGCTGGGCGTCGCTGAGCTGGGTGGGCAGCGCGTCGGCCACCGCGATCAGGCTGCGGGTGAGGTCGCCGTACCGGTCGCCGGACAGTTGCCCGGCCTTCAACGTACCGACCGCGTCGCGGATGCCGTTCAGCTTGGCCAGCTCGCTCTCGGCGGCGTCGAGCACGGCGCGCAGCGCGGGCGCCGCTTCGCGGGCGTCCGCGGCCACGGTCCGGAACCGGCTCGCCGCCAGGTCGGTCTGGGCCTGCGCCGAGGTGACGAGGGGCAGGCCGGTCGTACCGCCACGGGCGCGCAGCGCATCCGTCTCGGCGACTTCCTGCTCGAGGCGGTGGGTCAGCCGGGCGGTGGCGGTCGCCGTGCTCGCCATCACCTGGGCGCGGCGGGCGTCCAGCGAGGTGCGTACCGCGAACTGCGTCTGCACCAGGCCGAGCACGACAAGTCCAGCGGTGGCGACCACGATCGGTAGCAGAAGGCGGAGACGGATGGACCGGAGCCTGCCGGTGCGGACATGGCCCGCGACCTCGGCTGACAAGTGCGGTTGGGTCAGCCGGCCCGCCTCACCGGCTCTCGCTCGTTCCGGCGCTGTGCCGCCGGTGGTCGCCATGCCCCTCGCTCTCCGTAGCGCCGGGCCGCGTGGTATGCGCGGCCACCAAGCAGGGTCATCCGAATGAGCGCGGGTCGCAACCCCTCCGCGTCGGCAGTCGGTTCCGCCAGATGGCCGATGCCAAGCTCCGCATGGGTGTGCGCCGCGCCACTCCGCCCAGACCCTACGTCATCGGTGGCTGCCCTGTCCTGCTATCGCGTGAGGTGTGGGGGGCGGACCGGCCAGCGGTCCGGCCGGTCCCCGACCACCTGGACCGGCCGCACCCGCTCGTCAGCGGGTATCCGCAGGTCAGGTCGGTCCGCGCGGAACCGGACTCGGACCGGCCGGGCAACGCCCTCGACGCGCTGACCCCCGGCACCCCCTATCCGCACTGCGGATATTGACCCGCCGCGATCCGGGCGGTGGTGGCCGGGCGGCGGGCCGGTCGGACCGACGCGTTCGTGGTCAGGACTCGCCCGGCCACGGCGGGGGGAAGGTGTCCTCCGGCCACCGCGGCGGGGGACCCGGTACGCCGTCCAGCCGGAGCCGCTCCGGATCGGCGCGCCCGTACAGCCGCGGGGTGAACCAGGCCGGCGCGCGGCTGCGGAACCGCGATGGCACCAGATCCCCCGCGCCGGCGGGCACCACCCCGTCCAGGTCGCCGGGCAGGTCGGTGAGGTTGCGCCAGTGCACCAGCTCGGGCTCGACCGGCCACGAGCCGACCACGACCGAGGCCGGCACACCCCGATGGTCGAGGGCTTCGAGGGTCAGCGCGGTGTGGTTGAGGGTACCCAGGTCGGCGCGGCACACCACGACGACCGGGCAGCGCAGCGCGACGGCGAGCTGCGCGACGGTCCAGCCGCCCTCCCCCATCGGTACCAGCAGCCCGCCCGCCCCTTCGACGAGCACGACGTCGTAGATCGAGGCGGAGACCCGGACCGCCTCGATGACGTCGCCGATCGCCAGCGGCACCGCCCCGCACTCCTCGGCGGCGGCGAGCGGGGCGAGGGCGTCGGGGTAGGTGGCGAGGGTCCGCGCGACGGCCGGCGCGGCGAGCCGCACGACGACCTCGATGTCGGACTCCACCCCCGAGTCGGGCGCGATGCCGGACTCGGCCGGCTTGAGTACCGCGACCCGGTGCCCGCCCGCCATGGCCGCCGCCGCGATCCCGGCGACCACCACGGTCTTGCCTACCCCGGTATCGGTCCCCGAGACCACCAGGGCCCCGGAAGCCGGCTGGACGCTCATGACGGCGCCTCGCTTCCGCGCGCCTTCCGGCTCGCCGGGCTGCGCCCGGTCACGGCGCGCACTCGGCGATGACGTCGAGCGCGCGCGCGAAGTCGGCCCGGGACACCCCGACGTTGATGGTCAGGCGGAGCCGGGACCGGCCGTCCGGAGTCGACGGCGGGCGGAAGCAACCGACGGCGACGCCCCGGTCGCGGCACGCCTTCGCCCAGGCCACGGCGGCATCCGGGCTGCGCGCGGCGACCGAGACCACGCCGGCGTCCGGCTCGGACACCTCGTGATCGGTCAGCCGCTTGCCGACGAGGTCGGCCCGCTCGTGCAGCTCGGCGCGCAGGTGGTCGCCGGCCCGGATCAGCTCCAGCGCGGCCAGGGCGCCGGCCGCCACGGCGGGCGGCAGGCCGGTGTCGTAGATGAAGGTGCGGCCGGTGTCGACGAGGTGCGCCACCAGCGGGGCCGGGCCGGCGACCACTCCCCCGGCCGCCCCGAACGCCTTGGACAGGGTCATCGTGACGACGATGTCGGGTTGCCCGGCGAGGCCGGCCCCGGCCACCCCACCCGCGCCGGAGGGCCCCAGTACCCCGACCGCGTGCGCGTCGTCGACGAGCAGCAGCGCCCCGTACCGGCGGCAGGCGGCGTGGAGCGCGGCGAGCGGAGCCAGGTCGCCGTCGACGGAGAACACCGACTCGGTCACCACGACGGCCGGCCGGTCGCCGCGCCCCGCCAGCGCGGCCTCGACGGCCGCCACCGAAGCGTGCGGCACGACCGCGACCTCCGCCCGGGAGATGCGACAGCCGTCGATGAGCGAGGCATGGTTGTGCGCGTCGGAGACGAGCAGCGTCCCGGGCTGGACCAGGGCCCGGACCGCGCCGACGTTGGCCAGGTACCCGGACGAGAAGACCAGCGCCGCCCCGGTGCCGAGGAGTCCGGCGAGCGCCGTCTCCAGCTCGGCGTGGGGCATGGTCGAGCCGCGTACCAGCCGGGACCCGGTCGCACCGAGCCCGTAGTCGGTGAGCGCGGCGGCGGCCGCCGCCAGTACCGCCGGATGCCGGGAAAGCCCGAGATAGTCGTTGCCGGCGAGATCGACGACGCGGTCGCCGGTACCTCTGGGATGTAACTCGCGCCGCAACCCCGCGCGGGCCCGCAGGTCAGCCATTCGCGCCAGCCGGGTCAACCAGTCCCCGGGAGCATCGACCACGTTCCACCTCCGACGCCTCGTGGGCCGGCACCTGGGCCGGACCAGCACGGCGGCGCTCGACTGTAGGGTACGGACCATGCCGTCGCTATCCGACCCCGCCCTGGCCGCCGCCACCGCTCGGGTCCTTTCGACCGGCGTCGGGCTGGCCGAGCCCGATGTCCTCGCCGTGCTCCGGCTGCCCGACGGGGAGCTGCCGGCCGCGCTGGAGGTGGCCCACCAGGTGCGGATGCGCTGGTGCGGGCCGGAGGTCGAGGTCGAGGGCATCGTCTCGGTGAAGACCGGCGGCTGCCCGGAGGACTGCCACTTCTGCTCGCAGTCCGGGCTGTTCACCTCGCCGGTACGTGCGGTGTGGCTGGACATCCCGGCGCTGGTCGAGGCGGCCCGCCAGACGGCGGCCACGGGGGCGACGGAGTTCTGCATCGTGGCGGCGGTACGGGGGCCGGACGAGCGGCTGATGGCGCAGGTACGGGCCGGCGTGGCCGCGATCCGCGAGGCGGTGGACATCAACATCGCGGCGTCGCTCGGGATGCTGACCCGGGAACAGGTGGACGAGCTGGTGGCGATCGGGGTGCACCGGTACAACCACAACCTGGAGACGGCGCGCTCCTTCTTCCCGCAGGTCGTGACGACGCACACGTGGGACGAGCGGTTCGAGACGCTGAGGATGGTGCGGGCCTGCGGGATGGAGGTCTGCTGCGGCGGCATCCTGGGGCTGGGCGAGAGCCTGGAGCAGCGGGCCGAGTTCGCGGTGCAGCTCGCCGACCTGGCGCCCGACGAGGTGCCGCTGAACTTCCTCAACCCGCGGCCGGGCACGCCGCTGGGCGAGGCGCCGGTGGTCGACGCCCGCGACGCGCTGCGGGCCATCGCCGCGTTCCGGCTGGCACTGCCCCGGACGATCCTGCGGTACGCGGGCGGGCGCGAGATCACGCTGGGCGACCTCGGTACCCGGGACGGGCTGCTCGGCGGGGTGAACGCGGTGATCGTCGGGAACTACCTGACCACCCTGGGCCGCTCGGCCGATCGGGACCTGGCGCTGCTGGACGAGCTGAGGATGCCGGTCAAGGCTCTGTCGGCGACGCTGTGAGGTACTGCGACCGGTGCGGCGGGGTCCTCTCCCCCGGTGACGACCACGCGGCGTGCCGGGCGGCCCGGGCACTGGAGCCGCCCCGCTTCTGCCCGGAGTGCCGGCGGCGGATGAAGGTCCAAGTGCTGCCGGCCGGGTGGCGCGCGGTCTGCGTCGAGCACGGCGAGCGGACCGGCTGAGCCGGCGCGTGAGCGCGCTCACCTTGCGTTCACGAGGGTGAACCGGGCAGATTGGGACAGATTCGCGGTGCCACCGATGCCGCCTCCATTCCGGCGCGAGGAGATGCGATGACCCTGCGACTGGCCCCCGGTACCGGGTGGGACGAGACCCTGCGCCGCGCGGTCGCGCTGGCCCCGGAGGGGTTCGCCGACGACCGGCTGCGCAACCTCGTCGAAGCCGCCTGGCTGGACACCGGTACCCCGTCGCCGCTGCGTACCCCGGTCGACGGCACGGTACTGGCCCAGCTCCCCCGGCTCGACGCGGAGACCGCGAGCCGCGCGGTGGACTTCGCGGCGCGCGAGCACGCGGCCTGGGCGCACACCCCGCCGGCCGAGCGGACGGTCCGGGTACAGGCGGCGCTCGACGCGCTGGCCGAGGCGCGTGACCTGCTGGCCCTCCTGCTGGTGTGGGAGATCGGCAAGCCCTGGCGGCTCGCCGGCGCCGATGTGGACCGCGCGCTGGACGGGGTCCGCTGGTACCTCACCCAGATCGAGCGGCAGCTCGCCGGCCGCGAACCGCTGCCCGGGCCGGTCTCCAACATCGCCTCCTGGAACTACCCGATGAGCGTGCTGGTGCACGCCGAACTGGTCCAGCTGCTCGCCGGCAACGCGGTCATCGCCAAGACGCCCTCGCAGGGCGGTGCGGTCTGCCTGACCGTGGCGCACGCGCTGATGCGCCGCGCCGGGCTGCCGGTCACGCTGGTGTCGGGGTCCGGGGAAGAGCTTTCGGAGGTACTCGTCCGAGCCCCCGAGATCGGTGCGGTGGCCTTCGTCGGCGGGCGGTCCAACGGCGGCAAGGTGGCCGCGGCGCTGCTCGACTCCGACAAGCGCCACATGATCGAGCAGGAGGGGCTCAACGCCTGGGGCGTCTGGAGGTTCTCCCAGTGGGACCTGCTGGCCGGGCACATCCGCAAGGGCTTCGAGTACGGCAAGCAGCGGTGCACGGCGTACCCCCGGTTCGTGGTGCACCGCGACATCGTCGACCGGTTCTTCGACACGTACCTGCCGGTGGTGAAGGCGGTCCGCTTCGGCCACCCGCTCGCGGTCGAGAACGACGGGGACCCGTTGCCGGAGCTGGACTTCGGGCCGCTCATCAGCGCGGCGAAGGCCGAGGAGCTGCACCGCAAGGTCGAGGAGGCGGTGCGGCACGGCGCCATCCCGCTGCACCGGGGCGGCCTCGACGAGGCGGCCGGCTTCCTCGACGGGCAGGACACCTCGGCGTACGTCGCCCCGGCCGCGCTGCTCGCCCCGCCGGGCCGGTCCCGGCTCATGCACGCCGAGCCGTTCGGGCCGGTCGACACGATCGTCGTCGTCGACACCGAGGAGGAGCTGCTGGCGGCGATGAACGCCTCCAACGGCGCCCTCGTCGCGAGCCTCGCGTGCGACGACCTGGACCTGGCCGCGAAGCTGGCCAAGGACCTGCAGGCGTTCAAGGTCGGGATCAACAAGCCGCGCTCGCGGGGCGACCGCGAGGAGCCGTTCGGCGGCCGGGGCGCGTCGTGGAAGGGCGCGTTCGTCGGCGGCGACCTGCTCGTCCAGGCGGTCACCGTGGGCGAGGAGGACGAGCGGCTGTACGGCAACTTCGACGACTACAGCCGGTACCCGGTGACCTGACGCGAATCCGACAGTCGCCCGATAACGCCCGCCGCGTACTCTGTGCCGCGCCCGCAGGCGGCGAGACGACGAGGTGAGCTGATGGCACTGGTACGGCGGGTCGACGTCATGGGCACCGGAGCGCCGCGAACCGTGGCGGCGGTACCGGTCCAGTCACCGCCCGGCGGCGCCGACGCGGCACCCACCTCGCTCGGCAGCGCGCTGCCCGCCTGGGCGGCCAACGCCGAGGCGGCGGCGGTCGCGTCCAAGGGCGCCGGCGGCGGTACCGTCGTCGCCGGCTTCGGCCTCCTCGCGCTCGGCGCGATGGCCGCCTGGGTCCTGCAGCGCGTCACCCACGCGGTGCCGTTCCAGGTCGGCAGCGGGGCGTCCGCCTACGCGGGCGTGGTGGTGTTCGCCGGTGCCGTCGAGCGCTTCCTGGAGCCGTTCACCCAGTGGCTGCCCGGCGGGCGGACCCGCACCGAGTACGAGCAGGCGGTCGCCGCGCTGACCAACGGCCACCCCGGGGTGTCCCTCGGCGCGGTGGCCACGGCCAAGGCCCGGGTCGACCGCGCGCAGGCCAACCGCACCGTGCTGCTCTGGGCGCTGGCGACCGCCGTCGCGACCGCCGCGGCCGGCGCGAGCGGCTACTACCTGCTGCACATGATCGCCGCGAGCGGCTGGACGGTGGACCTCCCGTACTGGGTCGACGCGCTCGTCACCGGCCTCGTCGTGGGCACCGGGACGAAACCCCTGCACGACCTCATCAGCCGGGCGCGTAGCGGAAAGGCGTAGCGTGCCGCTCCCGGTGCTCATGTACCACTCCGTGTCCACCATGGAGCCCGCGCACCGGGGCCTGGGCGTGCCGCGGGACCTGCTGCGCGAACACCTCCACGCGCTGGTGGCCGAGGGGTACACGCTGGTCGGGTTGACCGAGGCGCTGCACCGGGAGGCCGATGGGGTGGTGGCGCTGACGTTCGACGACGGCTACGAGGACTTCCTCACCGACGGGCTGGACGTGCTGCGCGAGGTGGGCGCGACGGCGACGCTCTACGTCAACCCCGGGCACGTCGGGGCGCGCATGGCGGACCGGCCGCTGCTGTCGTGGCCGCAGATCCGCGAGGTGGCCGCCGCCGGCATCGAGGTCGGCAACCACAGCCTGGTCCACCACCCGCTCGACACGCTTCCGCGGTTGGTGCTGGACCGGGAGATCGGGGAGAGCACCGAACGGCTGGCCGGGGAGCTGGGGGCGCCGGTGCGCTCCTTCGCGTATCCGAGCGGGTACCACAGCGCGCGGGTCCGGGCCACGGTCGAGCGGTACGGGTACGACAACGCGTGCGAGGTCGGGCTGCGGCTGCACCGGCCCCCGGGGCGGCGGTTCGCGGTACCGCGGCTGTTCGTCGGGCCGGACCACGACGGCGCCGCGACCGTGGCGCTGGCCCGCACGGGTGGGCCGGCGCTCGGGCCTACCGTGCGGCGGGCCGCGCAGCCGGCGTGGCGGGTGGTCCGCCAGGTGGCGCGGTGGGGTTCCGGCC
>JBKPCQ010000265.1:0-2444 GCA_046727455.1 Actinomycetota bacterium | reverse complement strand
GTGCGGCTCCACCGACCTGGCCGAGGTCGCCCGCGCGGCGGCCACGGGTGCGGCGGAGGCGCTCGCCCGGACGCCCGACCAGCTGGCGGTGCTGGCCCGGGCCGGGGTGGTCGACGCCGGCGGCCGGGGCCTGTGCGTCCTGCTCGACGCGCTGGTGGAGGTGGTGACCGGGGTAGCCACGGCGCCCGCCCGCCCGGCCGCGCCCCGGCGGGTGCGGCAGCGGGAGACCGGCTCGCCGGAGTTCGCGTACGAGGTGCAGTACCTGCTCGACGCGCCCGAGCCGGCGGTCGAGGCGCTCAAGGCGACCCTGGCCGGGCTCGGCGACTCGCTCGTCGTGGTCGGCGTCGAGGAGCCCACGTGGAACGTCCACGTGCACGTCAACGACATCGGCGCGGCCATCGAGGCGGGCATCGGAGCCGGCCGGCCGCACCGGATCACGGTGACCCGCTTCGCCGACCAGCCGCCGCCGGTCCCCGCCGGCCTCGCCCGCGCCGTCGTCGTGGTGACCACCGGCACCGGGCTGACCGCGGTGTTCGAGCAGGAGGGCGCGGTCACCGTTCCCGGGCCCAACCCGTCGACCGGGGAGATCCTGGCCGCGATCCGGCGCTCCGGGGCGACCGAGGCGGTGGTGCTGCCGAACGCCGGGCCGGTCCAGGCCGTCGCCGCGGCGGCCGCCGAGCAGGCCAGGGACGAGGGCGTACGGGTCGGTGTCGTGCCGACCCGTTCGCCGGTGCAGGCCCTCGCCGCGCTGGCCGTGCGGGATGCCTCCCGCCGGTTCGAGGACGACCTGGTGGCCATGGCCGACGCGGCCGGTGCCTGCCGGTACGCCGAGGTGACGACCGCGGTGCGCGAGGCGGTCACGGTGGCCGGGGTCTGCCAGCCGGGCGACGTGATCGCGCTGATCGACGGCGAGGTCAACCTCATCGGCACCGACCTGCGGCCCACCTGCCGCGCCCTGGTCGACCGGATGCTCGCCGGCGGCGGCGAGCTGATCACGCTGGTGACCGGCGAGGAGGCGCCCGCCGACCTCGGCCCCGACCTGCACGCGTACGTCGCGGAGCGATGGCCCTTCGTGGAGGCGCAGGTGCTCGCCGGCGGCCCTCCCCGGTACCCGTTGGTGGTGGGCGTGGAGTGACCGATCTCGAAACGTCGCTGCCGAAGGTGCTCGGCCAGAAGACGGCGAAGGCGCTGGCTTCCCACCTGGAGCTGGAGACGGTCGGCGACCTGCTGTACCACTTCCCCCGCCGGTACGACGAGCGGGGCGAGCACACCGACATCCGCGCGCTCTCGGTCGGCGAGCAGGTCACGGTCATGGCACAGGTACAGCGCACCCATGTGCGGCCGATGAAGGCCCGGCGCGGGCAGTTGCTGGAGGTGACCGTCGGCGACAGCACCGGCGGGGTACTCGGCCTGACCTTCTTCAACCAGGTGTGGCGCGAGCGCGACCTCAAGCCGGGCCGGTGGGGGCTGTTCGCCGGCAAGGTCACCGAGTTCCGGGGCAAGCGCCAGCTCAACGGGCCGGACTACGTCATCCTCGACGGCGAGGACGAGGGGGAGATCGAGGAGTTCGCCGGCGCGCTGATCCCGGTCTACCCGGCCGCGGCGGCGGTACCGACCTGGGTGATCGCCCGCTGCGTCAGGGTGGTGCTGGAACACTTCGAGCCACCGCCCGATCCGCTGCCCTCCGCGCTGCGCGCCCGGCGGAAGCTCGCCGACCTCGGTACCGCCCTGCGCCAGATCCACCGCCCGGACAGCCAGGCGAGCCTCGGCATGGCCCGGCGCCGGCTGAAGTGGGACGAGGCGTTCGCCGTGCAGCTGCGCCTGGTGCAGCGCAAGGTACGCGCGCTGGACTGGCCGGCGGCGCCCCGGCCACGCCGGCCCGGCGGGCTGCTGGACGCGTTCGAGGCCGGCCTGCCGTACCAGCTCACCGCCGGGCAGCGCGAGGTCGGCGCGGACATCGCGGCCGACCTGTCCACGCCGCACCCGATGCACCGGCTCCTGCAGGGCGAGGTCGGCTCGGGCAAGACGGTCTGCGCGCTGCGCGCGATGCTCCAGGTCGTCGACGCGGGCGGGCAGACCGCAATGCTGGCGCCGACCGAGGTACTGGCCGCGCAGCACCACCGGGGCATCGCCGAGCTGCTCGGGCCGCTCGGACGCGCCGGGGAGCTGGACGCGGCGGACGCGGCGACCCGCGTCACGCTGCTGACCGGCTCGCTCGGTGCGGCCGCCCGGCGGGCCGCCCTGGCGTCGGTGGCGTCCGGCGAGGCCGGCGTCGTCATCGGTACCCACGCCCTGCTCTACGAGGGCGTCGACTTCGCCGACCTCGGGCTGGTCGTGGTCGACGAGCAGCACCGGTTCGGGGTCGAGCAGCGCGACGCCCTGCGCGCCAAGGCCAACCAGCCGCCGCACGTCCTGGTCATGACCGCCACCCCGATCCCGCGTAC
>JBKPCQ010000264.1:0-6007 GCA_046727455.1 Actinomycetota bacterium | reverse complement strand
GGGACGTTCTCCCAGTGCACGGAGCCGGTGAGCAGGACGACCGGGAACGCGATCCAGGTGGCCAGCGCGAGTCCGAGCGCCCACACGGTGCTGGCCACGAGCACCGCCACCGCGGCCACCACGATGGCCAGGTAGTTGAGGTGCATCCTCGTTCCTTTCCCTCAGAGGTCTGTCGCGGGGGTGTCGAAGCCGGCCGGGCGATTTCGACATCCCGCCCCAGGGATATGCCGGAGACGAGGGTCACAGTGTGCGGTCGGCGTAGCGTGCCCGCGCGGGATCGCAGGTAGCGCTGCTCGGGACGGCTCAGGGTGGTGCTGAGCAGCCAGTTCGTACTGGGCACGCGCGGACGTTCGCGCCGCGCGGGTGGGGCGCCGGACCAGGATTAGTCGACGCCGTGGCCATCAGCGGCGCCACGGTCGTGCTCGCCGGAGACGCGGCGGACGATGGCGATGCGGCCACGTCTGCGCGTCGTACTGTTCGATGAGTCGTTTCCTGGTTGGTCAGTCGGTCTGGGTGATGCGGTAGCCGACTGCGGGGAGTGTTTCGATGATGGATGGTTCGCCGAGTTTGCGGCGTAGCCGGCTGATGGTGACTGCGACGGTTTTGGTGAAGGGGTCCGCGTACTCGTCCCACACCTGTTCGAGCAGCTGTTCGGCGCTGAGCGGGCCTGGCATCGCGCGTAGGAGTGCTTCGAGGATGCCGAACTCCTTTGCGGAGAGGTCGAGTCGCTGCCCGTCGCGGGTGGCGGTGTGGTGCAGCGGGTCGAGTTCCAGGGTGGCGGCCCGGAGGATGCGTGGCTGCGCGGTGGGCCGGCGCCGGGCCAGCGCCCGTATCCGTAGGACAAGCTCGGGGAAGTGGAAGGGTTTGGGTAGGTAGTCGTCCGCGCCTAGGCTCAGCCCGGTGACCCGGTCGGTGTTGGTACCGGCGGCGGTGAGCATGAGGACCATGGCGGGGTCTTCGGAGTGGGTGATCGTCCGGCATAGTGTGTCGCCGTGCAGGCCGGGTAGGTCGCGGTCGAGTAGCACGACGTCGTAGCGGTTGAGGTCGAGTTTGGCGGCGGCGTCGAGGCCGTCGTAGCTGATGTCGACGGCCATGCCATGGTCGCGCAGCCCTTCGGCGATGTCGTCGGCGAGTCGGTGGACGTCTTCGACGACGAGCACTCTCACCGCGACACCCCCGACACCGGGACACGGGTGGCGCACGGTAGGTCGATGACGGCGCGGAGTCCGCCCTCGGGTCGGGCTTCCAGGTGAAGGGTGCCGTCGTGGGCGGCGGTGATCGCGGCAACGATCGACAGTCCGAGTCCGACGCTGCCGGTGGTGGTGCGGTCGGCGGCCAGGCGGCGGAACGGCTGGCCGAGTTGCCGCACGTCGGCGTCGTGAAGCTGGGGCCCGGTGTTCTCGACCACCAGGCGGGCGGTGACGCTTTCGGCGTTGCCGGTGTCTGTGTGGCACTGGACGTGGACCCAGCCGCCGGGGTGGTTGTAGCGCAGGGCGTTGTCGAGGATGTTGTCGACCAGGCGCCGCAGCAGCGTCGGATCGCCGATGACCTCGACGGCCCCGAGTTGGCGGCGGATGCGCACGGCCCCATCGGTCGCGCGTCGTTCGCGGGCGGCCAGCGCGGCGGCGACGACGCCGGTGAGCGAGACGGGGGCATCCTCGGCGGCTGTTCCCTGGTGGGTGCGGGCCAGGGTGAGGAAGCTTTCAATGAGCCGGTCGGCCTGGTCGAGGCCCTCGCGGAGTTTGCCGGCCAGGACGGTGACCTCTCGGGGCACGGGTCGGGGTTTGCCCTCGGCGACGTCGAGCGAGGTCCGCATCATCGCCAGTGGCGTGCGCAGTTCGTGGGAGGCGTTGGCGACGAAGCGGCGCTGGGCCTCGAACGCGGTTTCCAGGCGGGCGAGCAGCCCATCAATGGTGTCGCCCAGGTCTTTGAGTTCATCGCGCGGGCCGGGTAGGTCCAGGCGCTCGTGCAGGTTCTCCTGGGAGATCCGCCGGGTCGTGGCGGTCATGGTGCGCAGCGGGCGCAGCACCCGGCCGGCCACCAGCCAGCCGAGCCATATCGACACCACCGACATGATCGCCAACGCGATCCCGGACTCGACGAGCAGCTGGTGCAGGTAGCTGTGGTGCAGCTGGGACACCGCGGATGGCGCCCGTGTCGGGGTCGGACCGAGCGGCCCACCCGCCGGATCGCCCTGGACGCCAGATGTGTCGAACGAGCCGGTGGTGATCTGGATGTGGGCGGTGAAGTACAGCACCAGCAGGTAGGTGATCGCCAACAGAGCGGCACCGGACAGGACGAACAAGCCGCCGTAGAGCAGAGTCAGGCGCAACCGGACGGTACGCGACGGCAGCCTCAACCGCGACCGCTGACGGCGCCGGGCGACCAGCCACCCATGACCCCGTGCGGCGGACGCTGGCGCGGCCCGGCGGTGCCCCCGAACGGGGTCATCCGGTGCACTCGACGCCGCGGCCGCTGCCGTTGCCGGCTTCCTCATGCTCGATCGCCCCCTCCTTCACTACCGTCCCTTCACCACGTGAACCTCCCGTTCCGGTCACCGACGCCGCCGCAGCGCCAGGCAGAAAGCGGGTACGAGGCGACGGGTCCACTCCCCCAGCATGCCTCCGCTCGGGTAACACCGGTGCAACGGCTCACGTTGGACTCCTGTTACCACCCCCGCCGTACACATGGTCCCGTACCCGATCCCGGGAACCGATGAGGACGTGAGCGAGATGGACAAGACATCACAGGCGGGAGCCGCAAAGCCGAACCGGGCGGCTCCTGCCGGGACCGGGTGGTCTCCGGTAGCGCGCAGGACCGCCTGCGCCGCCGTGGTTCTGCTGGGCCTGTTCGGCGCCACCGCGTGCAGCCACCCGAAGCCATCGCCGAGCGAGGCGCCGGCTACCAGCTCGCCGGGCGCGGGTCAGTTTCAGCAGCAGCCGCATTGTGAGCAAGGGGGGCCGCCTGGTGGTGGGTCGCTTCCACCTCTGGGTACCCCGCAGGTGCCGTCCGGGCAGCCGTCGACGAGCCTGCCCCCGCTGCCTGGGTGCGGATCATGACCACGCCGGACACCAGCAAGTCGGGCTCGGCCTTGACGAAGTCGTCGAGCACCTTCTTCGTGACCTACCTGGTGCGCGGCCTTCGGGGCCGGGCGCGGCAGATGGTGATCGTATCGATCGGTTTGGCGGTGGGTGTCGCGGCGGTGGTCACGCTGACCGCGGCGTCGACCGGGGTGAGCCGGGCGCAGGCGGCGGTGCTGCACTCGTTGTACGGGGTGGGCACCGACATCTCGGTGACGACGGCAGCCTCCTCCGACGGGGCGGGTTCGGGCGGGACGGGTTCGAGCAAGGGCATGTTCGGGGCCGGGGACGAGGGCAAGGACGTCTTTCACCTGCCGCCCGGCCTGGGGCTGCTGGATTCCGCGGCGGTGACCGCGATCTCTAAGATGTCCGGCGTGGCCGAGGTCGCGGGCGGCCTGAGCCTGGGCGAAACGATCGTCGTTCCAGCACCGGCGTCGGGCGGGCTACCCAGCCTGACATCGACCAACATTGACGGGGTCGACGTGGCCCACCTCACGCTCGGTCCGTACGCCGCAGGCACGATCACGTCGGGCCGGTCCTTTGCGGCCGCGGACGCCCAGGCCGATGTCGCCGTGCTCGACGCCGGCTACGCGGCCGCGCACCACCTGCGGGTGGGCTCGACGATCACGATCGCCAAGACCCGGTTCACCGTGATCGGTATTATCAGCCAGCCCGCGGCCAGCAACCCGGCGGACGTGTTCATCCCGCTCGGCCGCGCCCAGGCGATCGCCTCCTCCGGCGATCTGCACCTGGCCGGAAAGGTCAACGCGATCTACGTGTCGGCGGCCAGCGCGGCGGACATACCGGCCGTGCACGCCAAGATCGCTGCGCTACTCCCGACCGCCACCGTCACCAGCTCGGCGGATCTGGCCAGCAAGGTCAGCGGTTCGCTGGCCAGTGCCACCAAACTCGCGACCGACCTGGGCCGCTGGCTGGCCGCCGCGCTGCTGCTGGCCGCGTTCGCGCTGGCCGGCCTGCTGACCACGGCCGCGATACGCCGGCGGGTTCGGGAGTTCGGCACGCTCAAGGCACTCGGGTGGCGCCCCCGGCGCATCGTTGCGCAGATCATGGCCGAGTCGCTGGTGACCGGCGTGGCCGGTGCCGCGGTCGGGATCGGGCTCGGGTTCCTCGGCGCGGCCGTGATCGACGCGGTCGCCCCCCCACTGACCGCCACCGTTGCCCTGAACCCGGGCTCGACCCCGCCGCAGGGTGCGCTGATCAGCAACGGCAGCCTCAAGACGCTGACGCTGCCCGGCGGGGTCCACACCATCACCGTCCACCTGCACGCCACCGTTGGTACGGGGACGATCCTGCTCGCTGTCGCGCTCGCCATCGGCGGCGCGGTCCTGGCCGGCGCTCTCGGTAGCTGGCGCGCTGCCCGGCTCCGACCCGCCCACGCTCTGGTCCGTGTCGCCTGACCAGCCACCCGACGCCGGCCTGTCCGACAGACGCCCCAGGTCGTTGCCCACGATCGAATCGAGGACCCATGTACACCTTGACCGGCGTATCCAAGACCTTCCGCGCCCGCCGCCGAGCCGGCGGCACCATCACCGCGGTACAGAATGTCGACCTGTCCATCGCCGACGGCGAATGGTTGTCCATCCAGGGGCGTACCGGCAGCGGCAAGAGCACGCTGCTGCAGTTGCTCGGGGGGATGGACCGGCCGAGTACCGGTACGGTCGCCCTCGCCGGCCACGACTTGAGCACGATGACGGAGGCCCAGCTCACCGGGGTCCGCGCCGCACGGGTCGGGTTCGTGTTCCAGACGTTCAACCTCATCTCCACCCTGTCCGCGATCGAGAACGTCGAAGCCGCGCTCGTTCCGCTCGGCACACCTGCCGCGCAGCGCCGGGAGCGGGCCGCGGCGGCGCTGGCGGCCGTGAGCCTGGCCGATCGGGCCGGGCACCTGCCCGGCGAACTGTCCGGAGGTGAGCAACAGCGCGTCGGTATCGCCCGCGCCCTGGTCAAAGAACCGAGCGTGCTGCTGGCCGACGAACCCACCGGCAACCTCGACGTCGACACCCGCGACGAGATCCTCGCACTGCTCGAACAGATCTGGACCGCCAACCAGCTCACCCTCGTACTCGTCACCCACGACAGCACCGTCGCCGCACGTGCCGAACGCGTCGCCGTCATGCACGACGGCCAGCTGAGCATCAACCCCAGCGACACGCGGATCGGCTGACCGACGTGTGTGCCATCTCGACCGCGCGCGGCCGCCCGCCGCACCGGCGATCGGAGGCCCCGTGTTCACCCTGACCTACCTTCGACGTGAACTACAGCACCGGTCGCGTCAGGCGATGCTCGTCGCCGCGGGGCTCGCTGTCGGGGTCGGGCTCGTCATCACCCTCACCGCCACCTCCGACGCGGTTGGCAGCGCACAGACCGCGGTACTGAGCACGCTCAACGGGATCGGCACCGACATCACGGCAACCGCCAAGCCGCCAGCTAACGGTGACAGCAGTGACACCGCGACCGGCGCCGCCAACGCCGGCGATGCGAGCAGCCCAGGTCTGTCTGTGGCCGGTGGTGCGGTCGTGGACGCGTCCACAGTGGACGCCGTCGCCCGGCTGGTCCACGTCGCCAAAGTCGCGGACTCCCTGGTCCTGTCCGAGATCAGCCCACCCCCGGCGGGCACGGCCGCTATCCCCACCACCACCAGGATCGACGGCATCGACGTCGCCCGCCTCGGTCTCGGGCCATACACCTCCGCCACCCTCCGCTCCGGCCGCTCCCTGTCACCGTCTGACGCCACCTCCCACAACACGGTCATCGATACCCGGTACGCCGCCGACCACCACCTCGACGTCGGATCGACACTGACCATCGCCGGGACCCGGTTCACCACCGTGGGGATCGTCGACCAACCCGCGGGTAGCGGAGCGGCCAGCATCTACCTCCCACTCGCCGCCGCGCAGCAGTTGCCC
>JBKPCQ010000263.1:0-23575 GCA_046727455.1 Actinomycetota bacterium | reverse complement strand
GTGCATGCCGGGGCGTCCGCCGTTGTCCCCTGTTCGCCGGTATAGCAGGAATTAGTGCAGATAGTGAAACTACTGCACCCCGTGTCCATCATGGACGGTTGGTCGGCAGCGGGCGGAAGGCCAGCGCCACCAGCAGCGTGGCCGCCGCGAACATCGCGGACACGGCGAATGCGTGGGTCATCCCGGTGACGAGGGCGTCGCCCGGCGCCTGATGGCCGGCGGCGTTGCGTATCGCGGTGCCGAAGACGGTGACCATGACCGCCAGTCCCAGGGAGATCCCGGTCTGCTGCATGGTCTGCATGATCCCGCCGGCCGACCCGGCGTCCCGGGGCGGGACGGCGGCCATGATGATCGGGGGGAGCGGGACGAAGCCGATACCGACGCCGAATCCCATGAGCAGCATGGGCCCGAGGATGCTGTCGAGGTACCCGCTGCCGGGGGAGAGCCGGGTCAGCCAGGTCAGGCCGCCGATCATCAGAACCGCGCCGGTGACCGCGAGCGGTCGGGGACCCAGGCGGGGCAGCAGGGCGGGCACGGTGCGGGTCAGCAGGAACATGGACACCGCCAGCGGTAGGAAGGCGAACCCGGTCCGCAGCGCGGAGAAGCCCCGGACCTCCTGCAGGAACTGGGTCAGGAAGAAGAACATCGACATCATCGCGGCCGGGCCGAACAGGAAGTTCAGGTACCCGGCGGCCCGGTTGCGGTCGGCGAACAGGCGTAGCGGCATGAGCGGGTCGGCGGTCCGCACCTCGATGGCGAGGAACAGTGCGAGCAGCGCGATGCCGGCCACCAGTATCCCGACGGTCAGTCGGTCGGACCAGCCCACCGTGGCGGCGCGGATGAGGGCGTACACGAGCCCGGCGACGGCTACGGTGGCGGTGACCGCGCCCGGCACGTCCAGCCTGGCCGGATGGCGCTGCGGCTCGCGCACGTACCGCGGCGCGAGCGCCACCGCGGCCAGCCCGAACGGGACGTTGATGAACAGTACCCAGCGCCAGGACGCCCACTGGGTCAGCAGCCCGCCGACGATCAGGCCGATCGCGAACCCGCCGCTGGCGACGGCGGAGAGCAGGGCGAGGGCGCGGATCCGTTCGCGTACCTCGGTGAAGGTCGTGGTGATCAGCGCGATCGTGTTCGGCCCGGCCGCCGCCGCGCCGACGCCCTGCAGGACCCGGGCGGCCAGCAGCCAGCCGGCCGAGGTGGCCAGCCCGCCGGCCAGCGAGGCCGCGGTGAACAGGGCGATGCCGCCGATGAACAACCGGCGGCGGCCGAGGATGTCACCGGCCCGGCCGCCGAGCAGCAGGAGCCCGCCGAACGCCAGCGTGTACGAGTTGATCACCCAGGCCAGCCCGGTCGCGGAGAAGTGCAGTCCGGCCTGGATGCGTGGCAGGGCCACGTTCATCACGGTCGCGTCCAGGATGAGCATGAGCTGGCAGGTCACCATGATGGCCAGGGCGAGCCCCGGCCGCGATCGCGGTTGTGCCGGTCGTGGCCGGGTTCGGGTGCTGGTCTGGCTGGTGGCATGCGGCAGGGCCTGGGCGGGCACGGTCAACTCGGACACGGAGGCTCCAGGAAGTGGAAGGCTAAACGGAGACAGTCTCCGCTTTGGTCTCCGGATAGCATATGGAGACGTCCTCCGGTTGGCAAGGCTATTCGGAGACTGGCTCCGTTTCAACCGGAGTGGGAGGCGGATCATGACCGTAGGCGAGCGGCCGAAGCGGGCGGACGCGCGCCGCAACTACGACCGGCTGGTCGCCGCCGCCCGCGACGCCTTCACCGAACACGGCGTCGAGGCGTCGCTGGACGACATCGCCCGGCGCGCCGCGGTCGGCCCCGGTACCCTCTACCGGCACTTCCCGACCCGGGAGGCGCTGCTCGCGGCCGTGTACCGCGACGACGTCGAGGCGCTGGCCGCACGCGCCGAGGAGATGGCCCAGGCGTACCCGCCGGCCGAGGCCCTCGCCGCCTGGCTGCGGCTGCAACTGGACTACATCAAGTACAAGCGTGGCCTGGGCGCCGCGGTCAAGGCGATGCTCGGCCGGGACTCGGAGACGGTCAACTTCTGCCGCGAGGCGATGCGGGCCGCGCTCGACCGGCTGCTGATCGCCGCGCAGCAGATCGACGCGATCCGCGCCGACGTCGACGGCGCCGACGTCCTCCGGCTGGTCCACGGCGTCGGCATGGCTAGCGAGTCCGCGCCCGACCAGGCCGACCGGCTGCTGTCCCTGGTACTGGACGGGCTGCGCCCGCAGCACGCGGCGACCCGCCAGGAGTAGCCACGCGGGATCGTCGGGCAGACATCAGGTCCCGCCGCTGCGCGGGCGTGGCGTGACGAGGCCGGACTCGTAGGCGGCGATGACGAGTTGGGCGCGGTCGGAGGCTGGGAGACCCCGACCGTGTAGAGCGTGAGGGCCACCGCAACTCACCCTCGCTCGCGTCCAGCGACGCATTGGCATAGCGTTTCGGTGGGCGGGCGACCGGTCCGCGCGCGGCCAACCCTCGTGAGGGGGCGTGATGACTCCGGAGCAGATCGCGGCGGTGGAGCGCACGCTGGTGGCCGCCCGGCCGGTGATGGATGCCGTGGCGGCCGACTTCTACCGGCGCCTGTTCGCCGCGGACCCCCGGACAGAGGCCATGTTCACCACCGATCCGGCGCGCCAGCGGGAGAAGTTCGTCGCCGAGCTGGAAGACATCATGCTGGCGATCCGCAACCACGAGCTGTTCCTGCGGCGGGCGCGCATGCTGGGCGCCCGGCATGCGGAGTACGGGGTCCGGGCGGCGCACTACCGCCTGGTCGGGACCGCGCTTCTGGCGGCACTCGGCGCTGCGCTCGGACGGGCGTGGACGGGTGAGGTCGAGACAGCGTGGCGGCTGGCGTACAACCTCACCGCTGAGGCGATGATGGCCGGTGCGGCCGACGCGGTGCGGGCCGGCTGACCGGAGGCTCGGGCGGGCTCGCGCCCGACTCGGACAGGGCGGCGGCGAGCTGGTCCCGGGCGGTGATGCCGAGCTTGGTGTAGACGTTCTGCAGGTGGTTGTCCACGGTGCGCACCGACAGCCTGAGCCGGTCCGCGATCTCACGGCTGGTACCTCCCCGCATGGCCAGTACCGCGACCTCCCGTTCGCGCCGCGTCAGCGGTACCACCCTGGCGGTCGTGACCAGCGCGGGCGTGCCGGCACCCTCGCAACGCGCGGCGAGCGCCGTGGCCCGGGCACGTAAGGTGGCGGCCGCGCGGGGCTGCCCGGCCCGCTGGTAGGCGTGCGCCGCTTCGGTCGCCGCCTCGGCGGCCATCAGGTCGGCCCCGATCGCCTCGAACCGATCGGTGGCCGCGACCAGGGCGAGCGGGTCGCGGGCGGCCGCGGCGCGGGCGTGCCCGGCGTACGCGGGGACGAGCGCACCCTCGCACCGGGCGGCCAACTCGTCCAGGCGGTCCCGGGCACCGGCGGGATCGCCGAGGCGGGCGAGGTCATGCAGGAGCAGCGCCTCCGACGACAGGTGACCGGCCTGCGCCGCCCGTGCCGCGGCGGCCCGCGCGATGTCCCTGGCCGCGGGCAGATCACCCTCGGCGGCGGCCGCCCAGGCCCGGCCGAGATCCTGCTCCGTGTGCAGGTGGCCGAACGGGTCCAGGGTGGCCTGCTCGTCGACCGCGGCCCGGGCGGCCGCGGCGTCACCCAGCCAGGCGGTCACGATCGCGAGTGCGCTGAGGGCGAGCCGGTGCGGCCCGTGCCAGCCGTACTCGCGGCACATCGCCCGCGCCTCCGCGAGCCACCGGCGCCCGGTCTGCGGGCGGCCGGCCAGCATGGCGCAGCGGCCCAGGTTGATCGCGAACCAGATCCGGCCGATCGGGGACCGGTCACGGCCGGCCGTCTGGTACCCGGCGGTGGCCAGTTCGGTGGCCTCGACGATCCGGCCGGCCTCCTGCAGCGCGTACACCTGGCTGATCACGTGGGTACCGGGGTGCGCGATCGCCAACTGGTCGCCCAGCTCCATGTGCTCAACGAAGCCGCGCTGGGCGACCGTCACCGCGGTCTCGCTGCGCCCGGTGGCCACGAGCGCCGACGCCTCGGGTATCGCGCGGAGGACCCGGGTGCGCAGCTCGGTACCGGTGCCGAGGTCCTCCAGCACGGACAGCGCCTCGGTGGGGTACCCGGAGAACATCAGCAGCGTGGCCTCGTCGGCGAGCAGCTCCTCCCGGGCGTCCCGTCCGGTGACCCGGGCCCGGGCCGCGCGGTTGGCGGCCAGAGCCGCGGCCGGCTGGCGTAGCCCCCACAGGAGGGTACGCACGCGGATGGCCGAGGCCTGGACGAGCTGCCGCTCGTCCGTGGCGGCGGACTCGGCCTCGGCGAGCACCGCCTCGGCATCGGCGAACTCGCCCAGTTCGGCCAGTGCCTCACCGAGCAGGAGCTGCGCCTGCACGCGGAGGGGTCCGCTGTCGAGTTCGGCGAGCGCGCTGCGGGCCAGTCGGGCCACCTGCGCGAGGTCGTACCCGTGGCGCGCCAGCCGGGCGGCGGCGACCAGCAGCTTCGGGTCGGCGATGCCGGTGGCGTCCAGCCGCCACGAGGCGACCCGCAGCGGATCCTCCCGCCGCCGCGCGCCGTACCGCTCGATCCGTCCCACGTGCGCGAGCAGCAGCCGGCGCCTGGTCAGCGTCCGCATGCGGGTACGCAGGACCTCCCCGTACAGCGGGTGGGTGAGGCGGACCAACTGGCGCCGCCGGTCCGCCTGCACGTCCACCAGGCCGGCCCGCTCCAGCATCTCCATGGCCTCGACCCCGACCATCTGCTCCAGCTCGCCCAGGCCGACCGGCTCGGCCAGGGCCAGCAACTCCAGCGCGGGCCAGGCCGCCTTCCCGGCCCGGTCCATCCGGGACTGCACCAGCTCCGCGAGCCGGGTGGTGCCGTGCAGCGGGCCGGTCAGCCGCCACACCCCGGACTCCTCGACCAGGTCGCCGGCCGTCTCGGCACCCAGTACCAGCTCCCGGACGAACAGCGGGTTGCCACGGCTGGCCAGCCAGACCTCCTCGACCATCGTGGCGGTCACCGGCCCGCCGAGCGACAGATGGAGCAGCCCGTCGACGCCGTCCGCGGACAGGTCCCCGAGGTCGATGCGGACCAGCCGCTCGCTGCGCCACCATCCCGCCACGTCGGCCGACACCGGCTCGCCGTCGCGCAGGGTACCGAGCAGGAACACCACCCCGGCGTCGAGCAACTGCCCGAGCAGCAGCGCCGACGTGACGTCGAGCAGGTGGAGGTCGTCGACCAGCAGGACGAACGGGTCGGTACCGGCACGGTCGCGGAACGCCGCCGCCATCCGGTCGAACAGGCTGACCGGGTCGGAC
The DNA here is from genome assembly GCA_046727455.1 of Actinomycetota bacterium. Classification (GTDB taxonomy): domain Bacteria; phylum Actinomycetota; class Actinomycetes; order Mycobacteriales; family Micromonosporaceae; genus AC-43. Next base: position 18,236 of record JBKPCQ010000263.1, on the reverse strand, counting down.
CGGTCGCCGACCGCCGGCGGAAGCAGCGGTACCAGCGCACCCAGCGGTACCGTGGCGGCGGCCGCGCTCGCGGTGACCCGGCCGCCCACCCGGCCCGTGCGCTGCGCCGCGGCCAGGCACTCCTCGGCGAGCCGGGTCTTGCCGACCCCGGCCGGCCCGCACACCAGGACACCCTGCGAATGGTGGTCGGTGAGCGCGTCGGCGACGACGTCCATCTCTTCGCGCCGGCCCACGAGCGGCCAGCGGACCGGTAACAGTCGCGACGCGGAGCGCACAGCCACCCGCTCAACGTAACCGGCGGGCTGATCGCGACCAACCCCCGTACGGCCGGGGGTGAGTAGTGTCGGCTAGGCGCTGAGTAGTCGTTGCTCAGGTGCCGGAGCACGCGGTCGTCCAGAGTTGGGCGCATGCCATCGACATCCCCCCCGCCAGCCCGGCTGCCCCGCGCCCTGCCTGTGCTCGGGCACGCGCTGCACCTGCTGCGCCAGCCGTTCAGCTTCCTCGCGACGGCGCGGACCCTTGGCGACGTCGTCGAGATCCGGCTCGGCCCGCGCCCGGCGTACCTCGTCAACAGCCCGGACCTGATCCGCCGGGTACTCGTCGGCGAGGCGAAGAAGTACGGCAAGGGCGTCCAGTTCGACAAGCTGCGCCCGACCCTGGGAAACGGCCTGGTGACCGCCGCCGGTGAGGAGCATCTCAAGCACCGCCGGCTGGTCCAGCCCGCGTTCCACCACGCCCGGATCGCCGGGTACGCGACGGTCATGCGGGAGCTGTCGGTGGACCTGGCCGCGTCCTGGCGGGATGGCCACCGGATCGCGCTGGACCAGGAGCTGACCGGGCTCGCGCTCAAGATCGTCGGGCGGACGCTGTTCAGCACCGAGTTGGGCAGCGAGGTCGTCGACGAGGTACTCCGGTCGATGCCGATCATCCTGAACGGGATCACCAAGCGGGCCATGCTGCCGCAGGTACTGGAGAAACTGCCCACGCCGGAGAACCGCCGGTTCGACGGAGCCAACCGCCGGCTGCGCCGCATGATCGACCGGATTGTCTCGCGGTACCGCCGGGACGGGGTCGACCACGGCGACATGGTGTCCATGCTGCTGCTGGCCCGGGACGAGGCGACCGGGGAGGGCCTGTCCGACGCCCAGGTACGCGACGAGGCGATCACGATGCTGCTCGCCGGCTCGGAGACCACGTCCACGCTGCTGTCCTGGGTGTTCCACGTGCTGGCGCAGCGCCCCGACCTGGAAGCCCGGCTGCACGCCGAGGTCGACGAGGTCCTCGGGGACGAGCCGGACGGGCCGTTGACGTTCGAGCAGCTCGGCCGGCTCGGGTACACCCGGCGGCTGGTCACCGAGACGCTACGGCTGTACCCGCCGGCGTGGCTGATCACCCGCCGGACCAACGAACCGGTCACCCTCGGCCGGTTCGCGCTGCCGGCGGGCGCGAACGTCATGTTCGCGCAGTACTCGCTGCACCGCGACCCGGCCTACTACGCCGACCCGGAGGTCTTCGACCCGGACCGGTGGCTGCCCGAGCGGGCGAAGGGCGTTCCGCGCCCGGCGTTCGTACCGTTCGGCGCCGGGAACCGCCAGTGCATCGGGGAGGGGTTCGCCTGGGCCGAGGCGATCGTGGTGCTCGCGACCGTCGCGAGCCGGTGGCGGATCTGCCCCGTGCCCGGGTTCGAGGTGCGCATGATGCCCGCTGCGACGCTGCGCCCGGATGCGTTGCCGATGATCCCCCGGCTGCGGCATCGGGCCGCGGCTGCGGACGAGGTGCGCGAGTTCGCGGGGGCGCTCCGGTGAGGTCAGGGGGCGGGCCGGTCCCGGCCCGCCCCCTGACCGGTCAGCTACCCAGCGACACCCGGTCGAGGTCGGGCGCTGGCGCCTGGTCATTGTAGATCTTGATGGTGTTGGCCCCCGCCTGGAGCGTCACCCGCACCGGGGTGGTCTGCGGGGTCGAGTTGCCGACGCCGTTCACCGCCACCTCGACCGGGGTACCGCCGTTGACGGACACGAAGTACGAGTGCGGCCCGTTGACGGTGTAGTCGAGGTACAGCGTGTACTCCCCGGCCCGGTCCACCGTGACGTTCGGGAACAGTACGTAGGCACCCGGGTCGCCACCGATGTTCCGGACCTTCTCGCCACCCGAGCACGGTCCGCAGCCGGTGAGACCGGCGCTGCCGATCTGGTTCTGCGAGTCCTCGGCCTCCCGCATGAACACCCGGTCGGCGGGTCGGGTCCGCACCCGTACCGGGCTGGTCACCTGCTTGGCCCGGCCGAGCACCTGGAACGCCCCGACGACCGGGATGCTCGCCGAGCCGACGTCCTGACCGGCCGGCGAGGTCAGCGTCCAGGAGCCCTGGATCGTCTGGCCGAGCCGCAGCTCGGACGCGGTGACCGGGTCGCCGGTGAGCGTCCAGCCCGCCGGTACCGTCGGCGCCAGCGTGACCTGGTCGAGCGCGTCGTCGACGTCGAGCCGCAGGGTCGCCGACACGGTGATCGACTGCTGCCCCGGACCGACCCACTGGATGCCGTGGGGGAGGACCACCAGGTTGGTGGTCGGCGTGTACGACGCCGGTGGCAGCGGCCCGACCGAGATCCGGTCGAGGCCGGGCGCGCGCTTCGAATCGCTGAACACCGTGACGGTGTTGGCCCCGGCGTGCAGGGCGACGGGGATTGCCGACCAGGCCGGTACGTCCGGGTTGTCCGCGGCGAGCGGGACGGCCATGGGTGGCCCGCCGTTGACGCTCACCGACAGCGAGCTGTCCGGCTCCGTCGCCGCGGTGTGGTCCAGCTCCAGCCGGTAGTCGCCGTCCTGCGGCACGGTGACGTCGTGGTACGTGATCGCGTTACGGATACCACCGCCGAGCCCGACCACCTGGTACGAGCCGGAGCAGGCCAGGCAGGACTGCAGGTGCGCCCGGCCGGTACGGGTGGTGTCGACGGACTCCGCCTCCAGCGGCATCGGCGACGCGGAGGAGAACGGGTAGCCGTACGCCACCCTGATCTCGTCGATCTTGAGTTGGTGGAGGAACGCCGGCGCCTGCGCACCGGCCCAGGTGTTCAGCACCTCCAGCCTCACGTACCGGGCGAGCTGGAGGCCGAGGTCGATGAACTGCACGCCGCGCGCACTGCGCAGCGCGCCGGTGCGGACCACCGTCCAGTTGATCCCGTCCCGGCTCACCTGGACCCGGTAGTCCTTGATCCGCGCCGAGTCCTCGGGACGGCCGAAGGTCGATCGCGGGTACGTCGGCGACCACTCCCGCTCGTTCACGGCGAGGTACGTGGCAAGCCGGGGCCGGCCGAGATCCAGCGTGACCGACACCGGAAGCTGCGCGCCGCTGTCCCAGAACTTCTCGTAGCTGCCGTCGACCAGGTTGCCCGCCGGCTGCCCGGGTGCTGACGACGACGCCGTGGCGGTGAGGCCGGCCTGGTCGTAGAAGAACTGCTGACCGGCCGTCTCCACCTTGAACACGGTGTCGTAGGGATCCCAGTTGCGGATGCCGAGGATCGTCAGATAACCGCCGGACTGGTGGTACCGCATCTGCTCACCGGTGCGCAGGTCGGTCACCGAGGTCACCAGGTACCCGTTGTCGCGCAGCCGGACCAGGTCGGTTCTCGGCCGGGTCACCACGTGGACGTACTGGGTGCCGGTGCCCGGCTTGACGGTGATGACGCCGTGCGCGCCGTCGTTCCAGAAGCCCGGCTGCATGCCGCCGTACATGTAGCCGCCGCCCTCGGTGCCCTGCAACGACTCCCGGATCGGCGGCACCCAGGAGGCCATGAAGTTGTTGAACGCCTCCTGCTGCGGCGGGAACCTCCCGTTCACCATCGCGGTCTCGGCCATCAGCGACTTTATCGACGATCCCGCGTTGGTGACGTACCGGCCGGTGGACAGGCGCAGGTCGACCGCGGAGTCGTTGCCGTCGTACCACCACTGGCCGGTCGTCGGCAGCTTGTAGTCAGCCTCGACGAGCCGGGGCATCGGGGTCCACGCGGCCGCCGGGTAGTCGTACGACGGGGTCATGCCGGTCTTCTGCTCGTTGCTGACCGTGTCAAACAGCGGGGTGTCCTCGTTGTTGTTGCTCAGCAACATGTCCGGACGCAGCGTACGTACCTGTTCGAACAGGTGGTTGTCCATCCAGTACTGGTTGAGGTTGTCGATCCAGAACCCGGCCAGGTCCGGGTAGTTCTGCATGACCTCGAAGAACAGGTCGTAGCTGTACTCGCCGAAGCCGGTCCGGGTGTCGAGGTCGACCGGGTGGCCCTTGTACGCCGAGTACGCGGCCGAGTCGAGGGTCTCGAAGCCCTGCTCCATGTGCCACTGCGGGTCGTCGGTCAGGTACAGCAGCACGTGGATGTTCTTCGCCTTGCCCGCCTGGATCAGCTCGCCGAGGAAGTCCCGCCTGGTGGCGCAGCTACCGGGGATCTTCGACGGCCACGGGCGGGCATAGCCGAGTCGGCTGTGGAACGTGGTGAGAACGACGTACGAGGCGCCGAGCTTACCGGCCTCGTTGATCCAGTAGTCGGGCGTCCAGCCGCCGTTCGTGACGTCCTGCTCCCACTGCGCGCAGTCCTTGTGGATCGGCACGGTGAACATGCCCCAGTGCAGGAACAGGCCCGCTGTGGAGTTGCGCAGCCACTGCTGGCGCGGGTGCTGGACCTCCGCGTGCGCGGCGGGGACGCCGGTGAGGCCCGCCGTCACCGTGAGGACAACCGCGGCGCAGGCCAGGCGCCAGGCCCGCCGCGTTCGTCCGGACGGTCGTATCCGAGATTCCATGGCCATCCTCCCTTGTTGGGCTGCCCGGCCAACCATTGGCAACCACCGAACATCCGATGATTACCCTACCAACGACACCGATCGATGTGAGGTGAAAGCCCGGTCCTGAGGTTCAATTCCGCCTGGGACTCGTACGCTTGCAGGAGTCGGGCATGGCGGCTGGTGCCGCCGCCGGCCGGGGGCCGCCTCGCCGGGTTCGGGGCATACGGGGGACATGCCCGACCGCGCAACGATCTGCCGTTGCAACCGCCATTGGCGCAACGAAGCGCATGGAGATCACAACGATTGCTTCTGTCTTCAACGGTTGAGCCGACGGTACGTTAACCACCGAACCACCGGCCGGGCCGTGCCGGGTGCCAGACGATGGAGGGTCACATGAGTTCACTGAGCAGATCACGCCGCTGGCTCAGCGCTGTCGCGGTCCTGGCGGTCGCGGTGGGCCTGGCGGGGTGCAGCAGCAGTAAATCGGGCGGCGGAGGCGGTACGCCGGCGGCGTCGACCGCGGTCGACAGCGCGCTCGCGGCGAAGGTACCGGCGGCGATCAAGTCGGCCGGCACGATCGCGATCGGCACCGACTCGACGTACGCCCCGAGCGAGTTCCTCGACACCGACGGCAAGACCGTGATCGGCTTCGACGTCGACCTGTTCAACGCGGTGGCCGCGAAGCTGGGCCTGAAGACCGACTGGAAGACGTCGAAGTTCGACGACATCATCCCGGGTGTCACCTCGGGCAAGTACCACATCGGCGTCTCGTCGTTCACCATCAACAAGGACCGGATGCAGCAGGTGACGATGGTGTCGTACTTCTCCGCCGGTACCCAGTGGGCGGACAAGGCCGGCGCCGGGATCGACCCGGACAACGCCTGCGGTAAGAAGGTCGCCGTGCAGACCGGTACCGTCCAGGTCGACGACATCACCGCCCGGGCGAAGAAGTGCACCGACGGCGGGAAGCCGAACATCACCATCGACCAGTACCAGGCGCAGAGCGACGCCACCTCGGCCGTGGTCTCCGGCAAGGACAACGCGATGCTCGCCGACTCGCCGGTGTGCGCGTACGCGGTGAAGCAGACCAACGGGCAGCTGGAGCTGGCCGGGAAGATCTACGACTCGGCGCCCTACGGCTACGTCCTGCCCAAGGACCAGACCGAATTCGGCGGTGCGATCGCCGACGCGGTCAAGCAGCTCATCGCGGACGGCTCGTACAAGAAGATCCTCGACAAGTGGGGCGTCACCGCCGGTGCCATCACCGACGCGACGGTGAACCCGACGGTGTCCTAAGCTCGGGCATGAGCCTCGACACCACCACCACCGAGCGGGCGCGGCCGGAACCGATCAAGGCCGTGCCCGTCCGGCGCCCCGGCCGTTGGGTCGCGGTCGCCGTTCTGGCGGTCATCACCGCCATGCTCGCCCACCTGCTGGTCACCAATCCGCGCTTCCAGTGGTCGTACATCTTCAGCAGGAAGGTGATGTTCAGCCCGCCGGTGCTGGAGGGGCTGCGCGGGACCATCCTGCTGACCGTGTTCGCCATGGTGATCGGCGTGGCACTGGGGATCATCCTCGCGGTCATGCGGCTGTCGCCCAACCCGGTGCTCAAGTCGGTCGCCTTCGGGTACACCTGGTTCTTCCGGGCGGTGCCGCGACTGGTGCTCGCCGTGCTCTTCGGCAACCTGGGGATCCTGTGGTCGACGCTCAGCCTCGGGCTGCCGTTCGACCGCCAGATCGGCGGACTGTTCGGGCTGCACGACTTCCAGGCCCGCTTCTACAATGTCCGCGCGGTCGACCTGATCTCCGGCTTCGTCGCCGGTACCCTGGCCCTGGCCCTGTCCGAGGCCGCCTACATGGCCGAGATCGTCCGGGCCGGGATCCAGTCGGTGGACGAGGGCCAGAGCGAGGCGGCCGAGGCGCTGGGCCTGACCCGGGGCCAGACGCTGCGCCGGATCGTACTGCCCCAGGCGATGCGGGTGATCGTGCCGCCGACCGGTAACGAGACGATCGCGATGGTCAAGGACACCTCGCTGGTGGCGTACACGCCCGTGACCGGGGAGCTGTTCTTCCAGCTCCAGGCGATCGGGCACCGGACCTTCAACGTCTTCCCGTCGCTGGTGGCCGCGTGCATCTGGTACCTGATCCTGTGCAGCGTGCTGATGGTCGGCCAGTACTACGTGGAGCGGTACTTCTCGCGCGGGTACGGGGCCTGGCAGGCCAAGGCGCCCCCGCCCGCGGAGCCGCAGCCGGTCGGGATGGTCGGCCCGGGAGGGACCACCCATGGACACTGACGATCTGATGGTCCGCGCGGAGAACGTGCACAAGTCGTTCGGCCACCTCGACGTGCTCAACGGCATCGACCTCGCGGTGGGGCCCGGTGAGGTGTCCGTGGTGATCGGCCCGTCCGGCTCGGGCAAGTCCACGTTCCTGCGCTGCATCAACCACCTGGAGAAGATCAACGCCGGCCGGATCTGGGTGGACGGCCAGTTGGTGGGGTACCGCGAGTACGGCGGAAAGCTGCACGAGCTGCGGGAGAAGGAGGTGGCGGCGCAGCGCCGGGCGATCGGCATGGTCTTCCAGCGGTTCAACCTCTTCCCGCACATGACGGTGCTGGACAACGTCATGGAGGCGCCGTGCCGGGCGCGCCGCGAGCACAAGGCGGAGGTCCGCGCACGGGCGGCGACGCTGCTGGACCGGGTGGGCCTGGCCGACAAGGTACGCAGCTACCCGGGCCAGCTCTCCGGCGGCCAGCAGCAGCGGGTCGCCATCGCCCGCGCGCTGGCCATGCGGCCCAAGCTGATGCTCTTCGACGAGCCGACCAGCGCGCTCGACCCGGAGCTGGTCGGCGAGGTGCTCGACGTGATGAAGGACCTCGCCCGCAGCGGGATGACCATGATCGTGGTGACCCACGAGATCGGCTTCGCCCGGGAGGTCGGCGACAGCCTGATCTTCATGGACGGGGGAGTCGTGGTGGAGGCCGGCCCACCCCGCGAAGTCCTGGCCAACCCCCAGCACGAACGGACCAGGTCGTTCCTTGCGAAAGTGTTGTAAGCCGGGCTACCAGAGTCCTTGAGGGAGGCCAGGTGCGGCGGCGATGGGCGTGACCGGGACGGGCGGTGAGCGGCTGCGCGGCCTGCTCGCGGTGACCGACGCGGCCCTGTCCCAGCTGGACATCGACGATCTGCTCGCCGAGCTGGTCTCGCGGATCCGGGAGCTGATGGCGGTGGACACGGCGGCGATCCTGCTGGTCGAGCCCTCGGGGCGGGAGTTGGTCGCCACCGCGGCCAGCGGCCTGGAGGAGGAGGTACGCCAGGGCGTGCGCGTTCCGGTCGGGGAGGGCTTCGCCGGGCGGATCGCGGCCACCGCCCAGCCACTGGTGATCGATCACGTGGATCGCCGTACCGTGGTCAACCGGATCCTGATCGACGAGCACCTGGCCGTCATGGCGGGGGTACCCATCACCGCCTCGGGCCAGGTGCTCGGGGTGCTGCACGTCGGCAGCCGGACCCGGCGCCGGTTCACCGAGGACGACATCGAGCTGCTGCGTCTCGTCGCCGACCGGGCCGGCGCGGCCGCCCAGAGTCGCAGCTCCCGGCTGGAGCGGCAGGCCACCCTCGCGCTGCAGCGCAGCCTGCTGCCGGCCCGCCCACCGGACATCGAGGGGTTCGACGTGGCCGCCCGGTACGTCCCCGGTGCCGAGGTCGGGGTAGGCGGCGACTGGTACGACCTGTTCGCGTTGCCCAGCGGGTACGTCGGCGTCGTGATCGGCGATGTGGCCGGCAACGGGCTGCGCGCCGCGGTCGTCATGGGTCGCATCCGCAGCGCGCTACGCGCCTATGCCCTGGAGACCGACGACCCCGCCGACGTGCTGACCCGCCTGGACCGCAAGATCCAGCTCTTTGAACCGGACGCGATGGCCACCGCGGCCTACGCCGTGATCGACCCCGCCCGTACCAGCCTCACCGTGTCGCTGGCCGGGCACCTGCCACCGATCGTCCTCGACACCGACGGCGACGCGCGGCAGGTGAAGGCGGCTGCCGACCTCCCCCTGGGCGCCTTCCCGAACGCTCCCCGGAGGACCACCACCATCGCGCTGCCGCATGCGCTGTTCCTCTACACCGACGGACTCGTCGAGCGTCGCGGCCGGCTACTCGGCGACAGCATCGACGAGCTGCTCGCCACGCTCGGTCCGGGTACCGCCGACGACCTGTGCACCCAGGCCGCCACGCTGCTGCACCACGCACCCGCGACCGACGACGTGGCGCTGATCGCGATGTGCCGGACCGCGGTCATCTCGTGAACGGCGCGGCGGTCACGTCGTCGATCCTGATGCCCCAGACGTCCGCCCGGGGGTTCATGATTGCCAGCAACGCGGGCGAGTCCCCGGTCCCGCCGTCGAGGGCCTCATCGCTCGCGAGCCCGCCGAGGTGCAGACGCAGGGCGTAGACGGTGAGCCGCTCCAGCCCCTCGTGGTAGCTCGCCACCTCGTAGACCGCGCGTACCGGGTCGACGATCCGGTACCGGAGTACGGCTTCGATCGCCAGCGTCTGGTTGTCCGCCGTGATGACCGGCGTGGCCGGGAAGCTCGCCACCTGCTCGTCCATGGGCACCAGGGCGCGCACCACGTCCAGCGTCGGCACCAGCAGGTACCGGCCCGGCGTCAGCGTCCGCCGGTACCTGCCGAGGCGTTCCACCACGGCCCAGTGGCCCGGGGGCACCACGACCCATGGCCGCCGCCGCGCCGAGATCACCACGACGAACAGGGCCAACCCCACCACGATGACGAGCGCCGCGCTACCCATGGGCGGCAATGTACAACGGGTGGGCGACGGCCACCCCCGCTCGTGCCGGGGTGGCCGCCGCCCTGTTCAGAGGTCAGGACACCGTCAGCGCGGTGTCGTCGATGACGAACGAGGTCTGGAGGGAGACGTCCTCGGTACCGGTGAACAGCAGGGTGACGGTCTGCCCGGCGAACGCCGATACGTTGAACGTCTTCTGGCTGTACCCGGTGGCCTTGTTGAGGTTGGAGTAGGTGGCCAGCGTGGTCGAGCCGACCTTGACGGTCAGCTTGTCGTACTGGATCGACGTGGTGGTCTCGGCGGTGTCGATGTGCAGCCAGAAGCTCAGCGTGTAGCTGGAGCAGCCGGGCGGCAGGGTCACCGACTGGGACAGCGTGTCGGTGTGGCTGGTGCCGTACCCGTCGAGCCAGGCGTACCGGGTACCGGAGTGCGGGGCCTCACCGGAGAAGCTGCCGATGACGTTCGCCGTCGCGGTCCACGGCGTGGTACCGGACTCGAAGCCGGGGTTGCCGAGCTTCTGGCCCGGGCTCGGGCAGGACCCGGTGGGGTTGATGGTCCAGCTGAACGTCTGGCTTGCGGTGGCGTGGGTCGGCATGGCGCTGTCGGTCACCGTGGCCGTCACCGAGAAGGTGCCGGCGGTGGTGGGGGTACCGGAGATGACGCCGGTCGATGCGTTGAGCGACAGGCCGGGCGGCAGTCCGGTGGCGGAGAAGGTGTACGGGGTGGTGCCGCCGGAGGCGGACAGGGTCAGGCTGGTGGCGGTACCGACGGTACCGGTCCGGCTGCCCGGGTTGGCCAGCGACAGCGCGGTGCCGCCGGAGCAGGTCGGGTCGCCCGGCTGCGCCGGGACGCTCACCGCGTCCCACGCGGCCTTGACCGTGTTGAACTGGCTGCAGCTACTCGGGAACAGGTTCTTGGCCGCCTGCAGCGTCCAGGTCCGGTACCGCAGGTACGAGCTGCCGCTCGTCTTCATCAACATCGCGTTGTACAGGATCTTCATGGCGTTCTGCACGCCCAGGCCGACGACGGTGGAGCCGTTGCAGGTCGGGCTGGTGGGCTGCCCGTTCGTGGGGTTGGTGCCCTCGGCCAGCAGGTAGAACCAGTGGTCGCCGGGGCCGGCCGCCTTGTGTACCTCGGTCGTCGGGATCGACGACGAGTAGCAGTTCGGATCGCCGACCAGGCCCGGGTTGTACATGATCCGGATCGGGCCGTTGCCGACCAGGTTGACCTGCTCCCCGACGGTGAAGTCCGGGACGTCGAACGGGGACGGCTCGTTCGCGAACCATTCGGTCGAGGCACCGAACGTGTCGGCGATGAACTCCTGGGTACCGTTGCCGGAGATGCCACCCGGCGTGTGGTCGTCGACGCCGTGGCCCATCTCGTGGGCGATCACGTCGATCGCGCCGATCCACTGGCCGTTGTTGTTGTGGCCGACCTGGACCTGGGTGCCGTCGTAGAACGCGTTGACCTGGTTGAGGCCGACCCGGATCGGCCAGGCGCCGCCGGTGCCGTTCATGGCGTTGCGGCCGAGCCACTGCGACAGCATCCGGACCTCGACCTGCGCGCCGAACAGGGCGTCCACGCAACCGGTTTCGCGGTTGGTGGCGTTGCCGTTGCCCCACACGTCATCCGGGCCGGTGAACGTGGTGTTGTTGGCCGAGTCCTGGCAGGCGAGGTTGGTGACGGTGGGGTCCTTCATCGAGAAGGTACCGCCCGACTGGGTGGTGTTGAGGGTCACCGGGTTCGGGCCGTTCCACGCCGCGTTCCCGCTGCCGTGCATGACGTGTTCCCGGGTGCGCAGGACCTGGCCGGTGACGGCGTCGACGTCCACGCTCAACCGGCTGACGCCTTCCGCGCCGGTACCGTCCACTGTGGACTCCCAGGCGAGCCGCGCGGTGGCGCCGAGCGCGTTCACGACGAGCTGGGTGCCTTCGACGGCGGTGACGGTGTGCAGTTGACGCTTCGCGACGGCCTCCGCGGCGTCCTTGGTCAGCCGCGGGGTGGTGGACACCGTGCCGATCGGGTGCTGCTGCGCGACCGAGGTGAACACGACCTGGCCGGCGTTGTCGAGGACGAGCACGAAGTCGCCGCCGACGACCGGAAGGCTGTCGTAGGTGCGTTCGTACGGCACGTACTGTGTCGATCCGGAGGACACCACGGCGCCCTGCACGAACCTGTCGTTCGGGCTGGCCATCAGGTACGCCGGCCGGCTGGCGACGAGCTGGTCCGCCTTCTGGGCCGCCAGGGCGCGCGCCGCGTCGGGAGAGGCAGGCGTGGGTGGTGCGACCATGGCTGTCGCTGAGGTGGTACCCACGGCCACCAACGCTCCCACCGCGAGCACTGTGCCCACGGCGAGAGAGGGTCTCGGTCTTTTCACTGCTTCCTCCCCTGTAGCAGACCAGTGACGGTAGTCACTGAAGCACACATATATATCTGTCACAGCGGGCGTTGTGAATAGCCAGTGATGACCGTCGATCTCCGTAAATGACATCCATTCCCGTTAGCGGGTACCGACGGGTAACTGGCGCAACGTGTGGGACACCTGCCGCGTGCCGTGTAGTGGCGCGATGTCCCGAAACGGCCTGGAATCGGTGGCTTGCACCTTTCTAGCTGCGCGGGAGTAGCGGCACAAGGGGCCAATGACAACGATGTATATGATCTCGGATGTCAGGTTGCCGCGCGGCGGGCCGCCTCGAACGGTGCCCGGTCGAACAGGAACCGGCTGTAGGTGATCCGGCCGTCCTTGACGGTGACGCACTCGGCGCCGGGAGCGCTCGGCACCGGTACCGTCTCGGTGTCGTACATGACCATGGCGGTGTCCTCGTCGCCGAACGCGGCGATCATGCGGGTGTTCTTGAGGATCTGGACGAACGGGCCCATGAAGGCGCGGTACGCCTCGGCGCCCTCGATGCGGCCCGCGGGCGCGTCGCAGACGATGTCGTCGGCGATGTAGGTCATGGCCTTGTCAAGGTCGTGGCTGGTCCAGGCCGCGTGGTACGCCAGGGCGGTGTCCAGGGCCGGGCTCGGCTTCTCGGTCACGACGGGTCCTTTCCACGGTGGTCGTCGCTTCTTGGGACACCGCGCACCCGAGAAACGGAACGGTCCCCGGCAGTCAGCAGGCGACGTCGATGACGATCTTGGCGCCGGGCGCGTCGGACAGCTTCTCGCTGGTGCCCTCCAGGTGGGCGCTCTTCCCGGCGGCGGCCAGGGTCACCGTGGCCCCACCGAGGTCGAAGTAGTGCTTGCCGCCCAGCGTGAGCTGGATCGTGCCCTTGCCGGACGCGCTGGTGTTGTTGACCGCCACGCTGTCAACCGGCGGCCCGGTGTACTTGGGCCCCGTGCCGGTCTCATCGATGATCACGCCGGCCGAGGCGGTCCACACGTCGCCTACCGAATGGCACACGCCGCCGTGGAAGTCTTTGCCGGCCCCGCCGGCCTGCACGCGGATCGTGGCGGTGCCGTCGCAGGTGATCCGCACGACGCCGGGTTCGGTGCCCTTCAGCCCGCCGGTGCAGGCCTGGTACCCGGCACGGGCGTCTCCGGCGCTGATCCCGCCGCCGGCCGACCCGGCGGAGCCGCGGGAGCCGCCGGAACCGCCGGAACCGCCGGCGGACACCATACCGCCCGAGCAGCCGGCCAGCAGGAGCGGTACGAGCAGGGTCAGCGCCGCGAGACCTGATCGGTTCATGGCGGCGAATGTAGAGCACGCCGGCAACGGGCGTGCCGGTGCTCGATTGAATTGACGGTTGTCCAGGTCCGGGCCGAGGATGGGCGGATGCGGCGTATCGGCCTGTGGCTGCTGGCCACGACGGCTCTCTCGCTGGCCGCCTGCGCGCCGGGCGGGTCACCGGAGTCCACGCGCTCGGAATCGGCGTCGCCTCCGGCGTCTCCGACGGCTTCGCCCCCGGCCACCTCCGCGCCGCCGGCCCCGTCGACCGGGCCTGCGACGCCGTCCACCCCGGGCGGCACCGCGATGCTGGTCCAGTTCGGCCGGCAGGGCGGGTTCGCCGGAGTGTCCGACGAGCTGATGGTCCGCCAGGACGGCTCGTTCACGCTGGTCCGGACCCGGCCGGCGGTCAACCGGTCCGGCCGGCTCAGTGCGGCCGACCTCACCGAGCTGCGCCGGGTGCTCCAGGCGTCCGACTTCGCGGCGCTGCCCCGGGTACAGCCGGCGAAGGGGAATGACCTGTTCACGTATCACGTGATCCATGACGGGAGCGAGATCCTCGCGATGGACGGTGGGATCGACGACCGACTGAAGCCTGTTATCAACACATTGTCGGGAATCGTAGCCAAGTATTCGGCATAGTCCGTTTCATTGGAGTGTATCGATTTCATTACGCGGTCATCACGGCTCAGCTCCTGGAATGTACGGTCCACAACGGCTCATGTCTCATGAGAACTGGGGGGCAAATGGCGCTATCTGCTGGTCGCCGGCGCAGGATCCGGCGGCTTCTGGTCATCGGTCTCGCGCCGGTCGTGGCGCTCACCGCGGCCAGCTTTTCGGCTCAGCCGGCACAGGCGAAGGATCCTGGACCCGGCCTGAAGAAGCAGCCCGGGCTGTCGGAGAAGGCGTCCTTCTACGACTCCCGGCAGGACCCCGCCAGCGCCAAGGCGCTACAGAACCGGGCCGCCCAGCTCGCCGCCAAGCCGAAGGCCGGCGTCGCGGCGCTGCGCAAACAGCTCGGTACGCAGGGCCTGGTCAGCATCGACCCGCTGACCTCCACCGCCCGCAGCGTGGGACGGCTGGACGGCTTCCTGACCACCCCGAGCAACCGGCCGGCGGCGTCGATCGCGCTGGACTACGTGCGCTCGCACCTGGACGTGTTCGGCCTCGACGCGGCCGGCCTGAGCCGGCTGGCGCTGCGCCGTGACTACGTCGACATCGCGGGCAGCCACCACCAGAGCTTCGTCCAGTCGGTCGGCGGGGTGCCGGTATTCGGCAACGGCCTGCAGGCCAACGTGACCAAGAACGGTCAACTGATCAACGTGGTCGGCTCGCCGGTGTCGAGCCTCCCCACGGCGGCGGGCGCGCCCGGCATCTCGGCGGACAAGGCCCGGGTGGCCGCGACCGCGAGCATCGAGAAGACCGCCAGGCCGGCGAAGGCGACGGTCCAGGGCGGTCCGCGCAGCACCACGGTGTTCAGCACCGGGGAGCGCGCCGAGCTGGCGTACTTCCTGACCGCCGGTGGGCTGCGGCTGGCGTGGCAGACGCTGACGACGCCGAACAGCAAGGAGATGTACACGTCCATTGTGGACGCCCAGTCCGGCAAGGTGCTGTACCGGCAGAGCCTCGTCGCCAGCGACAACGGCCTCGCCTGGGACTACTGGCCTGGTGCGCCCAACGGCGGCGTGCAGACCTCGCGCAACCTGACCCGGCCGGGCTGGCTGCCGAACGACTCGCCGCGTCTCGCCGGCAACGTCGCGCACGTGTACAACGACGCCAACGACGACAACGTGGCCGAGGCGTCGGAGGAGATCACCCCGAGCGGGCACCGGGAGTTCAACTTCCCGTTCCAGAACTTCAACTCGGTGAGCCCGAAGTGCACCGCGGTGTTCCAGTGCTCGTGGGACCCGAAGACGCCGAACTCCTGGCAGACCAACCGCAACCAGAACGCGGTACAGGTCCTCTACTACCTCGGCAAGTACCACGATCACCTGCGGAACGCCCCGATCGGCTTCACCCGCAGCGCCGGTAACTTCGAGGCGGTCGACGGGGATGCCGTGCAGGCGGAGATCATGGACGGCTCGAACACCGCCAACGGCCTGCCCGACTCCAACCACGCCGACAACGCGAACATGGCCACCCCGCCGGACGGCGTGCCGCCGCGGATGCAGATGTACCTGTTCCCGGACCCGGCCGACCCGACCGACCCGTTCCTGCCGAGTAACGGCGGCGACGAGGCCGACGTCGTCTACCACGAGTACACCCACGGCCTGTCCAACCGGCTCGTGGTGGACGCGCTGGGCAACTCGACGCTGGGCAACATCCAGGCCGGCTCGATGGGCGAGGCGTGGAGCGACTGGTACGCCATGGACTTCCTCAACAACCTGGGCTTCCAGCCGGACACGCCGGACCCGGGTGACGTGCGGATCGGCGAGTACGTCGGGACCGGCGCGGACCTCATCCGCACCCAGCCGATGGACTGCCCGGTCGGCACCACCTCGCCCAAGTGCCACGGCACCCCGGGCGCCGGGCCGGGCGGGTACACCTACGGCGACTTCGGCCACATCATCGGCCAGCCGGAGGTGCACGCCGACGGCGAGATCTGGGGCGAGACCCTGTGGGACCTGCGCACCGCGCTCGGTCCCCGGCGGGCCGAGTCCCTGGTGACCCGGGCGATGGAGCTGTCCCCGGCCAACCCGTCGTTCCTCGACATGCGCAACGCGATCTTGATGGCCGACCAGGTGGTCAGCAAGGGCTCGGGCAACACGAAGATCTGGAAGGTGTTCGCGCACCGGGGCATGGGCTGGTTCGCCGGCGCGGTCGACGGTGACGACACCGCGCCGGTGGAGGACTTCTCCATGCCGCCGGCGCCGGACACCCCGACCGGCTCGCTCTCCGGCGTGGTGACCGACCAGGACACCGGCGCGCCGATCGCGGGCGCGGTCGTCGGCTTCGGCGGGCACGCCTCCGGGTTCCCCGGGGACTACGCGGCCACCACCGACGCGACCGGGCACTACACCATCAGCGGCATCTTCCCGGGTACCTACCCGGCGGTGTTCGCGCGCGGTGCCGGGTACGACCGCCAGGTGACGACGCTGAGCATCGCCTCCCGGCCGAACACCCGGAACTGGGCGCTGCGCCGGGACTGGGCGGCGCTGGCCGGCGGCGGTGCGGTCGTGGACTTCAACGGTCCCG
Organism: Actinomycetota bacterium; assembly: GCA_046727455.1. Lineage (GTDB taxonomy): Bacteria > Actinomycetota > Actinomycetes > Mycobacteriales > Micromonosporaceae > AC-43. The sequence goes on along the minus strand of JBKPCQ010000263.1, from coordinate 1,808 downwards.
ACTTCACGCCGTTCGGCTGCGGGCCCAGCGCCGCGATCGACCAGTCGCTGGGCAACGGCTGGGGCAGCACGTCCGACCCGAACCCGGCCGCGCCGACGCCGAAGTTCGTCACGGTCAAGCTGCCGCGCGCGGTGAACATCGCGCAGGTGGCGATCGACCCCGGCAACACCTGCGGTGACGGCGGCAGCGCCTCCACCAAGGACTGGAAGGTGGAGACGTCGGTGGACGGCACCACGTTCACCCTCGCGGCGAGCGGGACCTTCGGACCGCTCGACCGGCACCACCTCAACCTGGTGACGCTCACCGCCGGAAGCGCCGGGGTGAACTTCGTCCGCTTCACCATGGTGAACCCGCAGATCCCGGGCGACCCGGCCACCCTGTGCCCCGGGCCGTTCTCCGGCTGCCTGTTCATGGACATGTCCGAACTGGAGGTCTACGGGGCTCCGGCCTCCTGACCCGACCGCAACGCTCGTGGGGGCGGCCCGTTCCGGGCCGCCCCCACGCTTTGGACCTGGACACGTGCCCTCCTCCGGCGGGTTCAGCAGGCAGGGCCACCGGGCGTGTCGGTCTCCCCGGCATTGCGGCGACGCCGCTGGCGTAGCTGCGCGACGCGTTGATGGGATTTGCCGATCAGGGCGGCGATGTCCCGGTTGGACAGCCCATCGGCACGCGATAGCAGCCGATCCGCCAATCCGTGCGCCGCCTGCCTGGCGGTGTCCGCCCGGCGCCAGGCGGTGCGGATCTCGACCAGCAATCCGTCGAGTTCGGCATCGCCGGTGTGGAACACCACTCGGACGGTTGCCAGGTCCAACAGCAGACGCATCTGGGTGAACAGGCGGGACAGGTTCCGGGCCTGTACCCACTGCCCCGGCGCGCCGGTCTCGGCCTGCCACCCGTCGCCGACCCGGCGGACCAGGACGGTTCGTCGCGGTCCCATTCAGCTTCCGTGGTTCCCGTGAGCGTCGGGTTTGACCGCGACCGCGCCCCACATGTGCACATCAGCGTCTGCCAACGGCTGATCGGCCGAGTCGGGCCGCCAGCGGTGGACCAGGGTGACGCCAGGATCGACAAGGTCCAGCCCGGCCAGCATCCCGGCCACCTCGGCGTGGCTGCGCAGAGTCACGGCCAGGCCGTGCTTGTCGGCGACCGCCTGCGCCGCCCGTGCCCTCGCCGGGTCGCCGTCGCCGGTGGCCACCGACACCGCCAGAGCACTGCCGGGGCACAGCGGCCGGATCAGCTCGGTGACGATCTGGTGGACCTCGGCGTCATCGCCGAACAAGTGCAGGATCGCCAGCAGGGTCACCGCGACCGGCTGGTCGAAGTCCAGGATTCGCCGGGCCTGGTCGATGATGCTGCTTGGGTCGTGCAGGTCGGCGTCGAGGTAGTGGGTGCTGCCCTGCGGGATGCTGGTCAACAGCGCCCGAGCATGTACCAGCACCAGCCGGTCGTTGTCGACGTAGACGATCCGGGTGGCGGGGGCGATGCCCTGCGCGACCTCGTGCAGGTTCGGCGCCGCCGGCAGCCCGGTCCCGATGTCGAGGTACTGCCGGATCTCCTGGGTCGCCGCCAGATACCGCACCACCCGGACCATGAAGGCGCGATTGGCGCGGGCGGTGACCGGCAGGCTGGGCAGCTCGGCCGCCAACTCATCGGCGGCGTCCCGGTCGGCCTTGAAGTGGTCTTTCCCGCCGAGCAGGTAGTTGTAGATCCGGGCGGCGTTCGGCCGGTCGAATCCCAGGTCCACGGTCTGGTGTGCGCTCGTCCCAGGGCCACCCATCACAGCCTCCCCTTCCGTGCTCGTGAGGAGC
>JBKPCQ010000262.1:0-10938 GCA_046727455.1 Actinomycetota bacterium | reverse complement strand
CGTTCGAGCGGTGCGCCGGGGTACGCCGCGCGGTCGCGGTCGGCATCGGCGAGCGGGGCCACCAGCAGCTCGCGGTCGCGATACTCGGTGACGCCGACGTCGACGCGCTGCGCCGCGCGGTCGCCGAGGAGCTGCCCGGGTACATGGTGCCGGAGCACATCGCGGTGCTCGACAGCCTGCCCCTCAGCGCGAACGGCAAGGTGGACCGGGCCGCGATCGCCCGACTGCTCACCGACCGGCGCGCTGAATCGGGCACCGAGGCCGCGCCACCGGAGGGACCGGCCGAGGAGGCCATGGCCGGGATCTGGAGCCGCCTGCTGGGCGTCACCGACGTCCGGCGCGACCAGAGCTTCTTCGCCCTCGGCGGAGACAGCCTCCTCGCGACCCGCTTCGTGCAGGAGGCCCGCCGGTCCATGGGCGTGGAAATCCCGCTGCGCCAGCTTTTCGAGACTCCGACGATCGCTGATCTGGCCGCCGGTATCGCCGGTGCCGGCCAACTCATGGAGGAGGGCGTCCTGTGACCGAGGTGGCCGAACTCGTCAGCAGGATGGAGGCCGTCGGCATCCAGTTGTGGGAGGACGGCGGCCAGATCCGGTTCCGCGCGCCGGTCGGCGCGTTGACGGAGGAGAGCCGGGACGCGCTGCGCGCGCACAAGGCCGCGCTGGTCGAGTACCTGCGCGGCGACGTCTCCGCCGACCGGCTCGTACCCGACCCGGCCAGCCTGCACCAGCCGTTCCCGCTGACCGACGTGCAGTCGGCGTACCTCCTCGGCCGCAGCACCGCGCTCGACTACGGCGGCGTCGGCTGCCAGGTGTACCTCGAAGCGGCGTTCCGGGAACTGGACCCGGCCCGCCTCGAAGCCGCCTGGCGGGTGCTCGTCGACCGGCACCCGATGCTCCGCGCGGTCATCGACGACCGGGGCTTCCAGCGGGTCCTTCCGACCGTGCCGGCGTACCGGGTCGCGGTCACCGACCGGGACGTGCGGGCGGTACGCGACGAGATGTGCCGGCGGTCGTACGAGCCGGACCGGTGGCCGCTGTTCGACGTGCGCGTCTCCGTAGCGCCGGACGGCGCCCTGCTGCACCTGTCGTTCGACCTGCTGATCGCCGACTTCATGAGCATCCAGCTCCTGCTCGACGAGCTGCACCAGCTCTACTTCACGCCGGACCGGCCGCTGCCCGCGCTTCCCGTCACGTTCCGGGACTACGCCCTGGCCGAGCGGCGGGTCAAGGAGCGCCGGACGTACCGGCGCGCGCACGACTACTGGTGGCGCCGGCTCGACGACCTGCCGGCGGCGCCCGCGCTGCCGATGCTGGACCAGCCGGAGACCCGGGGCCACGCGGAGTTCCGCCGGTGGCAGACCGAACTCGGTCCGGCCGAGTGGGCGCGGCTGCGCGAGCTGACCGGCGCCCGCCAGCTCACCCCGTCCGGTACCGTCCTCGGCGCCTACGCCGAGACGCTCGGCCGGTGGACCCGGCAGGACCGGTACACCCTCGGCGTCACACTGCTGAACCGCCTCCCGCTGCACCCGAGCGTCGACGGGCTCGTCGGCGACTTCACCTCGGTCGATCTCCTCGCGGTCGACCAGGACCCCGGCCGCACCTTCGCCGAGCGCGCCCGCCGGTTGCAGGCACAGCTCTGGGAGGACATGGACCACATCAGCTGCTCCGGCGTGGAGGTGCTGCGCGAGCTGGGCCGGCGCCGGGGCCGCGCGGCGGCGCTGATGCCGATCGTCTTCACCAGCGCCATCGCGCTGAACGACCAGGGCCAGGAGCCCCGGTTCTGGCGCGACGCCAGGCTCGTCGACGGGCTCACCCAGACCCCGCAGGTCTGGATCGACTGCCAGGTCCTCGTCCGCAACGGCGGCCTCGCGGTCAACTGGGACGTGCGCGACGGGGTGTTCCCGCCCGGCCTGATCGACGAGATGTTCGCCGCGTTCGAGCACCTGCTGCACCGGCTCGCCACCGACGGGTCCGCGTGGGACGAGCCGGTCGCGATCCCGCTGCCGGCGGCCCAGGCCGCCCGCCGGCACGCGGTCAACGCGACCACCGATCCGGCGGTACCGGCACAGCGGCTGCTGCACGACGCGGTGGTGGAGCGGGCGCTGGCCGAGCCGGACCGCCCGGCGGTCGCCGGGTCCTGGGGCGAGCTGACCTACGGCGACCTGCTCGCCCGGGCGGCGGCTGTCGCGGCCGAGTTGGCGGGTCGCACCGACGCGCCCGTCGCCGTCGTCATGGAGAAGGGACCCGACCAGGTGGTCGGCGTCCTCGGCACGCTCCTCGCCGGCGCGGCGTACCTGCCCGTCGACGTGACCCAACCGCCGGTCCGGCGGGACCGGATGCTCGCCGACGCGGGGGTGCGGTTCGTCCTCACCGCTTCCGAGGACCGCGAGGCATGGCCCGCGGGAGTGACGCCGATCGCGGTCGACACGCTGACGCCGCGGCCTGCCGTTCGCCCGCTGCCGCAGGCGACGCCGGACGACATCGCGTACGTCATCTACACGTCCGGCTCGACCGGTACCCCCAAGGGTGTGCAGATCACTCACCGGAGCGCGCTCAACACCATCGAGGACATCAACCGGCGGTTCGCGGTGACCGCCGGAGACCGGGTACTCGGGCTGGCCAACCTCGGCTTCGACCTGTCGGTGTACGACGTGTTCGGCCCGCTGGCACTGGGCGGCTGCCTCGTCCTGCCCGACCACGACCGGCGCAGCGACCCGTCGCACTGGGCCGAACTCGTCGCGGCCCACGGTGTCACCCTCTGGAACTCGGTACCGGCCCAGATGCAGATGCTCACCGACTACCTCGCCACCGCGCCCGAGGCCGACGTCACGTCGCTGCGCCTGGCGATGCTCAGCGGCGACTGGATCCCGGTGAACCTGCCCGACCGGATCCGCGCCCACGCGCCCGACCTGGAACTCATCAGCCTCGGCGGCGCCACGGAAGGCTCGATCTGGTCCATCTGGTACCCGATCCGCGAGGTCTCCCCCGCCTGGCGCAGCATCCCCTACGGCCGGCCGCTGGCGAACCAGACGTTCCACGTGCTCGACCCGTGGTACCGCGACTGCCCCGACGGCGTCACCGGCGAGCTGTTCATCGGCGGCGTGGGCGTCGCGGCCGGGTACCTCGGCGACGCCGGGCGCACCGCCGAGCGCTTCGTCCGCCACCCCCGCACCGGCGAGCGCCTGTACCGCACCGGCGACCTCGGCCGGTACCTGCCCACCGGGGACATCGAGTTCCTCGGCCGCGAGGACGCCCAGGTGAAGATCCGCGGACACCGGATCGAGCTGGCGGAGGTCGAGGCCGCGATCGTCGCGCACCCGGACGTCGCCAACGCCGCCGTCCTCGTCGACGGGGAGACCACCTTCGACCGCCGCCTGGTCGCCTTCGTCGAAACCGCGCCCCGGCCGGCACCGGACCGCCAGGCCCGCGACGACCTCGCCATCGGCCTCGCCGAGGTCGCCGAGAAGGCCGGCAGCGCGGTCATGGAGAGCGTCGACCGCGAGGGCTACGTCGGGTACCTGCGCCGCCTCGACGACGTGGCGCTGTACAGCATGCTCGACGCGTTCCGCAGCCGGGGCCTGTTCAGCCGGCCGGACGGGACGCATTCGCTCGACGACATCCTGACCCGCATGCAGGTGGTACCCCGCCACCACCGGGTGGTCCGCCGGTGGTTGCGCGCGCTGCACGGGCACGGGCTGGTGTCACGGGACGCCGCGACCGGACGGTACGCCAGCGACTCGCCCGCCGACGCGACCACCATCGCGGCCGCGTGGCACGAGGTGGACGACATGCTGGCCCGCTTCGATCCCGCCTCGGCGACCGTGCACGACTACTTCAAGGCGAGCACCGGCAGCCTGCCCGAGCTGCTGCGCAGTGACGGCGCGGACGCCGTGCAACTGCTGTTCCCCGAGGGCCGGCTGGACGTCACCGAGTCGCTGTACAACATCACGCTGTTCAACCGCTGGGCCAACCAGATCGTGACCGCGTGCACCCGGTACCTCGCCGCCACGAAGACCCGGCCGGGACCGCTGCGCATCCTGGAGGTCGGCGCCGGGGTCGGCGGTACGAGCAAGGACGTCATCCCGGCCCTCGCCGACCACGACGTCGAGTACCACTTCACCGACCTGTCGCAGTTCTTCCTCAACAAGGCGCGGGCCACGTTCCAGGAGTACCCCTGGGTCCGGTACGCCACCCTCGACATCGACACCGACTTCCGCGCGCAGGGCTTCTCCCCCAACGCGTTCGACGTGGTGATCCTCGGCGACGTCATGCACGCCACCAGGCACGTCGGCCGTACGGTGGCCGCGCTGCGCGAACTCCTCGCGCCGGACGGGTGGCTGTTGTTCGCGGAGATGACCCGCGACCACTACCAGATCATGACGTCGATGGAGCTGATCCTCATCGACGACGCGGCGGGCGGGGACTTCGAGGACCTGCGGCACGGGAAGGACCAGACGTTCGTCGGCCACCGGGACTGGCTGCGGCTGCTCGCCCGGCCCGGCGACGAGCTGACCCTCGCCCTCCCGCACGACGACGACGTGCTCGGCGAGATCGGGCTGCGGGTGTACGCGTCGCGGGTCAAGCGCGACCGGACCCGGCTCGACCCGCAGCAGATCGTCGACGCGGTGGCCGCGCGGCTGCCGTCCGCGATGGTGCCGAGCCTGGTGCAGATCGTCGACGGGCTCCCGCTCACCGCCAACGCCAAGGTGGACCGGGAACGGCTCGGCGCACTGGTACCCCGTTCCCGCGACGCCCGGGTCGCCTCGGCCGACCAGCCGGCCGACGACTTCGAGCGGCGCATCGCCGCGCTGTGGGCCGAAGTGCTCAACGTGCCCCAGGTGGGCCGCACGCAAGGGTTCTTCGACCTGGGTGGCGACTCGCTGCTCGCCTCGCAGCTCACCGGCCAGCTCATCGAGAGGCTTCCGGAGGCCAAGACGATGGAGTTCACCGTGCTGCTCCGCCTGATGCTCGAAGGGCCGACCGTCATGACGCTCGCCGCCCAGCTCCGGGAGGCGCCATGACCGCAGCGGGGCGCGGCGTCGCGCGGGCCTGCCCCGTCGGGGTCGTCGGCGGGTACGGCGCGGTCGGGCGCGCCGCCGTCAACCAATTTCTCGCGTGGGGGGTCGGGCCGGTCATGGTGGGCGGGCGCGACAAGGCCCGCGCGGCGGTGGTCGTGGACGTCGACGACCGCGCGAGCCTCGACCGGTTCTGCGCCGGGTGCCAGGTGGTGGTCAACTGCGCCGGCCCGTCCTGCGAGGTGCTGGACAAGGTCGCCCGGGCGGCGCTGGAGAACGGCGCGCACTACGTCGACCCGGGCGGCGACGACCCGGTGCACGCTTCGTTGTCCACTGTGGACGGACTGAGCGCCGTGCTGTCCGCGGGGATGCTACCGGGGCTCACCGGGCTGCTGCCCCGGGCACTCGCGGCGGACGGGCCGGCCCGCCTCACCGCCTATGTTGGTGGCCGGGACCGCTTCACCGGTACCGCCGCCGCCGACTACCTCGCCTCGCTCCGCAACGGGTACGGGCGGTCCAACGCCGGCTGGCGCGGCGGGCACCGGGCCGAGCGGGTCGCGACGCCGCTCATCGACGCCGAGCTGCCGTACTTCCCCGAGCCGGTCACCGCGTACCCGTACCTCAGCACCGAGATGGAGCGGCTGGCCCGCGCGCTCCGGCTGGACGAGCTGACGTTCCACAACGTGTTCCCCGGCGCGCACGTGCGGTCGGCCCTCGCGGGTACCGACCCCGCCGCGCTCGTGGCAGCGAGCGAGCTGGACCTGTTCGGCCGCGAACCGTACCAGCGCCTGGTCTTCGAGCTGGACGGGCACACGATGGTGCTGTCGGCGCGCGGCGCGAGCCAGCTCACCGGCGCGACGACGGCGATGGCGGCGATGGCGGTACTGGCCGGATCGGTACCCCCGGGAGTGCACTTCGCCGCGGACGTCCTCGACCCCTCCTGGGCGGTGGACCGCCTGCGCCGCGCGCGGGCGGCGGTCACCGCGCTGGAGGTCTTCACCGGAGCGGCCGCCGGCACGGTCGAGGAGGGCGTCCTGTAATGACGCGCGAGGGCCGGTACCGGAGCGGGCTGTGGTTGCGGCGGCCGCAGGCGCGGCCGCACGCCCGCACCGTGCTGCTGGCGTTCCCGCACGCCGGTGGATCGGCCACCTTCTTCGGGTCGTGGGGCCGGCAGGCCGTCCCCGACATCGAGGTGCTGTCGGTCCAGTACCCCGGCCGCCTCGACCGGCTGCGCGAGCCCTGCCTGGAGGACGTACACCAGCTCGCGGACGGCGTCGTGCGCGCCCTCGACGGGCGGCTGGACCGCCCGGTCGCGCTGTTCGGGCACAGCATGGGCGCCGTGGTCGCGTTCGAGACCGCGCTGCGCCTGGACGCGCTCGGGGTGGTACCCAGCGTGCTGTTCGTGTCCAGCCACCAGGCGCCCGGCCAACCGAGCCGGCGGCCGCCGCACACGCTCACCGACGAGGTGCTGCTCGACGAGCTGCGGCGGCTCGGTGCCACGCCCGCGGAGCTGATCGACAAGGCCGAGATGCGCGAGACGATCCTGGTCAGCCTGCGCGGCGACTACCGGGCCGTGGCCCGCTACCGGCCCACGCCGGGCGGTCAGGTGGCCTGCCCGGTCGTCGGGCTCGTCGGGGACGCCGATCCGGACGTCGAACCCCAGGACATGAAGCCGTGGGCGGACGCGACGACCGGCCCGCTCACGCTGCACGAGCTGCCGGGCGACCATTTCTATCTGGTACCGCAGCGGCCGGCCGTGCTGGCCATCATCGCCGCGACCATCCGGGAGGCCGACTGATGCTGCCGAAGTTCGACCTCTACGACCCGGCCGTCATCGCCGACCCGTACCCGACCTACGCGGCTCTGCGCGCGGCCGGTCCGCTCGGTCGGGGCGGCCCGGGGCAGTGGGTCGTGTCGCGGTACGCCGACGTGTCCCGGCTGATGACCGACACCCGCCTGTCCGGCAACTTCTCCGGCGACTACCACCGCCTGACGATCGGCGGCGGACCGGCGAGCGGGTTCTTCCAGCGGGTGATGCTCAACCAGGACCCGCCCGACCACACCCGAATCCGCCGCCTGATGAGCCACGCGATCACGCCGTCGCTGTCCCGGGAGTTCGCGCCGCGCATCGCCGGGATGGTCGACGAGCTGCTCGCCCCGGCGCTCGACCGCGAGGGGTTCGACGCGGTGACCGACCTCGGGTACCCGCTGCCGCTGCAGGTACTCGGTGAGCTGATCGCCATCCCGGCCGGGGACCTGGCCGAGGTGGGTGCGCGGGCGATCGACGTCGCCAAGGCGTTCGCCGCCATGCTCGGCCCCGACGAGCGGGTCGCCGCGCACGACTCGGTCGTCTGGCTCTACGGCTACCTCGCCGGACTGCTCACGCAGCGGCGCCGGAGCCCCGGCGACGACCTGCTGTCCCGCCTGCTCGCGGCGCAGGAGGGCGGCGACCGGCTGACCGAGCAGGAGATCATCGAGAACGTCATCTTCATCTTGTTCGCGGGCTTCGAGACCACGACGAGCCTCATCGGCAACGGCTGCCAGGCACTCCTGGACCAGCCGGAGCAGTTCGCCCGGCTGCGCGAGGAGCCGGCGCTGGTGCGTACCGCCGTCGAGGAGTTCCTGCGCTTCGACGCGCCGATCCAGGTGAAGCTGCGGCTGGTTCTCGAACCGCTGCCGTTCGCGGACCGGGTGCTGCGCACCGGCCGGGTACTGGTGCTGCTGCTCGGCTCGGCGAACCACGACGAGCGGCAGTTCGCCAACCCGGAGAAGGTCGACGTGGGCCGGTACCCCAACCAGCACGAGAGCTTCGGTGGCGGGCACCACCACTGCATCGGCGCGGCACTCGCCCGGGTCGAGGCGGCGGCGGTGTTCGACGGCATCGCGCGCCGGTTCGCCAGGCTGGAACCGGCCGGACCGGCGGTGCGCCAGATGCGCCCGGGGTTCCGCGTCTACGACTCCGTACCCGTCGCCGCCGTCCCCGCGTGAAGCATCATGACCACGACGCTGCCGCCGAAGTTCGACCCGTACGACCCGGCCGTTCTCGACGACCCGTACCCCACCTACGCGCGCCTGCGGGAGGCCGGGCCGCTGTGCCGGGGCGGCCCGGCGCAGTGGGTGGTACCGCGGTACGCGGACGTGGCCGCGCTGATCGCCGACCAGCGCCTGGGCAGCGAGTACGGCGGGGAGTACCACCGGATCGCCCTCGGCGACGGCCCGCTCGCGGACTTCTTCGCCCGCATCGTCCTCAACCGCGATCCCCCGGTACACACCGTGCTGCGCCGGCTCATCGGGCAGTCCTTCACCCGCCGGGCGGTCCGTGCGCGGGCCGGGAGCATCGCCGCGACCGTGGACGAGCTGCTGGCGCCGGCCCTCGACGGCGGCCGGTTCGACGCCGTCGACGACCTCGCCCACCTGCTGCCGATCCGGGTGCTCGCCGAGTTCGTCGGCATCGAGCTGGACTCGCTCGACGAGGTACGGCCACGGGCGATCGCGCTGTCCCGCGCGTTCGCGACGTTCCTGCCCGAGGACGACCGGGCGGAGCCGCAGGACGCCGTGGTCTGGCTGCGCGAGCTGGTCACCGGGCTGCTCGACCGGCGCCGCCGGGCGCCGCGCGACGACCTGCTGTCGCACCTCGCCACCACCGACGCACTGTCCACCGGGGACCTGGTGGACAACGTGGTGTTCCTGCTCTTCGCCGGCTTCTCCACGACCACCGACCTACTCGCCACCGGGTGTGCGGCGCTGCTCGCCCACCCCGACCAGCTCGACCGGCTGCGCGCCGACCCTTCGCTCGTGCCGAGCGCGGTCGAGGAGTTCCTCCGCTACGACGGGCCGGTACAGGTGAAGAGCCGGGTGGTGACCGAGCGGCTGGAGATCGGCGGGCGGACGGTCCGGCCGGGCCGGGTTCTGGTGCTGCTGCTCGGGTCGGCCAACCACGACCCGGAGCGCTTCCCCGATCCCGGGGTGCTCGACGTGGGCCGTACCCCGAACCCGCACGTGAGCTTCGGCGGCGGCGGCATCCACCACTGCGTCGGGGCGGCGCTCGCGCGGGCGGAGGCGGCGACGGTGTTCGACCGCCTGGTCCGGCGGTTCGCTGCCGTCGAGCCGGACGGCCCGACGGTGCGGCGACCCAGCGCCAGCTTCCGCTCGTACGCCAGCGTGCCCATGCGGCTGCGCGCGGCCTAGCCCGATACCACGAAGGAGTCGACGATGCGAGAAGGATGTGTTCCCTGGCCCGCCGGGGACGCGCAGCGGTACCGGCGCGAGGGGTACTGGCGGGGTGCGGCGCTCGGCGACGTGCTGCGCACGGCGGTCCCCGGCAACGAGGACCGGGTGGCACTCGCGACCGCCGGAGGTACCCGGACCTTCGCCGAGGTCGACGCCCGCGCCGACCGGCTCGCCAGCGGCTTCGCCAGGGCCGGCGTGCGCTCCGGCGACCGGGTGGTGGTACAGCTTCCGAACATCCCGGAGTTCGTCCCCCTCTCGCTCGGCCTCTTCCGTCTCGGCGCGCTGCCGGTCTACGCGTTGCCGGCCCATCGCGCCGCCGAGATCACGTACCTGTGCGAGCTGTCCGGTGCCACCGCGTACGTCGTCACCGACACCCACCGCCGCTTCGACTACCGGACGCTCGCCCGCGAGGTCACCAAGCGGGTCCCGCTCCAGCAGGTCTTCGTATCCGGCGACGCCGGGGAGTTCACCGCCCTCGACGACATCGCCGACGAGCCCCGCGACCTGCCTCCGCCCGACCCGTCGGACGTCGCCTTCTTCCTGCTCTCCGGCGGTACGACCGGCATGCCCAAGCTGATCCCCCGGACCCACGACGACTACGCGTACCAGCTCCGCGCGACCGCCGAGGGCCTGAACGTCGACGCGTCCAGCGTGTACCTCGCCACCCTGCCCATCGCGCACAACGCCGCCCTCGGCTGTCCGGGCGTCCTCGGCACGTACCTCGCCGGCGGCCGGACCGTCCTCGCCGGCAGCCCCGCGCCCGACGAGGTCTTCCCGCTCGTCGCCGCGCACGGCGTCACCCTCACCACGCTGATGCCGCCGCTGGTGAAGCTGTGGATCGAGTCGGCGCCACTGTTCCATGTGGACGTTTCCGGGGTGCTGCTGCAGATCGGCTCGGCCAAGCTGCCCATCGAGATCGCCCGGCAGATCCGGCCGGTACTCGGCTGCGAGCTGACGCACTGGTTCGGCATGGCCGAGGGGCTGCTCACCTTCACCCGCCCCGGCGCGCCGGACGAGATCGCCTTCCACACGACCGGGAAACCGCTGTGCCCGGCCGACGAGATCAGGGTGGTCGACGAGGCCGGTGTCGAGGTCGGCCCGGGGCAGGTCGGCGAACTCATCACCCGTGGCCCGTACACCCTGCGCGGGTACTACCGCGCGCCCGAGCACAACGCGCGCACGTTCACCGCCGATGGGTGGTTCCACACCGGCGATCTGGTCCGGCTCACCGACGACGGCGACATGATCGTCGAGGGGCGGGTCAAGGACGTCATCAACCGGGGCGGCGAGAAGGTCTCCCCCGCCGAGGTCGAGGACCACCTGCTGGCCCATCCCGGGGTGCGGGACGTGTCGGTGGTCGGGGTACCGGACGCCACGCTGGGCGAGAAGACCTGCGCCTGCGTCATCGCCGGAGACGACCGGCCGAGCCTCGCGCAGCTGCGCCGGTTCCTCCTGGACCGGGGGGTCGCCGCCTACAAGCTGCCCGACCAGGTGGAGTACGTGACAGCGTTCCCGCACACCCGGGTGGGCAAGGTGAACAAGAACGAGCTGAGCCGGCAGGTGGTCGAGGCTAACGGCGCCGCCGCCGCCCCGGGTCGGGCCCCGGCGGGGCGGGGGGTAACCGCGGGTAACCCCGCGCTTAGGCGCGGCGGGGGCGGGTGGCGGCGGCCGCCCCCCCATCCCCGGCGCTG
>JBKPCQ010000261.1:0-4399 GCA_046727455.1 Actinomycetota bacterium | reverse complement strand
GAGGTGACGTTCGCCTCCGACCTCGACCGCGCCCGGACGATCCGCCAGCACGTGCGGGGTGTGTCATGAGTCGGCTGGCCGCGCTGGCCGCCGGATCAGATGGGTACAGCTTCGCGTTCCTCGACGAGCACACCAAGCGGGAACTGCGCCGCCGCACCCTCAAGGCGGTCGCGCTGCCCGGGTACCAGGTGGCGTTCGGGAGCCGGGAGATGCCGCTCGCGCGCGGCTGGGGTACCGGCGGCATCCAGCTCACGCTGAGCCTGGTCGGGCCGGCCGACGTGGTGAAGGTGATCGACCAGGGCGACGACGCGAGCATGAACGCGGTCAACATCCGCGCGCTCGTCGCGAAGACGACCGGCGTACGGACCACGCGCGACGCGGGGGAGGCCACGCTGATCCAGACCCGGCACCGGATCCCGGACACGTCGCTGCGGGAAGGCGCGATCGTGGTGCTGCAGGTACCGTTCCCGGAGCCGCTGCGGCTGGTGGAGCCGAGCGACGCGGTGACCCGGCGGATGCACGCCGAGCGCGACTACTCGAAGATGTGGCTGTACCTCTACGAGGACATCGTGCGGTACGGGCGGATCTCGCTGTCGTACCGGTACCCGTGCCTGGTCAACGACACGGTGCTGATGGACCCGACGCCGATCCCCCGGCACGACGTGGCGAAGCTCCACCGCAGCCCCACGCTGCACCTGTTCGGGGCCGGACGGGAGCAGCGGGTGTACGCGCTGCCGCCGTACACCGACGTGGTACCGCTGGACTTCGAGGACCATCCGTTCGAGACGGAGCGGGCCGGGGCACCGTGCGCCCGCTGCGGCTCGGACACCTCGTACCGCACCGAGGTGCCCGGTCAGGGCTGGCTGTGCAGCGACACCGCCTACTGCGACGCGCGGGTGGGTGAGTCATGACGCTGTTGTCGGTACGCGGCCTGACGAAGCGGTACGGCGACCGGGTCGCCTGCGCGGACGTGAGCTTCGACGTCCATCCCGGCGAGGTCCTGGGCATCGTCGGCGAGTCCGGCTCCGGCAAGTCCACGGTCCTGCAATGCGTGTACCTCGACACGGTCGCGGACGCGGGCACGATCCGACTCGACGGGGAGGAGCTGACCGTCGTCGACGCGCTGCGCCGCAGGTGGCTGCGTAGCTTCCAGATGGGCATGGTGCACCAGGACGCGGCGCGTGGCCTGGACCTCGGCGTCTCGGCCGGCGGCAACATCGCCGAGCGGCTGCTCGCCGCCGACTGGCGGCACGTCGGGCGGATCCGGGCCCGGGGCACCGACCTGCTGCGCCGGGTCGAGGTGGCCGCCGACCGGGTGGACGATCTCGCCGCGGCGTACTCCGGCGGCATGCGCCAGCGCCTGCAACTCGCGAAGGCCATGGCGAACGAACCGCCGCTGCTCCTGCTGGACGAGCCGACGTCCAGCCTCGACGTCCACGTTCAGGCGGCGATCCTCGACCTGGTGAAGGAACTGCATGCGCAGACCGGGGTGGCGATGGTCGTGGTGAGCCACGACCTCGGCGTGATCCGGCTGCTGGCCCAGCGGACCCTGGTCATGTACCGGGGCCGGGTGGTCGAGTCGGGCATCACCGAGCAGGTCCTGGAGGACCCGCAGGACGCGTACACCCAACTGCTGGTGGCGAGTTCGCTGTGACAGAGATGCTGACGGTGACCGGGCTGCACAAGACGTTCACGCTGCACCTGCTCGGCGGGCGGCGGCTGCCCGCGCTCGTGGACGTCTCGTTGTCGGTCGCGCCGGGCGAGCTGATCGCGGTCCTGGGCGCTTCCGGATCCGGCAAGTCGACGCTGCTCAAGTGCCTGTCCCGGACGTACCTGCCGACGGGCGGCAGCGCGTTGTACCGGTCGGCGCGGTACGGCATGGTCGACCTCGTGACGGCGGAAGACCCGGTGGTCGTCGCGCTGCGCTGGAGCGAGATCGCCGTGGTGAGCCAGTTCCTGCACGCGGTACCCCGTACGCCGGCCGACCTGGTCGTCGCGGAGCCGCTTCTGCGCGCAGGTTTCGGCCGCGTGGCGGCCCGGGAGCGCGCCCGGGAGCTGATGGCCCGGCTGCACCTGCCGGAGCGGCTGCACGACGGGTACCCGGCCACGTTCTCCGGCGGCGAGCGGCAGCGGGTGAACCTGGCCCGCGCCATGGTGACCACACCCCGGCTGCTGCTGCTCGACGAGCCGACCTCGGCGCTGGATCCGGTAACCCGGGACGCGGCCCGCGCGCTCATCCGGGAGAGCGTGGCCGGTGGCGCGGCGGCGATCGGGGTGTTCCATGACCTGTCCACAGTGGAGGAGCTGGCCACCCGGGCACTGCTGATCGACGGCGGTCGGGTGGTGGCCGAGGGCAAACCGGCGGAGGTACTCGATGACTGAGCAGTGGACGGCGGCCACCGTCGTGACTGGCGACCGGGTGCTGCGGCCGGGCACCGTCTCGGTCGAGGACGGCGTCGTCACCGAGGTCCGTGCCGGAACCGCGCGCGGGAACGATCTCGGGGACGCGCTGCTGGTACCGGGCGCGATCGACCTACACAGCGACGCCGTGGAGAAGCTGGCCGAGCCGAGGCCGGGGGTACGGTTACCGTTTCCGGTTGCGGTTGCGGCGCTGGACCGGCGACTCGCGGGTGCCGGGGTGACCACCGCGTACGCCGCGTTGAGCCTGGCCGGTGACGAGATCGGGCTGCGCGAGCGGTCGGCGACCGAGGCGCTGGCCGGCGCGCTGCTGGGGTTGCTCGACCCGCTGGTCGACCACCGCCTGCACCTGCGGGTCGAGGTCACCGACACCGAATCGGTCGGCGCCGCCGAGGAACTGCTCGGGCGCGGCATCGTCGCGCTGCTGTCGGTGATGAACCACACGCCGGGGCAGGGGCAGTTCACCACCACCGACTCGTACGTCGCGTTCTACCGCCGCAACTACGCGGTCGGGGAGCCCGAGCTGCACGCCCGGATCGGGGCCAAGGTGGCCGCCGCGCCCCACCTGGAGGCGCGCCTCGGGCGGCTCGCGCGGGCGGCGCGCGCGGACGGGATACCGTTTGCCTGGCATGATCCGGACTCGTCGCGGGTGATCGCGCGGGCCAGCGCGCACGGCGCGGTGATCGCGGAGTTCCCGACCACCGCGGAGGCCGCACGGGCGGCGCGGCCGGCCGGGCTCGCGGTCGCGATGGGCGCACCGAACCTGCTCCTCAAGCGGTCCACCAGCGGCAACCTCAGCGCGGTGGACGCGCTCGCCGCTGGAGCGCTCGACCTGCTGGTCAGCGACTACTACCCGGAGGCGATGTGGCCGGCGGTGCTCGCCTGCGGGCTACCGCTGCCGGAGGCGGTCGCGCTGGTGACGCGGGCGCCGGCCGCGGTGGCGGGGCTGGCGGACCGGGGGGAGCTGACGCCGGGGCGGCGCGCGGATCTGGTGGCGCTGAACCCGGACGGTACCGTCCGCCGCACGATCGTGGGTGGCCGGGTGGTGGCGTAGCGCCGCCGCCAGCACGGCGCTCCCGGCCCCTCCGCCGGCACGGCGCGCTTCGAACGTCTTGGACTCCTGCCCCCCGTGGAATCGGCCCGGTAGATCACGAGTTGCCGGCGGATCCCGAAGTCTCGCTACGGGATCTGCCTGGAAACGGCGATCTCCCCAAGAGGTGCAGTCGTCCAAGATCTTGAGCCCGTTGGCGGAGCTGGGCGGCGCGTCGGTGGGATCTGCCGATGAGGACCGAGACGTCGCGGATGGGCAGGTCGCGGGTAATGAGGATCGCCGGTGTGGGTGGCATTCAGTCCTCGGGTTTGAGCGCTATCCCGGCCCAGAGGTGAACGTCGGGGTCGGCGGGTTGCGGGTCGGCCGGGTCGGGGCGCCAATGGTGGACGAGGGTGACGCCGGGGTCGATGAGGTCGAGTCCGGTGAACTGGGCCTGGGTCTGGGTCTGGGAGCGCAGCGTCACGGGGAGGCCGTGTTTGGCGGCGAGGGTCTGAGCGGCGCGGGCGCCGGCCGGGTCGGTGTCGGCGGTGGCCACTGTCAGGGCCAGGGCGCTGCCGGGGCGCAGCGGGGCGGTCAGCTCCTTGAGGATCTGGTGAGCGTCGGTGTCGTCGGCGAGTAGGTGCAGGACGGCCAGGAGGGTTACCGCGATGGGCCGGTCGACGTCCAGAAGGTGGCGGGCCGCGTCGACGATGTGCGCCGGCTCGTGCACGTCTGCCTCGACGCAGTGGGTGGCGCCCTGCGGGGTGCCGGTCATGAGGGCGCGGGCGTGGACGAGCAGATCGGGTCGTTGTCCACGTACACCACCCGGGCGTTGGGGGCGATGGCCTGCGCCACGTCGTGCAGGTTGGGCCGGCGGTCACCGACGCGGACGCGCTGGCCGCCATGGACATCCCGGAGGGCGAGGCGTGCGTGGAGATCCCGGACCGGCTG
>JBKPCQ010000260.1:0-3474 GCA_046727455.1 Actinomycetota bacterium | reverse complement strand
CCCGCGCCGCGAGCGCGGCGGCCACCAGCGCCTCGATCTCCCCGGCGAACAGGCCGGCCTCGGCCGCCGCGTCACAGATCGCCGCGGCCAGCGCGCGCTCCGGGTCGGCGCCGAGCACCACCGCGTCGCCGCGGCACCCGCGGACCGCCACGCTGGCCTCGCTGACCACGACCTCACACAGGTGGTACGGCTGCCCACCGACCGACTCGGTCAGCTCGACCAGCATCGTGGCGGGTCCGGGCACCGACAGCAGCGTCACGTCGTCGACCTCGTCGAGTACCCGCTCCGCGAGCGCGACCAGCGGTTCCCGCTCGGCGACGGCGAGAGCGTCGAACCGCCGCTCGACGGCGCCGCTCACGGCTCCAGCGCCAGCCACTCGTCGACCCGCTGGAGCCGGAAGATGTCGGCCATCGGCGCGATGTCCGCCTCGACCGGCACGCTCGACCCCTTCGCGAGGGTCTGCCGCAGCGTGTGCTCCATCGAACTCACCGAGGCCCGCAGCGCCTGGTTGGCGTAGATCACCATGGCGACGCCGGCCTCGGCGGCGTCGTCGACGTGCCAGGCGTAGTACGTCGTCGGCACCACGACGACCGGCGCCCGGCGCCGCCACGCCGCGCAGAACTCCAGTACCTCGTCGGGCTCGCGGGACTTCGAGTGCATCAGGATCGCGTCCGCGCCGGCCTCGACGTACAGGTGCGCGCGGCGCAGGGCCTCGCCGACGCCGCGGCCCGCGATGGCCGCCTCGGTCCGCGCGATCACCACGAAGTCGGTACCGCGCTGGGTCTGCTTGGCGACCTCGACCTTGCGGGCGAACACCTCGGCGTCTTCGAGTACCTGGTCGGCCTGCATGAAGCTGTTGCGCTTCGGGAACACCTTGTCCTCGATGCACACCGCCGCGACCCCGGCCGCCTCGTACTGCCGCACCATGTACGCGACGTTGAGGGTGTTACCGAACCCGGTGTCGCAGTCGGCGATCACCGGGCAGCCGCACGCGTCGTTGATGTACGCGGCCACCTGCAGGTAGTCGGTCATGGTGAGCAGACTCATGTCGGGCAGGCCCCGCGAAGCCGAGATGGTGAGGCTGGACGCCCACACCGCGTCGTACCCGACGTCCTCGGCCACCAGCGCCGAGAGCGCGTCGTGCGCGCCGGCCACGCGGACCACGCCCGGTTCTGATAATCGCTGCCGCAGAACGCTTGCTTTGGTCCCGTACTCCATGGTGCGTGGCCCCTTGCTGCCAAGGCCGCCGTAGCGGCGAGAGCGGCTGTTCTGGAAGGACTTCACGATGGAGGCAGATCCGCACAACGCGCAAGCGAGGCATCACGGGCTGTCGGTATTCGTCGCATTTCGCGCGATGGGCGGTCACGCGTAGGGACCGCCGGCCCGCCAGTCGCGCACGAACCGCCGCCCAACCCGCGACGAGCGGACCGGCCGGGTGGCGCGGCAGGATGATGGGGTGCCCGAAGGCGACACCGTGTGGAACACCGCCCAGGCGCTGCACCGCGCGCTGGCCGGGCAGCGCCTCGCGGCCAGCGACTTCCGGGTACCCCGGCTGGCAGCCGCTGACCTGACCGGATGGACCGTCGTGGAGTCGGCCTGCCGGGGCAAGCACCTGCTCCTGCGCCTCGCCGACCCCGCCGACCGCCGGTTCACCCTCCACTCGCACCTGCGGATGGACGGCGCCTGGCGGGTGTACCCGGCCGGCGCCCGGTGGACCGGCGGACCCGCCCACCTCGTGCGGGTCGCCCTGCACACGGAGAAGTCCGTCGCGGTCGGATACCACCTGCATGACCTCGCCCTGGTCCCCACCGACCAGGAGGACAGCCTCGTCGGGCACCTCGGCCCCGACCTGCTCGGCCCCGACTGGGACCCGGCCGAGGCGGTGCGCCGGCTCGCCGGGCACGCCGACACCAGCATCGCCGAGGCGCTGCTCGACCAGACCAACCTCGCCGGCATCGGCAACCTGTACAAGTGCGAGGTGCTCTTCCTGCGCGGCGTCTCCCCGTGGGCACCGGTGTCCACAGTGGACGATCTACCCGCGCTGGTCGACCTCGCGCACCGGCTGCTCGACGCGAACCGCGGCCGGTGGACGCAGAGCACCACCGGTTCGCTCCACAGAGGACAGACGACGTACGTCTACAGCCGCCGCGCCCAGCCGTGCCGCCGCTGCGGCACCCTGATCCGCAAGACCGACCAGGGCGACCGGGTCACCTACTGGTGCCCCACCTGCCAACCCGGGCCGGCCTGACCGAGCCCTACCCCTCCCGGAAGCCACCCAGGAAGCGGCGGAAGAACCCACCCTCGGGCGGCAGCGGCGCGGCGGCCGGCGGGGCGGTCCGGCGTTGTACCGCGACCGGCTGGTCGTAGTCGGTGCGCGCGATGGCGTCGACGACCTGGGCCTCGTCGAACTCCTCCGAGCCCTCGATCTTCGGCACGAACCCGACCAGCACTCCGTCGCGCATGACCTGCGCCTCCAGCCCGGCGGTACCGTCGGTGTCCCAGATCGCCTGCCGCCCGTCCGGCAGCATCACCCGCACACCGAACTGGGCCACGCTGGCCCGCTCCCGGTGCGCCGGTACCCCGCGCGCGCGTAGCGCGTCAACCACCCGTTGAGCCCGATTCTCGTCCATCACCGCCCCGTCCGCTCGCTTCGCGGCGCTCAGACGCGCCGTCTCCCTCGTCGCTGAGCTGGCCGGCGCTCGCTGCGCTCGCGCGCCACCGAGGCTCCCCAGGCGACGTCTTCCCTCCTCGCTGCGCTCGTCAGTCCAGACGCCGCCCGCCTCGGTGCGCTCCTCAGTCCAGACGACGCCGCGCCGCTCCCGCTCGCTCCCTCAGCGCCCACCAAAATAGCGCGCCACCCTCAAGTGTTCCTGGGAACGCGCCGCGCGGCCCTACGCCGCCGACTCGCCGGTCGTCCGGAGCGTGACGGTGGTCATCTCGGCCAGCCCGTCGGCGGTCGCGCGCAGCAGCGCGGTCGCCTCGGTCAGCCGGTGTACCGAGCCCTGGTCGGTGATCCGCCCGTCCTGCGCCACGTACCCGGCCGCCGCGGCGACCAGCCCCTCGTACGCCTGGACGCCACCGGTGAAGTGCCCGAGCAGTTCGCCGTGCGCGGCGCGCAGCGTGTCGTCGGCACCGGGCATGGTCAGCGCCCGCTCCACGGCGGCGGTCCGCTCACCGATCTCCCGCAGTGTCCGCTCCGCCGCCGCCGCTTCGAGAACGGTTGACTCCGCCGGGCCGCCGAGCCGTCCGGCCAGGCCGCCGAAGGTCTGTACGGCGCGGTCCAGGCGGGTCCACGCGGGCAGCACCGAGGAGCCGCGGATCCGCGAGCGGATCTCCATCCGGCGCAGCTCCGCGAGCGCGGTGCGGCCGGCGGGCAGCTTGGCGACCAGCGCCTCGAACCGGGTCCGGACCAGCGGCAGGCCAGCCGGAAGGGCCGGTGGCGCCGGCTGCGCGGCCAACTCCCGGTAGTCGACC
>JBKPCQ010000259.1:0-3378 GCA_046727455.1 Actinomycetota bacterium | reverse complement strand
CGCCACGGTCGTACCCGGGCCACCGCTGCCCCACCGCGGACCGGTCGGGGCGGGTACCGGCCGCGACGACCGGCGCCCGCCGATGAGCCCGGGGGACGGTAACCGGCTCAACCCGAAGTACATGTTCGAGACGTTCGTCATCGGCTCGTCCAACCGGTTCGCCCACGCCGCAGCCGTCGCGGTCGCCGAGTCGCCGGCCAAGGCGTACAACCCGCTGTTCATCTACGGCAGCTCCGGGCTGGGCAAGACCCATCTCCTGCACGCGATCGGGCACTACGCGACAACCCTGGGCAACGCCCGGTTCGTCCGCTACGTCTCGACCGAGGAGTTCACCAACGACTTCATCAACTCGCTGCGCGACGACAAGACCCAGGCGTTCCAGCGGCGGTACCGCGACGTGGACATCCTCCTGATCGACGACATCCAGTTCCTGGAGAACCGGGAGCGCACCCAGGAGGAGTTCTTCCACACCTTCAACACCCTGCACAACTCGAACAAGCAGCTGGTCATCACGTCGGACCGCTCACCCAAGCAGCTCGCCACCCTGGAGGACCGGCTGCGGACCCGGTTCGAGTGGGGCCTGCTCGCCGACATCCAGCCGCCCGACCTGGAGACCCGCATCGCGATCCTGCAGAAGAAGGCGGCGCAGGAGCGGCTGTCCGCACCGCCGGACGTGCTGGAGTTCATCGCGTCGCGGATCGCCAACTCGATCCGCGAGCTGGAGGGCGCGCTGATCCGGGTCACCGCCTTCGCCAGCCTGACCCGGTCGCCGGTCCAGCTCGCGCTGGCCGAGGAGGTCCTGCGCGACTTCATCCCCGACGGATCCGGACCGGAGATCAACGCCGACCAGATCATGGCGTCGACCGCGGACTACTTCGGGGTCAGTCTGGAGGACCTGCGCGGGCACTCGCGGTCGCGGGTCCTGGTCAACGCCCGCCAGGTCGCCATGTACCTGTGCCGTGAGCTGACCGACCTGTCGCTGCCCCGGATCGGGCAGGCGTTCGGCGGCCGGGACCACACCACGGTGATGCACGCCGACCGCAAGATCCGCCAGCAGATGGCGGAGCGGCGCTCGCTGTACAACCAGATCGCCGAGCTGACCAACCGGATCAAGCAGACCTCCTGACGCACTGCGTGTGCTCGATCGTCCACAGTGCGCACATGCCTTTCCACAGCCTGTGGACAGCCTCTGGGGACATCGTGTGGACGTCGACCGGATCCGGTGGACGGGCTGGGGACGGCCGAACCCACAGCCTGGGGGCGATCCCTGGGAATATCCGGTGGACAACCGGTGGACAGCTGGGGACGGGCCGGAGTCGCGGTCGCCGGTGTGGATCCACAGGGTCGGCCGACACGTGGTTCTCCACAGGTTCCCCACCGGCGAGACCGACCCGGACCTCGGTGAATGACCGGCGTCCACAGGATGCACAACAGCGAAGAAGACGATGAAAGAGACCTTCTAAGAGAACGACAAGCAATCACCGGGGTTGGGGATGGACCGCCCGCCCGGCGGATGCCAAAACGCCGGTACCGGATGCACGCGCGGCCGGCCGGCGCCATAGAGTTCGGTAGGCATGTGATGAAGTCGACGCGGCGAAGTCAGGACCACGCTGCTGCCAAGACCGTGGAGGGGCGCCGATGAAGTTCCGAGTCGAGCGTGACGCGCTCGCCGATGCGGTGGCGTGGACCGCCAAGAGCCTGCCCAGCCGGCCGTCCGTGCCGGTACTGGCCGGCGTGCTGCTGCGGGTGTCCGGCGGGCGGCTGACCGTCTCCGGCTTCGACTACGAGGTGTCCAGCCAGGTCAGCACGGACGTGCAGAGCGACGCCGACGGCGCGGCCCTGGTCTCCGGCCGGCTGCTCGCCGAGATCACCAAGGCGCTGCCCGCCAAGCCGGTCGAGGTCGCCTCGGTCGGGTCGCACCTGGAGCTGGTCTGCGGCAGCGCCCGGTTCACGCTGCCCACGATGCCGGTCGAGGACTACCCGACGCTGCCCGAGATGCCGTCCACCGCGGGTACCGTCGACGCCGCCGGGTTCGCCGCCGCGGTGTCGCAGGTCGCCGTGGCCGCCGGCCGGGACGACACGCTGCCGCTGCTGACCGGGGTACGGGTGGAGCTGGAGGGGTCGACGATGACCCTGCTGGCCACCGACCGGTACCGGTTGGCGATCAGGGAGCTCCAGTGGCGACCGGAGGCGACCGACGCGAGCCTGCAGGCGCTGGTACCGGCGAAGATCCTGGCCGACACCGCGAAGACCCTCGGCCCGCTCGGCGGTGACGTGACGGTCGCCCTGGCCCGTGGCGGGATGGGCGAAGGCATGATCGGGTTCGTCGGCGGCCTCCGCCGGACCACCAGCCGGCTGCTCGACGGCGACTTCCCCAAGGTGCGCAACCTGCTGCCCGACCACCACAACGCGCAGGCGCGGATGCCGGTGGCCGGGCTGGTCGAGGTGGTCCGGCGGGTCGCGCTGGTGGCCGAGCGGACGACGCCGGTACGGCTGTCGTTCAGCGAGGACGGGCTCGTCGTCGAGGCCGGCGGCAGCGAGGACGCGCGGGCGAGTGAGGCGATGGAGGCGGGGTACGAGGGGGAACCGATGCAGGTCGCGTTCAACCCGGGGTACCTGCTCGACGGCCTGTCCGCGCTGGACGGGCCGATGGCGGTGCTGTCCCTGACCGACCCGCGCAAGCCGGCAGTGCTCGCGCCGGCGGGCGAGGACGGTCAGGTCATCCCGGGGTACCGGTACCTGATCATGCCGATCCGCATCGGCTCCTGAACGTACGCGAGGCAAGGAGAGCACCATGCAGCTCGGGCTGACCGGTCTCGGCCGGATGGGCGGCAACATGCGCGAGCGGCTGCGCCGCGCGGGTCACGAGGTCATCGGGTACGACCACCACCCGGATCGGACCGATGTACCGGGGTTGGACGCCCTGGTCGAGCGGCTGTCCCCGCCCCGGATCGTCTGGTCCATGGTTCCGGCCCAGGTCACCGAGACGACCGTCGACCAGCTCGGGGAGCTGCTGTCCGCGGGCGACGTGGTGATCGACGGCGGGAACTCCCGGTTCAGCGACGACCCGCCCCGGGCGCAGCGGCTGGGTGAGCGTGGCATCGGATACCTCGACGTCGGTGTGTCCGGCGGCGTGTGGGGGCTGGAGAACGGGTACGCGCTGATGGTCGGCGGGGACGCCGAGCACGTGGCCAAGGCACAGCCGATCTTCGACGCGCTCAAGCCGCCGGGCGAGTTCGGCTTCGTGCACGCCGGGCCGGTCGGCGCCGGGCACTACGCGAAGATGGTGCACAACGGCATCGAGTACGGGCTGATGCACGCCTACGCCGAGGGGTACGAGCTGCTGGAGGCGTCGGAGTACGTGACCGACGTGCCGGC
>JBKPCQ010000258.1:0-5332 GCA_046727455.1 Actinomycetota bacterium | reverse complement strand
GCGCCCGCCGGGCGGGGGGCCGCGTGACGCGCGTGGCCGTCGTCGGCGGCGGGGTTGTCGGGCTGTCGGTCGCCTGGCGGCTGGCCCGGCGCGGCTGCGCGGTCACCGTGTACGACCCCGCCCCCGGTACCGGTGCCTCGCACGTGGCGGCCGGGATGCTCGCCCCGGTCGGCGAGGCGTACTTCGGCGAGGCGGACCTCGTCGGGCTGATGCGGGAGTCCGCCCGCCGGTGGCCCGGGTTCGCCGCCTCGCTCGCCGCGACCACCGGGCTCGACGTCGGGTACCGGCCCGACGGCACGCTGCTCGTCGCCCGTACCGACGACGACCTCGCCGAGCTGACCCGGCTGGTGCGGTGGCAGTCGTCGCTCGGGCTCACCCCGCAGCCGCTGCGCGCCAGCGAGCTGCGCGAGCGCGAGCCCCGGCTGGCTCCCCGCCTGCGCGGCGGCGCCTTCGTCCCGGACGACCGCCAGGTCGACCCGCGCCTGGTGGTGCGCGCGCTGCTGCGGGCGCTGTCCGGCGCGCGGTTCGACCGGCGGGCGGTCACCGATCTGTCCACTGTGGACGCTGACGCGGTGGTGGTCGCGGCCGGCTGCGCCAGCGCGACCCTGGCCGGCGTGCCGGTACGACCGGTCAAGGGCCAGCTGGTCCGGCTGCGCGGGCCGGTCGCGTTCCGCACGGTCATCCGGGGGTACGTGGACGGGCGCTCGGTGTATCTGGTACCCCGGGCGGACGGCGAGGTGGTCGTGGGCGCGACGAGCGAGGAGCGGCGCGACCCGGCCGTCACCGCCGGTGCCGTGCTGGACCTGCTGCGGTCGGCGGTGGAGCTGGTACCGGACCTGGGAGAGTACGAGCTTGCGGAGACTCAGGCCGGCTTCCGTCCCGGTACCCCCGACAATGCCCCGATCATCGGGGAGCTGCGGCCCGGGGTGTTCGTGGCGACCGGCCACTACCGCAACGGCGTGCTGCTCGCCCCGGTCACCGCGGACGCCGTCGCCGACCTGGTGACCGGCGGCCCGGACGCCGACCTGGCCAAGCCGTTCGGGCCGGACAGATTCGGGGGTCGCACAGCGTGAACGTCGTCGTGAACGGGAAGCCCGAGACGATGGCCGAGGGGGCCACGGTGGCGGATGTCGTGCGCTCGCTGACCGGCACCACACAGCCGGGCGGCGTCGCGGTGGCGCGGTGCGGGGTCGTGGTGCCCCGGTCGGCGTGGTCCGGCACCGGGCTGGCCGAGGGCGACCGGATCGAGGTCCTGACCGCGACGCAGGGAGGGTGAGGCATGCTGGCACTAGGTGGACGGGAGCTGGCCTCGCGGCTCATCCTGGGTACCGGCGGCGCGGCGAACCTCCGGGTGCTGGAGGAGGCGATCGGGGCGTCGGGTACCGAGCTGGTGACGGTCGCGCTGCGCCGGATCGATCCGGGGTTCACGTCCGGGGCCGGGCTGCTCGGCATGCTGGAACGGTGCGGCGTCGCCGTGCTGCCCAACACCGCCGGCTGCCACACCGCGACCGACGCGGTCACCACGGCACACCTGGCCCGCGAGGCGTTCGGCACCGAGTGGGTGAAGCTGGAGGTGATCGGCGACGAGCGGACCCTGCTGCCCGACGCCGTGGAGCTGGTGGCGGCGGCCGAGAAGCTGGTGGCCGACGGGTTCACGGTGCTGCCGTACACCAACGACGACCCGGTACTCGCCCGGCGCCTGGCCGATCTCGGCTGCGTGGCGGTCATGCCGGCCGGTTCGCCGATCGGCTCCGGGCTCGGCATCGGCAACCCGCACCACATCGCGCTGATCCGGGAAGCGGTTACGGTACCCGTCATCCTCGACGCCGGCATCGGTACCGCCTCGGACGCGGCGCTGGCGATGGAGCTGGGCTGCGACGCGGTACTGATCGCGAGCGCGGTGACCCGGGCGGTCGACCCGGTGCGGATGGCGACGGCGATGCGCCTCGCGGTCGAGGCGGGGCGGCTCGCGTACACGGCCGGCCGGATCCCCAAGCGGTTCCACGCGCTGCCGTCCACTGGGGACGATGGGCGGGCCGACCTGTGAGCGAGCGTCGCGAAGCGAAGCGAAGCGATGCTGTGACCCTGCTCGTGCTGACCGATCGGCGGCAGGCTTCCCGGCCGCTCGTCGAGGTGGTCGCGGCGGCGGTCGCGGGCGGGGCACGGTCGGTCGTGCTGCGGGAGAGGGATCTGCCGCGGGTCTCCCGCGTCTCGCTGGCCACTGCGCTGCGGGCGATCCTGGCGCCCGTCGGGGGTCGGCTGATCGTGGCCGGGCCGGATCCGCTGGACGGGGACGCGGTGCACCTGGCGGCAACGGATCCCCTACCGCGGGCGGTGACGCGGGTCGGGCGGTCCTGCCACGACGCGGACGAGCTGGCGCGTCTGTCCACGGAGGACTACGCGACCGTCTCACCGGTCTTCGCGACGGAGTCGAAGCCCGGGTACGGGCCGGCGCTGGGCCGGTCCGGGCTCGCGGCACTCGTCGGCGTCAGCCCCCGGCCCGTGCTCGGACTCGGCGGGATAGCGTGCGCCGCCGACGCGGTCGCGTGCCTGCGCGCCGGGGCCGCCGGGGTGGCCGTGATGGGCGCGGTGATGCGTGCCCCCGACCCGGCGGCGGTCGTGGCCGCGCTCGTGGCGGTGGTGGGCGCGTGACACCGCTGGTGGCGTTGACGATCGCCGGCTCGGATCCGACCGCGGGTGCGGGGATCCAGGCCGACCTGAAGACCTTCGCGGCGTACCGGCTCTACGGCGCCTCGGTCGTCACCGCCGTCACGTCGCAGAACACCCGGGGCGTGGACGACGTGTTCACCGTACCGGCGACGGTCGTCGGGACGCAGCTCGCGGCGGTGCTGTCCGACCTGCGGCCGGCCGCCGTGAAGATCGGCATGTTGGGCACGGCGGAGATCGCGGCGGTGGTCGCCGCGAAAGCCCGCGCCGGGGACCTGCCGAACCTCGTGCTCGACCCGGTACTCGCGTCCAGCAGCGGGTTCCGGCTCGGCGTCACGGCGGCGGTGAAACGGTTACTGCCGTACGCGACCGTCGTCACACCCAACCGCGAGGAGGCGTCCGCGCTCGTCGGCTGGGAGGTCGCCAGCGTGGCCGACATGGCCGGCGCGGCCGGGCAGCTCGCGGCCGAGGGCGCGAAGTACGTCGCGGTCACCGGCGGGGACGCGGGCGGCGACGAGTCGGTGGACGCGCTGTGGACCCCGGCCGGCGCGCGGTTCCTGCACGCGCCACGGGTGGTCACCACCAACACGCACGGTACCGGCTGCACGTTCTCGGCCGCGGTGGCGGCCCGGCTCGCGCTGGGCGACGCGGTGCCGGACGCGGTGGTGGCGGCGAAGGAGTACGTGACGC
Source organism: Actinomycetota bacterium (assembly GCA_046727455.1). GTDB lineage: Bacteria > Actinomycetota > Actinomycetes > Mycobacteriales > Micromonosporaceae > AC-43. The sequence goes on along the minus strand of JBKPCQ010000258.1, from coordinate 1,975 downwards.
GGGCGCTTCGGGCCGCGGCCGAGTGGCGGCTCGGCGGCGGTACCGGCCCGCTCAACCATTTCGGGTTCTAGGGGAGGTCTCATGAGGGTGTACCGGCAAGGCTCGCGACTGGACATCCAGGTGCCGTTCCGGGAGGTACCCCTGTCGGGGAACAACCCGCCGGTGTGGCTCTACGACACGGCCGGCCCGGCGGAGTCGCCGCCCCCGCCGGTGCGCAAGCCCTGGCTCGCCGAGCGCGGGCCGGGTACCCAGCTGAAGTTCGCCCGCGCCGGCGTGGTCACTCCGGAGATGGAGTACGTGGCGATCCGTGAGGGGGTACCGGTGTCACTGGTGCTCGACGAGCTGGCCGCCGGCCGGGCGGTGCTCCCGGTGAACGCCAACCACCCCGAGTGCGAACCGATGATCATCGGGAAGCGGTTCCTCGTCAAGGTGAACGCGAACATCGGTACCTCCGCCGTGACGTCCACAGTGGACGAAGAGGTGGCGAAGCTGCGCTGGGCCACCCGCTGGGGTGCGGACACCGTGATGGATCTGTCCACCGGCAAGCGGATCCACGAGACCCGCGAGGCGATCCTGCGCAACTCACCGGTACCGATCGGCACCGTGCCGATCTACCAGGCGCTGGAGAAGGTCGGCGGGGACCCGACGAAGCTGTCCTGGGAGATGTACCGGGACACCGTCGTCGAGCAGGCCGAGCAGGGCGTGGACTACATGACGGTGCACGCGGGCGTGCTGCTGCGGTACGTGCCGCTCGCGGTCGGGCGGGTCACCGGGATCGTCTCGCGCGGCGGGTCGCTGATGGCCGCCTGGTGCCTCGCGCACCACGAGGAGAGCTTCCTGTACACCCACTTCGCGGAGCTGTGCGAGATCTTCGCCCGGTACGACATCACGTTCTCGCTCGGCGACGGGCTGCGACCCGGGTCGATCGCGGACGCCAACGACCAGGCGCAGCTCGCCGAGCTTCGCACGCTCGGGGAGCTGACCGAGGTGGCCTGGCGGTACGGCGTGCAGACCATGATCGAAGGACCCGGGCACGTACCCATGCACAAGATCAAGGAGAACGTGGACCTGCAGCAGGAGTGGTGCCACGAGGCGCCGTTCTACACGCTCGGCCCGCTGACGACCGACATCGCGCCGGGGTACGACCACATCACCTCGGCGATCGGGGCCGCGATGATCGCCATGTACGGCACCGCGATGCTCTGCTACGTCACGCCCAAGGAGCACCTCGGGCTGCCCGACCGGGAGGACGTGAAGGCGGGCGTGATCGCGTACAAGATCGCGGCGCACGCGGCCGACGTCGCCAAGGGCCACCCGGGCGCGCAGGCGTGGGACGACGCGCTGTCCAAGGCGCGGTTCGAGTTCCGCTGGGAGGACCAGTTCAACCTGGCGCTCGATCCTTCCACGGCCCGGGAGTACCACGACGAGACGCTGCCGGCGGAGCCCGCCAAGACCGCGCACTTCTGTTCGATGTGCGGGCCGAAGTTCTGCTCGATGAGGATCACGCAGGACCTGCAACGGTACGCCGCCGAGCACGGGGTGAGCCTCGACGAGGCGGTGTCGGTGGGCATGACGGAGAAGTCCGCCGAGTTCGTGGCCTCGGGCGGGGAGGTGTACCGCTAGCCCTCGTCCTCGCCGGAGGGTGCCGGCTCGGCGGGCTTGGCGTGTCGCGGGTTGGACTCGCCGCCCACCCGGGCCGGCGCCTCCGCCGCGCGCAGGCCCTTGACCCAGTCGAGGTGGTCGTCCGCATCGGACGCCGGGGCCGGTACCGGCGCCTCGGCCCGGCGCCGGCTCCGCCGGCCCAGCCCGGGCAGCCTGGGTACCTTGATACCCCGGCGCTCCTTCGGCTCGGGCTCGGGCTCGGCGGGCTCGGTAGGCCCGGCGGGCTCGGCAGCCTGTGCCGGCGGCTCCGGCGCTGCCGGCGCCTCCAGCGGCTCCGACGCCTGAGGCGCCCGTTCGGCCGGCGCCTCCGGCG
>JBKPCQ010000257.1:0-6613 GCA_046727455.1 Actinomycetota bacterium | reverse complement strand
GGGCCGGCCTCGACGGGCAGATCGAGCTGCGCCTGGGACCCGCGCTGCACACGTTGCGCGCCATGCCCACCGAGCCGCACATCGACCTCGCGTTCATCGACGCCGACAAGACCGGGTACCCGGCGTACTGGGCGGAGCTGGTACCCCGCCTGCGGCCCGGCGGGGTGATCCTGATCGACAACGTGCTGTGGGACGGCCGGGTACTCGACCCGACCGAGCCCGACGACCACGCGATCGTACGGTTCAACGACGACATCCTGGCCGACGACCGGGTCGAGTCGGTCATGATCCCCCTGGCCGACGGAGTGACGATCGCGCGGAAGAAGTAGGCCGCGCGGCTCGCCCGGGGCGGCGCCCCGCGCCGCCCCGGGCGGGCCGGGTCAGCGGATGCTGGTGGCGAAGGACCGGGCGGCCCAGGTGACCGACGCGACGGTCAGCACGCCCAGGATGATCAGGGCCTTCCACACGCTCGCGTCGCCGGGGTGCCCGTCGAACAGGGCCCGCGCCGCGTCGACCGCCCAGGAGAACGGGTTCCACCGGGAGAGGCCGCGCAGCCACGCCGGCGCGTACAGCAGCGGCAGCAGGATGCCGGACAGCAGCAGGATCGGCTGGCCGACGGTGTTCAGCAGCGGCGCGAGCGCGTCCTCGCTGCGCAGCTTGAGCGCGATCCCGTAGGACAGCGCGGACAGCATCAGCGCGATCAGGCCGAGCAGCAGGTATGCCAGCAGCAGGTTGCCGAGCTGTACCTTGAGCCCGAACGGGATGGACAGCACCGTGATGATCAGGCATTGGGTGAGCAGCGCGACCACGTCGCGCAGCGAGCGGCCGAGCAGCAGGGCCAGCCGGCTGACCGGGGTCACCCGGCTGCGCTCGATCACCCCGGCCCGCAGCTCCGCGATGAGCGCGAAGCCGACGAAGAAGGTGCCGAATATCGCCAGCATCACCAGGATGCCGGGGACGAAGAACTGGTACACCTCGCCGTTCGTGTTCTTGCCCAGCGCGCGCAGGGCGGGCTTGAGCAGCGGGCCGAACAGCAGGAGGTAGTACAGCGGCTGGACGACCCCGACGATCAGCCAGACCGGGTTGCGCAGGACCAGCGTCATCTGCCGCTGGAAGATGAGCCAGGTGTCGCGGAGCAGTTTCACGTCGATCCCTCACTTCTCCCGCAGCGAGCGGCCGGTCTTGGTCAGGAACACGTCGTCGAGGCTCGGCCGGTGCAGCTCGATGGAGCCCAGCCCGAGCCCGGCGCCGTCGAGCGTGCGCAGGATCTGCGGGATGGCGGTCGCGCCCGTGTCGACGTAGAGCCGCAGGCCGTCGCCGGTCGGCTCCAAGTGGCGCACGTACGGCTGGCCGTCGAGAAGCTGCGCCGCGCGCGGGGCGGCCCCGTTGACGCCGACCGTGACCACGTCGCCGGCCACCTCGCGCTTGAGCTGGTCGGGGGTACCCTCGGCCACGATCTGGCCGTAGTCGATGATCGCGACGCGGTCGCAGAGCGCGTCGGCCTCTTCGAGGTAGTGCGTGGTGAGGAAGACGGTCATGCCCTCGGCGCGCAGGCGCCGTACCTCGTCCCACAGGTGCGCCCGGCTCTGCGGGTCGAGGCCGGTGGTCGGCTCGTCGAGGAACACCACCTGGGGCGCGTGGATGATGCCGAGCGCGATGTCGACCCGGCGGCGCTGGCCGCCCGAGTACGTCTGGCACTTGCGGTCGGCGAAGTCGGCGAGCTGGAAGCTCTCGATCGCCCGAGCCGCCCGCCCACGGGCCTCGGCCTTGCCGATGCCGTAGAGCCGGGCCTGGAGTACCAGCTCCTCCCGCGCCGTGACGGTGTCCCAGGTGCTGCCGCCCTGCGCGACGTACCCGATCCGGCGGCGTACCTCCCCCGGGCGCCGCCGCAGGTCGACGCCGGCCACCGTGGCGTCGCCGCCATCGGGCACGATCAGCGTCGCCAGCATGCGCAGCGTCGTGGTCTTGCCCGCGCCGTTGGGGCCGAGGAAGCCGAAGATCTCCCCCGCCCGAACCGTGAGGTCGACGCCGCGGACCGCCTCGACGGTCCCCCTCCGGGTGCGGAAGGACTTCCGCAGCCCGTTTGTCTCGATCATGGCTGACTCCCCTCGTGCGTTCGAGGGGTACGCTAACGCGATATGTCGTGTGCAGTCAAGCTTGAGTATTGCGCGATGTATCGCGATCATGCTCGGGCAAGGGGTCGTCGCTGGCCCGCAGCTCCCCCTTCTGGAGCCGGTCGGCGACCCGCTCACACCAGTCGGCCTGGGTCAGCGCCTTGCCGATCTCCAGCTCCATGAACTCGGCGATGTGCTCCGCGTACTCCATGTCCAGCTCGGACACCTTGCGCAGCCGCAGGCTGTCGGCCATCAGGCGGAGCTGCTGGGCGCGGTGGCGCAGGGCGGCGATGCTCAGGTGCCGGGGCATCGCCGGCAGGAACGTGAACGCGGTCGCGAACGGGTCGGTCGGCGGCTGGTAGTCCCACCAGTTGCGGTTGAGGAGGTCCTGGAACTCGTCCTCGCCCTTCGGCGTGATCTCGTACGTGGTGCGCGCCGGGCGGGCGCCCACCTGCTCGGTGGCCACCTCGCGCAACAGCCCCTCCTCGGCCAGCTTCTTCAGCGCGTGGTAGATCGACCCGGGGGCCACCTTGGCCCACTCGTCGGCATGCCAGCTCAACAGCTCCCGCCGCACGTCGTAGCCGTGGACCGGCTGGAACAAGCGGACCACACCGAGGATGAGCATGCGGGTCGCGGACACGGAACCAGCGTAGGCGTGACCTCTGACACCGACGCCAGGCATGCCGTTACCGGCCGGTTTACACTCCCCGGCATGCGGAAGGTACTGGTCGCGAATCGCGGCGAGATCGCGGTACGGGTGATCCGGGCGTGCCGGGACGCGGGCCTGGGCTCGGTCGCCGTGTACGCCGACTCCGACCGGGACGCGCCGCACGCGAAGCTCGCCGACGAGGCGTACGCGCTCGGTGGCGACATGTCCGCCGACACCTATCTGCGCATCGACAAGCTCCTCGACGTGGCGGCCCGGTCCGGTGCCGACGCGGTACACCCGGGCTACGGGTTCCTGGCCGAGAACGCCGATTTCGCCGAGGCGGTCGAAAAGGCCGGGCTGACGTGGATCGGGCCGACCCCGCAGGCGATCCGGGACCTCGGCGACAAGGTGACCGCGCGGCACATCGCCCAGCGCGCCGGGGCGCCGCTCGTTCCCGGTACGGCCGATCCGGTCGCCGACGCGGACGAGATCGTGGCGTTCGCCCGGGAGTACGGGTTGCCGGTCGCCATCAAGGCGGCGTTCGGCGGCGGCGGGCGCGGCCTGAAGGTGGCCCGCACGCTGGAGGAGATCCCGCACCTGTTCGAGTCGGCCACGCGGGAGGCGACGGCCGCGTTCGGGCGGGGCGAGTGCTTCGTCGAGCGGTACCTCGACCGGCCGCGCCACGTCGAGGCCCAGGTCCTCGCCGACCAGCACGGCGACGTGGTCGTGGTGGGCACCCGGGACTGCTCGTTGCAGCGCCGGCACCAGAAGCTGGTCGAGGAGGCCCCGGCGCCGTTCCTGACCGACGAGCAGCGGTCCCGGATCCACGAGAGCGCGAAGGCGATCTGCCGCGAGGCCGGCTACCACGGCGCCGGCACCGTCGAGTACCTCGTCGGCGCCGACGGCACCGTGAGCTTCCTGGAGGTCAACACGCGGCTTCAGGTCGAGCACCCGGTGACCGAGGAGACCGCCGGCATCGATCTGGTCCGGGAGCAGTTCCGGATCGCGGGCGGCGAGCGGCTGCGGTTCACCGAGGATCCCGCGCCACGCGGGCACGCGATCGAGTTCCGGATCAACGGCGAGGATCCGGGGCGGGGCTTCCTTCCCGCCCCCGGTACGGTGACCGCGCTGCGCTGGCCCAGCGGCCCGGGGGTACGCGTCGACAGCGGGGTCGAGGCCGGTACCGTCATCGGCGGCAACTTCGACTCCCTGCTGTCCAAGGTGATCGTCTACGGCGAGACCCGCACCGAGGCGCTGGAGCGGGCCCGCCGTGCCCTCGACGAGGCCGTGGTCGACGGGATGGCGACCGTGCTGCCGTTCCACCGGGCGGTGGTGCGGGACCCGGCCTTCACGAGCGAGCCGTTCACGGTGCACACGCGGTGGATCGAGACCGAGTGGGCGGCCGAGGTCGAGCCGTTCTCCGGCGGCGGCGCCGTCGAGGCCGAGACCGCCGAGCGGACCACCGTCGTGGTCGAGGTGAACGGCAAGCGGCTGGAGGTGACGCTGCCGGCCGGCCTCGGTACCGCCGCTGCGGCGCCGGCGGCCCGACCCCGCCGCGGCGGCGGGCGGCGGGCGACCGCGACGGCGAGCGGCGACGCCCTTACCGCGCCGATGCAGGGCACCATCGTGAAGATCGCGGTGGCCGAGGGCGACGAGGTGGCACAGGGCGAGCTGGTCGTGGTCCTGGAGGCGATGAAGATGGAGCAGCCGCTGTCCGCGCACAAGTCCGGCGTGATCACCGGCCTGACCGCCGCGATCGGGGACGTACTCGCAGCCGGTGCCGTGATCTGCGAGATCCGCTAATGGTCAGTGGCTCGCGCGCGGGCCGAACTCGCTCACGTTCGTCGCGTACTGCTGTTGGTGCGGCATGCGGCCGGCGCGCACCATGGCGTCGTACTGCGCCTTGGCGTCCGGCGTGACCGGATCCACCCACACCGCGGTTCCGTAGGCGCAGATCTCCGTCCAGCGGCCCGCGATCTCGCCGTTGTCGAAGCGGAACGAGATGACCGCGTTCGCCCCACGCTGCTGGGCCTGGTAGATCATGCGGCCCATCGCCTCGTTGCGGCTCTGCAGGAGGAGCTGCGTCATCTCCGGGATCTCCCCGCCGCCGATGGAGCGCAGCCCCGCGGTGAACCCGGCCCCGACGTTGCGGGCCCGGACGGTGACGCCGAAGACCTCCCCGAACACCGCACGGATCTGGTACCCGGAGATGTCGTTGCTGGTGACCACTAGCATCCGCTCAGCCTAGCGGTAGGCCACCAGCCGACACCCTCCTATGGTTGTGCCGCCTCGCGGATGCGGGCCAGCGCCTCGCTTACCGGCATCCCGGCCGGAGCGCCGCCGCGCGGGCGCAGCGAGACCGCGTCGGCCGCCGCCTCCCGGGGACCGATGACGGCGACGAACGGTACCCGCCGCGCGTCCCGTACCCGCGCGGCCAGCGAGCCTTCGGTAGCCACCTCGACCCGAAGGCCCGCGCCCTGCGCGGCGGCCGCGAAGCGTGCCGCCGCGTCGTGTTCGGCCGGTCCGACCGGCAGCACGGCCAGCTGTACCGGCGCGTACCAGGCCGGAAAGGCGCCCCGGTGCACCTCGATGAGGTGCCCGAACAGCCGTTCCATGCTGCCGACCAGGCTGCGGTGCACCATCACCGGCCGCTGGCGCCGGCCCTCACCATCCACATAGGACAGTTCAAACCGCGCCGGCTGGTGGAAGTCGACCTGGATGGTGGCGAGGGTGGACTCCCGCCCGGCCGGATCGACGATCTGCACGTCGATCTTCGGGCCGTAGAACGCCGCCTCGCCCGGAGCCTCCACATAGGACAGATCGCCGAGGGCGGCGCGCAGTACCGCCTCGGCCCGCTCCCAGTCCGCGTCCTGGCCCGCGTAGTCACGCCCGGGACCGCGCAGGGACAGCCGGATCCCGGCGACCTGTACGCCGAGGGCCGCATGCGCCGCCCACATCAGGTCCAGTACGCCCTTGATCTCGGCACCCAACTGGTCCGGGGCGCAGAAGATGTGCGCGTCGTTCAACGAGATCGCCCGTACCCGGTGCAGCCCGCCGAGTACGCCCGAGCGCTCGGCCCGGTACATTGCGCCGAGTTCGGCGATGCGCAGCGGCAGGTCGCGGTACGAGCGGCCGCGTGACTTGTACACCAGTGCATGGTGCGGGCACAGGCTCGGCCGCAGTACCAGTTCCTCCCCGCCGTCGCGGATCGGCGGGAACATGTCGTCCGCGAAGTGCGCCCAGTGACCCGAGCGCTCGTACAGTTCCTTCCGGCCCAGCGGCGGCGAGTACACGTGCCGGTACCCGGCCCGGCGCTCGGCCTCCCGCAGGTACTCCTCGACGGCGTGCCGCGCGGCGGCGCCGTCCGGCAGCCAGAGCGGCAGTCCCGACCCAACCAGCGGATCGGAGTCGAAGAGGTCCAGTTCCCGGCCGAGTTGGCGATGGTCGATCATGTGGTCTCCTTGACGACAGGGGCGACGCCGGAAACCAGAGAGTCCCGGGCGGATCGCCCGGGACTCGTACGCGTCAGCGCGAAAGGCCGCCGGGATCTCCCGGCGCCGTCGTCCGCACTGCATGCCTCATGTCTTAGACGGTACCCGGTCCCGCGACCGGTTTTCCTCGGAGATCTTGGACGTGCCGAGCACGCACTCGGGCCGTCCCGCGACGTGGAATCGACCCCCCACCCGCACCCACGCGATGTGGTCCCCAACGGTCCTTTCACTGTCCTCATTGGACGGGCGCGGCGGACGGCGACTCCGCCGCGGCCGGGTCACCTGACGACACCTGGAACAGAACGCCGCTCGGGTCGTGGCGGCGACGCTATGCGGGCGAAGTCAAGCGCCTCAACGGG
>JBKPCQ010000256.1:0-7697 GCA_046727455.1 Actinomycetota bacterium | reverse complement strand
GTCCCCGGTCGCCGTGACCGCGCTCGCCGCGATCGCGCGGTCCCCGGTCACCCCGGTCCCGCCCGGCCGGGCGGTCGCTGCCGCCCTCCGGCGCTTCCTCGCCCTCCGGTCGTACCTTGTCCAGGTAGATCTTCCCGCGCTGGTCGATGTCGGCGATCTGCACCTCGACCTTGTCGCCGACGTTGAGGAAGTCCTCGACCTTCTCGACCCGCTTGCCGTTGCCCACCTTCGAGATGTGCAGCAGGCCGTCGCGACCCGGCAGCAACGAGATGAACGCGCCGAACGCGGCGGTCTTGACGACCGTACCGAGGAACTTGTCGCCGACCTTCGGCATGGTCGGGTTGGCGATCGCGTTGATCCGCTCGACCGCCGCCTCGGCCGACGGCCCGTCCGTCGCGCCGACGTAGATCGTGCCGTCGTCCTCGATGGTGATCTCGGCGCCGGTCTCGTCCTGGATCGCGTTGATGGTCTGGCCCTTCGGCCCGATCACCATGCCGATCTTGTCAACCGGGATGCGGATCGTGGTGACCCGTGGCGCGTACTGGGACATGCCGGCCGGCGAGGCGATCGCCTCGGCCATCACGTCGAGGATCGTCTGGCGGGCGTCGTGGGCCTGCTGGAGGGCGCCGGCCAGGACGTCCGAGGGGATGCCGTCCAGCTTCGTGTCGAGCTGCAGGGCCGTGACGAAGTCCGTGGTACCGGCGACCTTGAAGTCCATGTCGCCGTACGCGTCCTCGGCGCCCAGGATGTCGGTCAGCGTGACGTAGCTGGTCTTGCCGTCGATCTCGTCGGAGATCAGGCCCATCGCGATGCCCGCGACCGGTGCCTTGAGCGGTACCCCGGCGGACAGCAGCGACATCGTGGAGGCGCAGACCGAGCCCATGCTTGTCGAGCCGTTCGATCCGAGGGCCTCGGAGACCTGCCGGATCGCGTACGGGAACTCCTCCCGGCTGGGCAGTACCGGGATCAGCGCCCGCTCGGCCAGCGCCCCGTGGCCGATCTCCCGCCGCTTGGGCGCGCCGACCCGCCCGGTCTCCCCGGTCGAGTACGGCGGGAAGTTGTAGTTGTGCATGTACCGCTTGGTCTTCTGCGGGGACAGCGTGTCCAGCGCCTGCTCCATGCGCAGCATGTTCAGCGTGGTGACGCCGAGGATCTGGGTCTCGCCGCGCTCGAACAGCGCCGACCCGTGTACCCGCGGCAGCACCAGGACCTCGGCGGTCAGCGGGCGGATGTCCCGCAACCCGCGCCCGTCGATGCGGATCTGGTCGCGCAGGACCCGGGCGCGTACCTCCTTCTTGGTCACCGACCGGAAGGCGGCGCTGATCTCCTTCTCCCGCCCCTCGAACTCGCCGGCCAGCCGCTCCTTGAGGGCCTCCTTGATCCGGTCGAGCGCGTCCTCCCGCTCGGCCTTGCCGGCGATCCGCAGCGCCTCGGCGATCTCCTCGCGGCCGGCGGCCTCGACCGCGGCGTACGTGTCGTCCTCGTAGTCCAGGAAGACCGGGAACTCCTCGACCGGCTTGGCGGCCACGGCGGCCAGCTCGGACTGCGCCCGGCAGAGTTCCCGGATGGCCGGCTTCGCGGCCTCCAGGCCGCTCGCCACGACCTCCTCCGTCGGCGCGGGCGCACCACCGGCGACGAGTGCGATCGTGTGCTCGGTGGCCTCGGCCTCGACCATCATGATCGCGACCTCGCTGTCAGGCAGGACACGGCCGGCGACCACCATGTCGAAGGTGGCCCGCTCCAGCTCCTCGTTGGTCGGGAAGGCCACCCACTGGCCGTCGACGTGGGCCACCCGGGTCGCTCCGATCGGGCCGCTGAACGGCAGGCCGGAGAGCTTGGTGGACATCGACGCGGCGTTGATCGCCACGACGTCGTACGGGTGCTGCGGGTCCAGCGCCAGCACCGTCTCGACGACCTGCACCTCGTTGCGCAGGCCCTTGACGAAGCTGGGGCGCAGCGGCCGGTCGATGAGGCGGCAGGTGAGGACGGCGTCCTCGGTGGGCCGGCCCTCGCGGCGGAAGAACGAGCCGGGGATCCGGCCGGCGGCGTACATCCGCTCCTCGACGTCGACCGTCAGGGGGAAGAAGTCGAACTGGTCCTTCGCGGTCTTGCTGGCGGTGGTGGCGGACAGGACGACGGTGTCGCCGAGCTGGGCGATCACCGAACCGGCCGCCTGGCGGGCGAGCCGGCCGGTGGAGAAGGTCACCTCGCGGGTACCGAAGCGCTCGTTGTCGATGGTCGCCGTGCTGTGCTGGGTGCCGAGAGTCTGCTCGGTCATGGGTAAGGTGTGCTCCTTTGGTCGTGGGTACGACCTCGGGGAGCTTCCAGGCGTCCGGTCTTCGATCGAAGCCTCCGGGACAGCGGGGTTCCGAAGACCACTACCGAGGACCGGTGCGCTGCGCGGCGGTGCCGTGGCTCCCCTGTCCTGAGGTGGTACCCGTATACGGTTGTTGCGCCGAGGGCGGCTTCACGCCGCCCTCGGTTTTCAGCTCACCGGCGCAGGCCGAGTCGCTCGATGAGCGAACGGTAGCGCCGGATGTCGGTCTTCTGCAGGTAGTTGAGCAGGCGGCGGCGCCGGCCGACGAGCAGCAGCAGGCCACGACGGCTGTGGTGGTCGTGCTTGTGCGTCTTCAGATGCTCGGTCAGGTCGGAGATCCGCCTCGTCAGGACCGCCACCTGTACCTCGGGGGATCCGGTGTCGCCCTCGTGGGTCGCGTACTCCTGCATGATCTGGGTCTTGAGTTCTGCTTCGAGCGCCATGCTCTCCCTATCTCGGGTGGTGTACCGCCCCGCACCCGCGGCGTCGAGCAGGCAGGCGGAGCCAGCTACCGGTTGTCCGGCAACAGCGCAAGGCTACCAGTTGCCCCGCGATGATCCGATGAGGGCCGCGCGCGGCCGGTCAATCCTCCAGGTCCGCGACTGGTACGGCGGCCCACTCCAGCCCTTCGACCAGCACCTTCTGACCCGCCTCGAACCGGCCCGCCGACGCGTAGCGGCCGGCGGCGAGCCGGTAGGCGTGCACGGTGAGGACGGGGACCGGCTCGATCCGCCAGAAGAACGGAATGCCCGCGCCGGCGTACTCGACCGGCTTCTTCCGCCGGTCCGCTGTCTCCGAGCCCGGGCTGACCACCTCGACCGCGAGCACCACCTCAGACGGCAGGTACCGGCAGCGCTCGCCATCGTAGGCCTCGGCCGTCACGACCATCACATCCGGGAGTCGGCGCAGCCGATCGTCCAGACGGACCTCGATGTTCTGGATCGCTCGGTGACGCGGCCGCCCCTGTCGATCCAGCCGGTGGCACAGCTCGGTCGTGATGTACTGGTGGCGGGCGGTGGGCGACGCCATCATGGTGGCCACTCCGTCGACGAGTTCGAGGCGCCGGTTGTCCGGCAGCGCGTCATACTCCTCGGCGGTCATGGTCTGCTCGATCGACCCACTGTTCGCCGGCGTGAAGACTGCCGTCATCTCCACCCTCCCAATGAGGCGTCGCGATCAAGTCTACTGGGTCGTGTTCCCGAGTGCGGTCCGCGTATCGGTGACGTCCTGGTCGATCTGGGTGAGCATCGGCTCCACGCTCTGGTACGAGCGCATCTCCCGCAGCCGCGCCACGAAGTCCAGGCCCAGCCGCTCCCCGTACAGGTCGCCGTCGAAGTCCAGCACGTAGGCCTCGACCCGCCGTTCCCGGCCGGAGAACGTCGGGTTGGTACCGATCGACACGGCCGCCATGTGCCGCTGCGACCGGCGGACCAGCCAGGCCCCGTACACGCCGTCGGCCGGGATCGCCGCGTACCGGCCGCACGCCAGGTTGGCCGTCGGGAAGCCCAGCTCCCGGCCGCGCTGGTCGCCGCGCACGACGATGCCTTCCAGCCGGTGCGGCCGGCCGAGCGCGACGGCGGCCGCCGCCACGTCCCCGGCGTCGACGCAGGCCCGGATGTACGTCGAGGAGAACACCGTACCGTCGACCGTGACCAGCGGCGCGTCCTCGACCCCGAAGCCGAAGGTGCGGCCGAGCCGGGCCAGCAGCGCCTCGTCTCCGGCGGCCTTGTGCCCGAACCGGAAGTTCTCCCCCACCACGACCAGAGCGGCGTGCAGGTGCTCGACGAGCACGTCGTGGACGAACTGCCCGGGGCTCAGCCGGGAGAACTCGGGCGTGAACGGGATCACGCACAGCACGTCGGCGCCCATCGCCTCGATCAGGTCCGCCTTGCGCGCCGGTTCGGTGAGAACCGCCGGGTGCGAGCCGGGCCGGACCACCTCGGAGGGGTGCGGGTCGAAGGTCACCACGACCGACTGCACGCCGAGGTCCCGGGCCCGCTTCACGGTGTGCCCGATGATCTCCTGGTGCCCGCGGTGCACCCCGTCGAAGACCCCGATCGTGATCGCCGAACGACCCCAGCCGCTCGGTGCCGCGTCGTACCCCCGCCAGCGCTGCATGTGGTTCAGCCCCCTGTCGCAAGGAACGCGGCCAGCCCGCCGGCCAGGCCCTCGGCGATCCGCTGGCGGCCGGTCGTACCGGTCATGAACGCGGCGTCGCCCGCGTTGCGCATGTTGCCGCACTCGACGAGGACCTTCGGTACCACGGACAGGTTCAGGCCGGCCATGTCGCTGCGCGGGTTGATGCCGTCGGCACCGATGTACGTCGAGGTCGGGATGCCGGTCCGGGCCCGGTAGCTGTCCCGTACCTTGAGCGCGAGCCGGTGGGACGGCGCGATGATCGCGTCGGAGGGTGCACCGACACGGGCCGGCTCCATGACGTGGAAGCCGTGCCCGGACGCGGGCGCGCCGTCACCGTGGATCGAGATCGCCACGTCGGCGTGGGCGTCGTTGCCGATCGCCGCCCGCTTGTCGACGCAAGGCCCGACGCTCGTGTTGTCCGAGCGGGTCATGACGACCTTGGCGCCGGCCCCCTTGAGCAGGGCGGCGAGCCGGGTCGCCACGTCGAAGTTGAACGCCGATTCGGTATACCCCGCGTTGGTCGAGGTGCCGGTGGTGTCGCACGCTTTCATGCCGGTACCCATCGGCACGAGCTTGTTGATGATCTCGGGATGGGCCCCGTTCGCGCCGTTGTGCCCGGCGTCGATGACGATCGTCTTCCCGGAGACCGCGCGCAGGTCCAGCGGCCCGGTCGGGCTCGGCGGCCGGGACGACGCGGGGCCGCCCGAGCCGGACGGCAGGGACGGTGCCGCCGACGACGGGTCGGGCGCGGCGCTGCCCGCGTCGGCGGAGGGCGTACCGGGCTCCGCCCAGTGGGCCGCCGCCGGGGAACCCGCGCCGCAGCCGGCCGGCAGCGCCAGGACGGCGGCGCCGAGGCACACGAGGACACCGGTACGCAGCCGAGCTAGCACGCGGCTCATGCTACTGAACATTTTTCGACCCGGGAGCATGGCTGCGCGACGCAGTTCGGGATGGAAAAACGTTCACTGGCCGGCCGGAGCGAGCACGACCTGCGCACGGGCCCGGCCGTCCCGCTCGGCGACGATGGCGAGCACCCGCCCGGCCGGGTCGAACACCGCGTACGGCTCCGGGATGCCGACCGGCGGCAGCGGCCCACCGTGGGAGAGCAGCCGGGACTCGTCCGCGCTGGCGTCCCGGCGCGGGAAGAACCGCGCCGCCGCCTCGTTCAGCGGCAGCGTGACCGGGTCCTCCCGCTCGGCCAGCTCCTCCAGCGTCACCGCCTCCGCGAGGCTGATCGTCCCTACGAACGTCCGGCGCAGAGCCGTGAGGTGGCCGCCCACGCCGAGCGCCACGCCGAGGTCGCGGGCCAACGCCCGGACATAGGTACCGGACGAGCACTCCACGCTCACGTCGAGGTCGACGACGTCACCGAGCCGCCGCACGGCAAGCAGGTCGAGGCGCGAGACGGTGACCCGGCGCGCCGCGAGGGCGACGTCCTCCCCCGCGCGTACCCGGGCGTACGCCCGCCGCCCGTCCACCTTGATCGCGCTCACCGCGCTCGGCACCTGGGTGATCTCCCCGGTCAGTCCCGCGAGACCCGCCCGGATGGCCCCATCGGTCACCTGCCCGGCGGAGGCCGAGGACAGCACCGCGCCCTCGGCGTCGTCGGTCACCGTCGCCTGCCCGAGCCGGATCGTCGCGGTGTACCCCTTCCGCGCCCCGATCACGTACGTCAGCAGCCGCGTCGCCCGGCCGACCCCGAGCACCAGCACGCCGGTCGCCATCGGGTCCAGGGTGCCGCCGTGGCCGACCCGGCGGGTCCTCGCGAGCCGCCGTACCCGTGCCACCACCTCGTGCGAAGTGATCCCGGCGGGCTTGTCCACGACGATCAGTCCGGTCGGCTCCACGGAGCCAACCCTAAGGCGCCGGCGCCGAACCGCCTCAGGGCGCCCCGACCAGCGCCCAGCGACCGGAGCGGACCCGCACCAGCATCGCCACCAGCCGGATCGCCACGAACAACGCCAACCCGGCCCATACCCCGCCGAGGCCCAGGCGCAGCCAGTGGGCGAGCCAGATCGCCGGCAGGAACCCGCCCAGCGCCGCGCCGATCGTGAGGTCCCGCAGGAACCGGACGTCTCCGGCGCCGATCAGCACCCCGTCCAGCGCGAACACCACGCCGGCGGCCGGCTGGATCCCGACGAACCAGGGCCAGACCCGCATCGACTGCCGGTACACCTCGGGATCGGTGCTGAACAGCCGTGGCAGCGACCCCGCGCGGGCCAGGACGACCACCGCGACGGTCGCGCCGCACACCAGGCCGATCCGCGCGATCCGCCGGGCCAGGGCGCGGGCGCCGGCCGCGTCGGAGCCGCCGAGCGCGGCCCCGACGAGCGACTGCGCCGCGATCGCCACCGCGTCGAGAAGGAGCGCGCTGAACATCCACAACTGCAGCGCGATCTGGTGCGCGCCCAGCGCGGCGCCGCCGAACCGGCCGGCGACCGCGGTCGCGGACAGGAAGCAGGCCTGGAACGCCGCGCCGCGCAGCACCAGGTCGCGCCCGACGATGAGCTGCGACCGGATCAGCCGGGGCTGCGGGCGCAGCGGGACGCGCTCGGCGACCAGCGCCCGGACGAACAGCCCGCCGGACACCACCTGCGCGATCACATTCGCGATGGCGGAGCCGGCGAGGCCCAGGCCGGCACCGTAGACCAGCAGCGGGCACAGGCCGGCGGACAGGAGGTTGGCGCCGAGGATGTAGCGCGGCGGGCGGCGGGTGTCCTGAACGCCGCGCAGCCA
This sequence comes from Actinomycetota bacterium, assembly GCA_046727455.1. Classification (GTDB taxonomy): domain Bacteria; phylum Actinomycetota; class Actinomycetes; order Mycobacteriales; family Micromonosporaceae; genus AC-43. The sequence goes on along the minus strand of JBKPCQ010000256.1, from coordinate 505 downwards.
GCCGTTTCCGGCGGTGGCGAGCAGGAGGCAGGGGATCCCCAGGGCCGCGATCCGCAGCCAGGCCGCCGCGGGTCGGGCCACTTCCGAAGATCCGGCGAGAGTACCGGCGATGGGCTCCGCCAGCGCCTCGATCCCCAGCAGTATCAGGGCACCGACGGCGAGGGCCAGCCAGGACGCCTGTACGCCTTCGGCGACCGCGTCGCCACGCGCGCCCGCACCGAAATGCCGGGCGGCCCGTCCCGTGGTCCCGTAGGCGATCACCACGCCGAACCAGGCGGCCAGCCCGAGGACCACGGCACCGACCGCGAGGGCGGCGAGCGGGGTGCGGCCGAGGTGCCCGACGACCGCGATGTCCACGAGGACGTACAGCGGCTCGGCCGCGAGGACGACCAGAGCCGGCAGCGCCAGGTGCGCGACCTGGCGCAGGGTTACCGGATAAGTGGTTACTGCCGGGTGTCCATCGAGGTCTGCAGCGCCCGGCGGGCCTGCTCGCGCTCGTCTTCGG
>JBKPCQ010000255.1:0-9498 GCA_046727455.1 Actinomycetota bacterium | reverse complement strand
TCGCAAGACCTTCGGCCCCAACCGGTTCGCCGAGGGCAAGAAGGAACCCTGGTGGCGAGCGTTCGTGCGGCAGTACGCCGACCCGATGCAGATCGTCCTGCTGGTCGCGGGCATCGGCAGCATCGTGCCCCTCAAGCAGTTCGGCACCGGGATCCTGCTCATCCTGCTGACCCTGCTCAACGCCTTCCTCGGGCTGCGCCAGGAGGGCAAGGCCGCGGCGGCCATCAGCGCCCTGCAGAAGATGATGATCGTCAAGGCCAAGGTCCGCCGCGACGGCACGCTCGTCGAGTTGCCGGCCGAGGAGCTGGTACCGGGTGACGTCGTGCAGATCGAGGCCGGCGACCTCGTCCCGGCCGACGGCCGGCTCATCCGCGCCGCCACCCTGGAGATCGACGAGTCGGCGCTGACCGGGGAGAGCCTGCCGGTCAGCAAGGATGTGGACACCGTCAGCGGCGTCGACACCGACCTCGGCGACCGGTCGGACATGGCCTACATGAACACCAACGTCACCCGCGGCAGCGCCGAGCTGCTGGTCACCGCGACCGGCATGGCGACCGAGGTCGGGCACATCTCCCGGATGCTGCAGACCGACAAGGGCAGCGAGACGCCGCTGACCCGCCAGCTCGACAAGCTGACCAACCAGATCCTCGTCATCGCGGGAATCGCGCTGCTGCTGTCCATCATCCTGAACCTGGCCCGCGGCAACGAGTTCAACGTGGTGTTCACCGCGGCCATCGCGTTCGCGATCTCCGCGATCCCCACCGGCCTGCCGGCGGTGGTGACGACGATCCTCTCGCTCGGCACCCAGACGCTCGCGAAGGCGAACGCCATCGTCAAGCGGCTGCGCTCCACCGAGACGCTGGGTTCGACGTCGGCCATCAACTCCGACAAGACCGGGACGCTGACGCTCAACCAGATGACCGCGGTCGAGATGACCATCCCCGGCCGCCGGTACACGATCTCGGGCAGCGGCTACTCCACCGAGGGGACCATCCGGCACATCGCCGGCGAGCCCGAGGTACCGCTGGAGCCGTTCCTGCTGCCCATGGTGCTCGCCTCCGACGCGGTCGCGACCGACGGCGGGCTGGTCGGGGATCCCACCGAGGGCGCGCTGGTGGTACTCGCCGAGAAGGGCGGCCTGGACGCGGCGGCGACCCGGGAGCGGTACCCGCGCATCGCGGAGCTGCCGTTCGACGCCGCGTACAAGATGATGGCGACCTTCCACCGGATGACCGACGGGTCCGGCAAGGAGGTGGTCCGCTGCTTCGTCAAGGGCGCGCCCGACCAGTTGCTCGCCCGCGCCCGACAGGTACCCGGGCCGGACCTGACGCCGGTGCCGGTGGACGACGACTTCCGCCAGCGCTACCTCGCCGAGAACCAGCGCCTCGGCGAGCAGGGCCTTCGGGTCATGGCCACCGGGCGCAAGGAGTTCGACCCGGCGACCTTCGACCCGAACGGCGACCTGCTCGCCATGCTCGACGGGCTGACCGTGCTCACCCTCGTCGGTATCCTCGACCCGCCGCGCCCGCAGGCAAAGGCGGCGATCGCCACGGCGCACTCGGCCGGGATCCAGGTTCGTATGATCACCGGCGACCACGCGGTCACCGCCGCGGCGATCGCGAACAGGATCGGCATCCGGGGCCGGGCCATCACGGGCGCCGAGTTCGGGGCGATGACCGACGAGGAGGCCGACGCGCAGATCGACGGCATCGGCGTCATCGCCCGGGTCACGCCGGAGCACAAGGTACGCCTGGTCGACGTGCTCAAGCGCAGGGGGCACATCGTCGCGATGACCGGCGACGGGGTCAACGACGCGCCGGCACTCAAGCGCGCCGACATCGGCATCGCGATGGGGATCACCGGTACCGAGGTCTCCAAGGAGGCCGCCGCGATGATCCTCACCGACGACGACTTCGCGACCATCGTCAAGGCGGTCGAGCTGGGCCGGGGCCTCTACGACAACCTGAAGAAGTACATCCTCTTCCAGATGGGCGCGCTCATCGGGTTCATCGTCACGTTCCTCGGCGCCAGCATCTTCAACATCGCCGCCGGGGTACCGTTCATCCCGTTGCAGACCCTGTGGGTGAACTTCACCACCCAGGTGTTCCAGGCCATCGGCCTCGGCTACGGCAAGGCGGAGGCGGACATCATGCGGCGCAAGCCGCGCCCCGCCGACGAGCCGCTGCTGCCCCGGCGCATCCTCGTCTGGCTGTCCTTCGTCGGGCTGGTGCTCGGCGTCGGTACGCTGCTGGTCATCTGGGAGGCCAACCGGCGGTACGGGGTCGACATGGCGCGGACCATGGGCCTGACGACATTCTCCATCTTCAACCTGTTCCTCTCGTTCACCGTCCGCAGTGAGCTGCAGTCGGTCTTCAGCCTGGACACCTTCGACGACCGCCGCTTCCTCACCACCAGCGGGATGTCGGTCGCCGCCATCGTCCTGGCCACCGAGTTCGGACCTTTCCAGCGGATGCTGCACACCAGCCACATGAACCTGGGCCAGTGGCTCGTCTGCACGCTCGTCGCCGCGTCCGTCATCGTCGTGTCCGAGCTGCGCAAGGTGGTGCTGCGCCGGCGCGCCGGCAGAGCCGCCGGGCAGGAGGTAGGCCCGCTCGTCCCCGCGCCGGCAGCCGCATGACGAGGAAGGAGGGCATGTCATGCCTGACGAGACAGCCAAGCGGATCGCCGACTTCATCGCACCGTTCCGGGTCGAGCCGGAGTCGAGCGTACGCCTGGCGAAGGACTTCGACCCGGGGTACAAGTCGGGGTTCGTGAACAAGGGCGACAGCGTGGACCTGCTCCAGCGGGTCATCACCGGGCTGTCCGACTACCAGGCGCGGCTGGCCGCGCAGGACAACTACGGGGTGCTCGTCGTGCTCCAGGCGCTCGACGCCGCGGGCAAGGACGGCACGATCCGCCACGTGATGAGCGGGGTCAACCCGCAGGGCGTCCACGTGTACAGCTTCAAGGTTCCGTCCGCGGAGGAACTCGACCACGACTACCTGTGGCGGTACGCGCGGCGGCTGCCCGGCCGGGGCGAGATCGTCATCTTCAACCGGTCGTACTACGAGGAGGTCCTCGTCGTCCGCGTGCACAAGGAGATCCTGGACCGGCAGAAGCTGCCGGCGGAGTGCAAGGGCGCGGACGTCTGGCCGCGGCGGTACCGGGAAATCAACAACTGGGAGCGCTACCTGGTCGACAACGGCTTCCGCATCGTGAAGCTGTTCCTCAACCTGTCAAAGGAGGAGCAGCGGGTCCGGTTCCTGCGGCGGATCGACCTGCCCGACCACAACTGGAAGTTCTCCGCCGCCGACGTCCGGGAACGGCAGCGCTGGGGCGACTACCAGAAGGCGTTCTCCGAGATGCTGTCGAACACCAGCACCACGTGGGCGCCGTGGTACGTGATTCCCGCGGACCGCAAGTGGTTCGGGCGGATCGGAGCGGCGGCGGTCATCGCGAACGCCCTGATCGAGATCAACCCGCGGTACCCGGTCGTCGACGCGAAGGCGCGCACGGACCTGCTCGCGGTGAAGGCGGAACTCGAAGCCGAAGCGCCGGAAGGGGCCGCCGCAGACCCCTTCCAACAGGAACTGGCCGCGACGGCGGCCGCCCCCAGAGCGACCAAGGCCAAGGCCAAGCCGCGAGCGTAGGGTCATCCGTGGCGGATGGCGCGGGACTTCCCACGGACAGCCAAGGTGGAGCCATGACGACCAGCGACGAATCGCCTGCCCCTGAAGCCATCGCCGCCGAGACCGAGGCTCCGGCCGCGCCGCCGGCGGTGGCCCCCGCGCCGGGCGAACACCGCGCGACGTCGGTCGTCGTCGGTGCGGCGACGGCGGCCTGGGACCGGCTGGCCCCGCACCGCGAACGGACCGGACTGCGGGAGGTCGCGGTGGGTGCCGTCTTCGAGTTGGAGGACGCCGCCGCGGCGGTGCTGGCTCGCATGCGGCGCACCGGGACGCGTCCCCGGCAGCGTGACCGTGCGGTGCTGCGGTTGGCGGTCCTGGTCGACCGGACCCGGGAGGGTGTGATGCGGCTGGCCGAGCGCGGCGCCGTCGAGGAGGACCGCGGCCGCCGGCGCGCGGCCGAGGCGGTCGACGCGCTCGTCGACGCCGTCGCCACCGCGGGGGTGGTCGAACGAGCCATCGACGCCCAGGTCGACCGGCTGCTGCGTCCGCTGGTGGCGTCGATCCTCGACGACGTCCTCGCCCAGCTCGAGAACGAACCGGAACGGCTCCAGGGGCTGATCCGGGGCCAGCGGGACAGCATGGTCAACGAACTGGTGGGGCGCCTGCGGGAGAGCGCCGCGGCCGGTGACACGACGGTGGACCGGATCACCGCCAAGCTGATCCGCCGCCAGCCGCCGGCCCCCGCCCCCGCTCCAGAGCCAGCTCCGGCACCCACCTGAGCCGGCGATGACGGCAACAGCGGCGCGCGAGGAGTGCGCCGGAGTCGTCAGCCGTACCGTCGCGTTCCTGGTGGACGCCACCATCGTCACCGTCTTCGCGATCGGCGTGGTGGCCGTCGTCGAGCTCTTCGCGACCGTCACCGGCGCCGAGTGGCGCGCGGCCGCCCGAGCGGCCGCGCCGGTGTTCCTGGCCTCGGTACCCGGCATGCTGGCCACGTACGACTTCGTGTTCTGGGGACTGACCGGGCGGACCCCCGGGATGGCGCTGCTCGGCCTGCGGTTGACGACCACCGCCGGCCGGCGGGTCCGCTGGACCCGGTCGCTGATCCGGGCCGTCGTCCTGGCGTACTTCCCGATCGGCACGCTCTGGTGCCTCGTCGACCGCCGGCACCAGGCGGTCCAGGACAAGCTGGCCGGTACTCTCGTGGTCCGCACCGTACCCGCGCTGCTCCTGCCGGCCTCACCGGCGCGCTGACCGGTCGTACCGCGCGGTGCGGCCGGTACCCCACGAGCCGTCGGTCTCGTACCGCTCCGTCACGTCGATCAGGTCCGGCCCGGCGCGGATGACGGTCCAGGACCGGGTCGTCCCCCTGATGCGCACGCTCGTCGCCGTGCCGGCCACGACCTCGACGAGTCCGTGAACGGACGCGCCGTCGCGCAGCTCGATCCACCGGTTGAACGGAATGTGGGTATGGCCGGCCAGTACCAGATCGACCCGGGCCGTGACCACGGCGCGCACCAGCGCGGCGCGGCCGACGATCCGGGCCGGACCCGTCGCGAACGGCGGGTGATGCAGTGCGAGCAGCCGGATCGCGGATGGCGGCGCGCCGCCCAGCACCTCGACCACGGCCTCCGCCTGGCGACCGGACACCCGGCCGGACTTCCACCGCCAGCGCGGCATGGACTGCAGGCCCAGCGCGCGCAGCCCCGGTACCTCCACCCACGGGTCGAGGTCCGGTTCGATCCACGCCCGGTACCGGTCGTAGGGCGAGATGAGGCGGGCGGCGGAGTCGAGGGGTACGTCGTGGTTGCCGAGCACCACGAGGCGGGGCGCCGGTAGCCGGTCGAGGAGAGCGCGCGCCTGCCGGAACTGGCCCGTTCGGGCGCGCATGGTGACGTCGCCGGTGACGACCGTCAGGTGCGGCCGTACCGCCGCGACGTCGGCGACGAGGCTGTCCACCGCGGCCTGGTCGTGGGCGCCGAGGTGCAGATCCGACACGTGCGCGACCACGACCGGCTCTCCCCCCGTGCCGTCGCCTCCGGTCACCGGCCGGTGGACCAGGCGAGCCGCCGCAGCCGGGTCCAGTCCATCGCCGGGCGGGAGGCGCGGACGCCGGGCCGGTGCCGGGGTACCCGTACCCGCAACGCACCGGGCCGGATCCCGCAGCGGACGGGCGTGGGCATCGAGAGCGCCTCACCGTCGACGCCCACCGGTATCGTCGGCGCGTCCGCGTCGACGATGACCTCGGGCGCGGTGGCGAGCGTGACCACCTTCGAACGCCGGCCGCCCAGCAGGCTCGCGGCGTCGGCGGCGCCGCTCACCGTCACGGCGAGAACACCGAGGACGCCCGTGTCCAGCCGGTCGCGCTGCCCCAGCCCGGCGATGTCGCTCGCCGCGTACGGGTTGTTGCTCACCAGCACCGCCTGTGGCCCGGTCACCACAGTGTCTCCGGCCTGCATGCGCAGACGCGGACCGCGCTGGCCGACCAGCAGGTCGGGCAGCATGTCGAGGGTGGTCGCGGTCTTGTCGTCGCGGTACGCCGGGCTCTGCACGATGGCCGCGTAGGCGCCGAACGACGCGTTGTTGACGAAGGTACGGTCGCCGATCCGGCCCAGGTCGATGTGCACCTCGACGCCGTCGGAGAGGGCGTCCAGGCAGGTGGCCGGGTCCACGCGATCGAGCCCGAGATCCATGGCGAAATGGTTGCGGGTTCCCGCGGAGATCACCATGAACGGTACGCCGTGCTCCGCCGCGACCGCGGCCACGATCGCCTGGGTACCGTCGCCTCCGGCCACCCCGAGCAGGTCGGCGCCGCCGGCAACCGCCTTGCGGGCCAGGGCTTCCACGTCGACCGGCCCGGGCCCCTCCAGCAGCACGACCTCCGCCCCCAGCGCCCGGGCCTTGTCCGCGAGGCCGAACCGCTCGACCTTCCCACCGCCCGAACGCGGATTCATGATGAGGTACGGCCGCCGGGGCGGCGGGGTCTCGTGCTCCACCGGCCCGCCGGGCTCGCGGCCGCGCGCCAGGGCGGCCGTGCCGGCCACCCCCGCTACCAACAGCAGCGCCGCGCACAGCAGCACCAACCACAACAGCCCGCTCCGGACGGACGAGACCGCCACCACCGCCGGAGCGGCGATCGCGAGCGCGGCGGCCAGCCAGCGGAGCACCCCGCGACGGGTGAGGAACCACCATACGCAGACGAGAGCGACCGCGACCCCGGCGGCGCCGACCAGAACCAGCGCGATACTCCGGATGCCGGCGACGGCGAGGAGCACCACGATCGCGGCGGCCACCGCCCCGAACGCGAGACGGGCGAGCCAGCGCTGCACTGCGTCCTCCATCGCGCGGCCCGTCACGGAAGGCTGGGCCGGAACGGCGCCAACTCGTCCGCGCCCTTCTGGATGACGCCGTAGCTGGACTCCGGTACCGGCTGCCAGGCTCCCTTCAGCTCACCCAGCGGCTCGGAGACCACGATCCGGGTCTCCTCCGAGACCCGTCGCAGGATCTCGTTCTTCGGGTACATCTCCCGCAGGGTGTCGACCGCGGTGGTGAAGAACAGCGAGCGGCTGTCCCCCTCGCTGGAGTACCGGAAGACCCAGACCCGATCCCCGTCCGTCGTGGCGACGGTCATCTGGATCGGATACTCCACGCCGTGCCGGCGGCCGGTCGCCTCGACGAAACCCACCATCCGCTCGACCGCGGCCACCGGCTCGGCCTGCAGCCCGAAGGTCAGGGCGAGGTGGAACATCACCTCCGAGTCGGTCGAACCGGCGATCGCCGGGTAGTACGCCGGATCGACGGCGAACACGAGGTCCCGCCTGACCTTCGCGAAGTCCCGCACCGCGCCGTTGTGCTGCCACAGCCAACGCCGGTACCGGAACGGATGGCAGTTGGTCTGCTGCACCGGGGTACCGGTGCTTGCCCGGATGTGCGCCAGGAACAGCGGCGAGTGCACCGCGCGGCCCAGCTCCCGCAGGTTCAGGTCGCTCCAGGCCGGCCCGACGCCCCGGAACTGTACCGGCAGCGCGGATTCCTCAGGCGCGTACCACCCCACGCCGAAGCCGTCGCCGTTGGTCGTCTCCACGCCCATCCGCGAATGCAGGCTCTGGTCGATGAGCGAGTGCTCGGACTTGTACAGGAGTTCGTCGAGCGGAATCGGCGATCCCGAGTACGCCAGCCACCGGCACATCTGTGCCCGCCTCCTCCCGGTCAGGAGCCGAGAATCCGCGCCTTCTGCTGCTCGAACTCCAGCTCGGTCAGCAGCCCCTGCGCCTTCAGCTCGCCGAGTTGCTTGAGCTGGTCGAGCTTACTCGACATGTCCTCCGGGGGAGCCGCGGCCGGGGGCTCCTGGGGCGGGTAGTACACCTCCTGCTGGGGCGGCGGGGGGTAGTCCTGCTCGTACGCCTGCTGCTCCTGCGCGCCCCACCGGCGGGCCTGCCGCCGGGAAACCCGGTTGGACACCGCCGTCGCCGTACCGGCGACCACTGCCGTTCGGGCCATACCACCGATCAGACCCATGACTGCTCACCCCTTCTCCGCCGCGGTCTTCTCCGCGGCGTCACGTGCGTCCGCGGCGTCCAGCGCGGCGAGGATGCCCTGAATCGGAATGCGGCCGCTCGCGACCAGCTGGCCGCCGGCGTGGCGCATGGCCACGGCCAGCGGTGCGGCCCACACGTTCTCGTACACGAGCAGAAGCGCGGTACTGCCGGGTTCGAGCACCGTGCCCGCCTCCTCGACGTCGTCGGACGCGAGGAGCCCCGAGGACGCTCCCTCGAACACCGCCAGGTCGAGCTGTCCGTCACCGTCGAGATCGGCGATGGCCACCTCGGTGACCGACCCGTCCGGGTGCTTCGTGACGAAGAGCAGATCGAGGATCCGGATGATGCCGCGGTCCACGAGGTCAACGAGCAGGGGGAAGCCCTGCCCGGTCAGCTTGCTTCCGGGAAACTCGACGACTATGTAGTCGACCGGTCCCATCTCATCGAGATCAGGCACGAGGGTCCCTCCTGTGTCGTGGATTGGTTCACGGTCGCGCGCCAGGGCGGCTCCCGCGTCCTCCGCCACGGATGAGGTCGCCCGCCCGGGATTCCCACGACGTAAGGCGTCTCCGCATCCCGGCGGGGTGACGCTGCCGCCCGGTCAAACCCTGGCCACGGACCGGACACGTCTCATCCAGGACGGATGATGCCGACGCCCGGGGCCGGCCCCACCATGAAGCGGCCACGATCAATTCAGGAGGTGCGCTGTGTGGAACTTCGGAACGGTTCTCTGGTCGATGGCCGTCTTCTTCTTCTGGTTCTGCGTCATCTGGATGTTCATCGCCATCTTCGCCGATATCTTCCGGCGTGACATCTCCGGCTGGGCGAAAGCCGGGTGGATCGTCTTGGTCGTGCTCCTGCCGTTCATCGGAATCCTCGCCTACCTCATCGCGAGACCGAAGGACGAGCGCGAACTCGCGATGTACGGGGCTCCCCGGCCGGCCCAGCCCGTTCCGTACCAGGCGGCCGACGAGATCGCCAAGGCGGCGGAGCTGCGGGACCAGGGGCGGATCACGGCAGCCGAGTACGAAACCATCAAGCAGCACGCACTCAGCTACTAGGGCCCCGGGCGCACCCTGGCGTAGTGGTATCAACGCCAGCCGGCGTAGCCGTGTCGCCCGTCGGCGCCGGTGGTCCGCCTGGGGCCGCCGGCGCCGACGTGCGCTGATACATCGGCCACATCGGCGCCCGCTCCGCTCGCGGCTCGGCGCTGACCTCAGCGCTTCCGGCCGGATCGTGCCGGCTCGGCGCGCAAGGTCGCGGTGTGGTCGGCGATGAGCCGCCGGTATCCGCGGAGCAGGTCGATGAGCAGCCGCAGGTCGCGCTCGTCG
>JBKPCQ010000254.1:0-5361 GCA_046727455.1 Actinomycetota bacterium | reverse complement strand
GCGCTCGGCCAGCGCCAGCGCCTCCACGCTGAGCGGCTCGGCCACCTGCGGACCGGCCACTTCCGAGGTGGCGAACGCCTGCTGGGCGACGAGCTGCGCGTGCCCGGCGACGTCGCCGGCCGGCAGGACCGCCCGGGCCCGCTCGCACAGGGAGACGATCGCCGAGTTCGGTCCTGGACAGTGCGAGGAGCCGGGCGAGGGCGGGCGGCAGCCCGTCCGGCGCGTCCGGGTCGCGGAACGCGCCGACCACGAGCAGCCGGGATCCGGGTACCTCGGCGGCGAGATGGCGCAGCAGGAGCAGCGAGGACTCGTCGGCCCAGTGCAGGTCGTCGAGGGCCAGCACCAGGCCGGCCGGGTCGGCGGCGGCCCGCAACGCGCGTACCGTCCGGTCGATCGTCCGGAACCGGGTCGCCGCGGGGTCGAGCGTGGCGTCGGTACCGGGGTCGAGGAGCCCGTCCAGGCCGCCGGCCGCCAGCAGGTGCCGCCACGGCCACAGGTCCGGCGCGCCCTCGTCGGCGACCGCCCGCCCGGCGAGCAGCCGTACCCCGTTCGTGGCGACCTCTCGCCGGAACCGCTCGACCAGCGCGGTCTTGCCGATCCCCGCCTCGCCCGCGACCAGGACCACCGCGCCGCGCCCGGCCCGCGCCGCCGCGTACCGGGCGCGCAGGATGGCGATCTCCCGGTCGCGCCCGGCGAGCTCCGGCTCCATGCCCGGTATTGTCGCCCCGCCGACCCGCCGCGCGGGACCGCCGGGCAGACTGCCGGGCATGGGTGTGACCGACGAGAGCACGCGCCGCGCGGTGCTGGCCGGTGCCTGTGCGGCCGGGGCGGCGGCGCTGGCCGGGTGCGCCGGGCGGCCGACCAGGGCGGCTCCGCCCGCCCGCGCCGGGATCAGTACCGCCGACATCCCGGTCGGTGGCGGGAGGATCTTCCCGGATCTGGACCCCGACGGCGTCGTGGTGACGCAGCCGGTGGCCGGCCGGTACCGCGCGTTCAGCGCCACCTGTACCCACCGCGGCTGCATCCTGGCCTCGGTCAGCGACGGCACGATCAACTGCCCGTGCCACGGCGCGCGCTACTCGATCGCGGACGGTTCGGTGGTCCAGCCCGGTGACGGGATCCCGGCCGGGACCCGGGCCCTCGCGGTGAAGGCGGTGACCGTCTCCGGCGACCGGATCACGGTCGGCTGAACGCGCACCGATGAGTTCGCGGGCCTAGCGTCGTTCCTATAGCAGGCATCGACACGAGAGGACGACGCATCATGCAGAAGATCACGCCATGCCTGTGGTTCGACACCGAGGCCGAGGACGCCGCGAACTACTACACCTCGGTCTTCAAGAACTCGCGGATCCTGAACGTCAGCCACTATGGCGAGGGCGCGCCCCGGCCGGCGGGCACCGTGCTGACCGTTGCCTTCGAGATCGAGGGGCAGGAGTTCACCGCGCTGAACGGCGGGCCGGAGTTCAAGTTCACCGAGGCCGTTTCGTTCCAGGTGAGCTGCGGGTCGCAGGACGAGGTCGACGAGTACTGGAACCGGCTCACCGAGGGCGGCGAGCCCGGGCCGTGCGGCTGGCTGAAGGACCGGTATGGGCTGTCCTGGCAGATCGTCCCCACCCGGCTCGAAGAGCTGCTCAGCGACCCGGATCCGGGCCGGTCGCATCGGGCGATGCAGGCCATGCTGAAGATGGGCAAGATCGAGATCGCGGAGCTGGAGAAGGCGGCCGACGCCGCGTGAATCTTCGACGCCGGCACCCCCTCCGCGGGGTGCCGGCGTCCAGATCTCAGAGCAGCTTGGCGAGGCGGGTCTTCCGGCTGTTCTCCCGGGCGATCCAGGCCACGTCCCGGTCGTCGGACTTCTCCAGTGTCCGGTACCGGGGCAGCCCGGCCACCGGGTCGGCGGCCACCGCGACGCTCCAGCAGTACCCGAGCGCCTGCCGCAGCGCCCGTACCGCGGCGTCGGCCCGATCCCCGGCCGGCCGCGACGCCAGCGACCGGGTCACCCGCTCGCAGGTGTCGACGGCACGCGCGGCCGCGTCCGGCGTCTTGAGCAGGCGCGGCTCGCAGATCCCGGCGACGGCCGCCCGCTGGACCAGCGGGTCCGGGTCGGCGGCCCAGTCGGCGACGAGGTCGAGCAGGCGCGGCAGGTCGGCGTCGCCGAGCCGCTGCAACGCCATCGCCACCCCCTCGCGTACCCGCCAGCGCTCGTCGGTCGCGTACCCGCGCAGCCGCGCCACCACGCCCGCGTCGGCGTCCTCGGCCAGCAGCCGCCCGAGCCCCAGGACCCCGCAGAACACGAGGTACTCATCGCCGGTCGCGAGGAACCGGTCGAACCCCTTCCGGTCCCCGATGTCGGCCACCGCCTGCGCCAGCTCGATGTTGCCGCGCGGGCCGGGCAGCCCCGAACGCTCCCGCAGGTACCCCGGCCACTCAGCGGGCGGCAGCGTGCGCAGCTCCGTCCGGTACTCGTCGCGACGACCCACCCGGGCAGACTAGTCGACTAGTCGACCTCGGCGACCGCCTGGGCGAACTGGGCGGAGTACAACCGCGCGTACGCGCCGCCGGCCGCGAGCAGCGAATCGTGCGTACCCTGCTCCACGATGCTGCCGTTCTCCATCACGAGGATCAGGTCGGCGTCGCGGATCGTGGACAGCCGGTGCGCGATGACGAAGCTGGTCCGGCCGGCCCGCAACCGGCGCATGGCGCGCTGGATCAGCACCTCGGTACGGGTGTCCACCGAGCTGGTCGCCTCGTCGAGGACCAGGATCTCCGGCTCCGCCAGGAAGGCCCGCGCGATCGTGATGAGCTGCTTCTCCCCCGCGCTGACCGTCGACCCCTCCTCGTCGATCACCGTGTCGTACCCGTCCGGCAGGGTACGGCAGAGGTGGTCGACGTGCGCCGCCTCGGCGGCGGCCACGATCTGCTCGCGGGTCGGGTTGTCGGCACCGTAGCCGATGTTCTCCGCGACCGTCCCGCCGAACAGCCAGGTGTCCTGGAGGACCATGCCGATGTGCGAGCGCAGCTCCTCGCGGGACATCGTCACGATGTCCACGCCGTCGAGGGTGATCCGGCCACCGGTCACGTCGTAGAAGCGCATCAGCAGGTTGACCAGGGTGGTCTTGCCGGCCCCGGTCGGCCCGACGATCGCGACGGTCTGGCCGGGTTCGGCGGTCAGCGACAGGTCCTCGATCAGCGGCCGGTCCGGGTCGTACCGGAACGACACGTTCTCGAACGCGACCCGCCCGCGGACCACCTCCGGCCGGGCCGGCGGGTCCGGGTCGGGCTCCTGCTCCCCGGCGTCGAGGAGCTGGAAGACCCGCTCGGCCGAGGCCACCCCGGACTGCAGCAGGTTGGCCATGCTCGCCACCTGGGTCAGCGGCTGGCTGAACTGGCGCGAGTACTGGATGAACGCCTGCACCTCGCCCAGCGACAGCGCACCCGACGCCACCCGTAGCCCGCCCACCACGGCGACCAGCACGTAGTTCAGGTTGCCGATGAACATCATCGCCGGCTGGATGGTCCCGGAGATGAACTGCGCGCGGAAGCTGGAGGCGAACAGCGCCTCGTTGTGCTCGGTGAAGGTCTGCGCCGCCTCCTTCTGCCGGCCGAAAGCCTTGACCAGCGTGTGGCCGGTGAACATCTCCTCGATATGGGCGTTGAGCCGGCCGGTGGTGGCCCACTGCTTGACGAACTGCGGCTGGGACCGCTTGGCGATGGCCGCGGTCAGGACGATCGACAGCGGTACCGAGACCAGCGCGATCAACGCGAGCAACGGCGAGATCCAGAACATCATCGCCAGCACCCCGAGGATCGTCAGCAGCGACGTGACGAGCTGGCTCAGCGTCTGCTGGAGGGTCTGCGCGATGTTGTCGGTGTCGTTCGTGGCCCGGCTGAGCACCTCGCCGCGCGGCTGCCCGTCGAAGTACTTCAGCGGCAGCCGGGACAGCTTCGCCTCGACCTGCTCGCGCAGCCGGAAGACGGCCCGCTGCACGATGGCCGTGGTGAGCCGGAACTGCAGGATGCCCAGGACGGCGGCGAGCGCGTAGATCAGCAGTACCCACATCAGCACGTGGGCGAGCGCGGTGAAGTCGATGCCCTGGCCCGGTACCACGTGCATCGACGCCAGCATGTCGGCGAGCCGGTTGCTGCCCCGTGCGCGCAACGCCTCGACCGCCTGCTCCTTGGTCGTACCGGCGGGAAGCCTAGAGCCGACGACACCGCTGAAGATGATGTCCGTGGCGTGCCCCAGCACCCGCGGCCCGGTCACATACAGCGCCACGCTGCCGGCGCCGAGGACCAGTACCGCCCCCAGCAGCGCCCGGTCCGGCCGCAGCAGGGCCAGCAGCCGCCGGGTGGAGCCCTTGAAGTCCAACGCCTTCTCGGCCGGCATGCCGGCGGCCATCATCCGCCCCGGCCCGAACGCCGGCGGCTGTGGCCGCCGCGGCGCCCCCGTTTGCATTGTCACGCCGCCGCCTCCTCTTCGGTGAGCTGGGAGAGCACGATCTCGCGGTACGTCGGGTTGGTGGTCATCAGCTCGGCGTGCGTACCGCTGCCGACCACCCGGCCCTCGTCGAGCACGACGATGCGGTCGGCGTGCCGGATGGTGTTGACCCGCTGGGCGACGATGACCACGGTCGCGTCGCTGATCTCCTCGGCCAGCGCCGCCCGCAACGCCGAGTCGGTCGCGTAGTCCAGTGCCGAGAACGAGTCGTCGAACAGGTAGATCTCCGGCCGGGCGACCAGCACCCGCGCGATCGCCAGCCGCTGGCGCTGCCCGCCGGACACGTTGGCGCCGCCCTGCGCGATCTTCGCGTCGAGGCCGCCCGGCATCGCGGCCACGAAGTCGCGCGCCTGCGCCACCCCGAGCGCCCGCCACAGCTCCTCGTCGGTCGCGTCCGGCCGGCCGTAGCGCAGGTTCGACGCGACGGTACCGGAGAACAGGTACGGCTTCTGCGGGACCAGCCCGACGGTGCGCGCGAGTACCGCCGGGTCCAGGTCGCGCACGTCCACCGCGTCGACGAGCACGGTGCCGCCGGTCGCGTCGAACAGCCTCGGGATGAGGTTGAGCAGCGTGGTCTTGCCGCTGCCGGTACCGCCGATGACGGCGGTCGTCCGCCCCGGCCGGGCGACCAGGTCGATGCCGTGCAGCACGGGTTCCTCCGCCCCCGGGTACCGGAAGTCGACCCCGCGCAGTTCCAGCTCGCCCTGGCGACGCAGCGGAGTGACCGGCGCGACCGGTACCTTCACGCTGGGCTCGGCGTCGAGCACCTCCTCGATCCGCTCGGCGCACACCTCGGCGCGCGGGATCAGCACGAACATGAAGGTCGCCATCATCACGGCCATGAGGATCTGCATCAGGTAGCT
>JBKPCQ010000253.1:0-11373 GCA_046727455.1 Actinomycetota bacterium | reverse complement strand
CGGTCTCGATCTGCTCTTCGTCGCTGCTGGTCGCGGTGAGCGGCTGGGCCACTGTCACTCGCCTCCCCGTGCTCGAGGTTCCACGCTGTACGGAAATAGAGCGTCTACCTAGACACGTGAAGTCGGGGTGAGGCGTTCGATCCGTGGCATGAATCGGGGAGCTTCGTTATCCCCTTGGTCCAGATCGTCCGCTTTGCAGATCACAATTCCAGCAGTACTGTCCTGGGTCCGACATTGACGCTCTCCACCAGCATCCGCGCCCGGAACTTCCCGGTTGCCACGGTTGCGCCCCGTTCGCGCAGCGCCTGGGCGAACGCCTGCACCAGCGGCTCGGCGACCTCGGCGGGAGCCGCCGCCGACCAGCTCGGCCGCCGTCCCTTGCGCGCGTCCCCGTACAGGGTGAACTGGCTGACCACGAGTACCGGCGCGCCGACGTCGGCGGCGGACCGCTCGTCGTCGAGAATGCGCAGCTCGTACACCTTGCGGGCGAGTTCCTTCGCGGTCGCGTCGGTGTCGGGGTGGGTCACCCCGAGCAGGACCAGCAGGCCGTCGCCGATCGCGCCGACGACGGTACCGTCGACTGTCACGGCTGCCCGGCTGACGGTCTGGACGAGCGCTCTCACGGGACAACCTCCTCCAGGAACCCCCGCTCGACGAGGTGGGCCACGATCGGTCCCGCCACCTCGGCCAGCGCCTCCTCTGCCACGCCGTGCGCCGCCGCGAGCAGGGTGAGCTGGGCGCGCAGCGGCAGGCTCCCGTCGCAGCCGCCGACGAGCGCGACCACCAGCGGGTCGACCTCCTCGGTCCAGCGCAGCCCCTGCGGTAGCTCCAGCAGTTGCCGGTCCACCGCCCAGCCGTCGGCGCCGAGCGTCGCCTCCTGGCGCAGCCGCAGGCCGGCTGCGGTCCGGTACCGCCGGCCCAGCGGGCTGGTACCACGCAGCCGGTCCTGGCGGTCGAACCAGGCCGCCGCCTGCTCGCCGAGCGGCTGGTCCACGGCCTGGCGCAGGTCCTCGGTCCGGACCACCGGATCGTCGTGCCCGGCCCGGCGCAGGGTGACCAGGCCGAACCCGACCGCCTCGACCTTGTGCGCGTCGAACCAGTCCAGCCACGCGGCGGCCCGCTCCGGCCCCTCGGCCGCGTCCGACAGCCACAGCCGCACGTAGGACGCCGGGTCGGTCACCTCGCGCTGGATGACCCACGCGTCCAGGCCGGTACCGGCGACCCACCCGGCCACCCGCTCCGCCCAGTCCTCGCCGGTGATGTGCAACCAGTTGGCCAGGTACTGCATGGTGCCGCCCTCGGTCAGCAGCGCCGGCGCGGCGGCGGCCAGCTCGGCGCAGACCGCGTCGCCGGGGCGGCCGGAGTCGCGGTAGACGTGGGTGGCGGTACCGGGCCCGGCGACGAACGGCGGGTTGCTGACGACGAGGTCGAACCGCCGCCCGCGTACCGGCGCGGTCAGGTCCCCGTTCAGGAGTTCCCAGTCCTGCCCGCTCAGCGCCGCCGTGGTGGCCGCGAAGCGCAGCGCCCGCTCGGACACGTCGGTCGCGGTGACCCGCCCGGCGTGCGTGGACAGGTGCAGCGCCTGGATCCCGCAGCCGGTACCGAGGTCGAGTGCCGTCCCGACCGGCCGGCGGATCGTCGCGCCGGCCAGCGTCGTCGAGGCTCCGCCGACGCCGAGGACGTGGTCCGGGGCGAGCGGGCCGCCGGTGAGGTCCGAGACGACCCACCAGTCGTCGCCGTACGGCTCCAGTTCGATGGCTGCCCTTACCGTTGCCGTGCCCTGGATCAGGCCGGCGGCTTCGAGGGGCGCTACGGGGAGGGCGGCGGCGACCGCTCCCCGCGGCTCGGGCTGTGCGCACAGGAAGAGACGGATCAGGGTGGCGAGGGGGTCGCGGTCGCGGTCTGCTGTCGCGCGGAGGGCGGCGCGGTGGTCGTCCCGGCGCAGAGCCGCGGTGGCCCGCGGGCCGATCCGCTCGGCGATGCCCGCGCTCGTGTACCGGGCGGCGAGCAGGGCGGTGCGGAGGCGCTCGATCCCGTCGGCGTCCAGCAGCGGCTCGGTCACGGCGTCCATACTGCCGTAGTCGCCCTGGGACTCAGCAGCCGAACACAGTTTGAACAGGGCACGACCGTCTGGGTTAGATGAGCCCGATCATTCATCATCTGAGGCGACCGGCCAACCCGGCGCACGACATCTGCTTGTCCGAGGAGCGTTGTGGTCGCCGAAATCACCCGTAGGTTGGGTGTCTCCCCCCGTGAGCGTGGCAGTGCGACCAACTGCAGCTGTCCGGACATTTTCGAGCTGGCCGACGGGCGGTTCGCCGTCATCGGCACCGATCTGACCGAGAATCTGGACGGCGCCTTACCGGCGGATGCCAGCCGGGCGGACTACGAGCGGATCGTTGTGATCACCAGGGAAACGCTCGTGCGCGCGAAGCCGGACATTCCCGAGCGGTAGTCAGGCCGCCTCGTCCCGCATCTCGTTCGGCGGTGGACCATCCAGCCTCGCCAGTTTGGCATAGTTGTTCGCGACCTGGGCCACAACCTCGTTGAAGTGGAAATCCTCGGTTCCCGGCACGACATGACTCGTGCGGGATCGCTCGGTGTCCCTCCAGTACGCCCGGACCAGCGGGCTGCTGAAGAGGAAGGCGATTTCGCTGCGCAGTTGCGGCTCGGTGACGACGCTTGTACGGAAACGGAGCCACAGATGCTGAAGTATGAGGTTGACGTAGAGGTACTGGCGGTTGCGGCCGGGGGCGAGCCCGGCAACGAGCTGGGGCCATACCTCGGCGAGATCCTCGTCGTCCATCGCCAGCTTTATGAGGTTGCCGTGCAAGGTCCGGATTTCCGCCTCGGCGCTCAAATGCAGAGCCGCCCGGGCTTGGCCGAGCAACTCCCGCTGCTGGCACAGCTCGGTGCGCTGTGCCTTGAGTTCCTGTAACTGCATCAGGAATGTGATGACCAGCGCTGCCAAGGCGAAACCGGAGAAGACGGCGGTGAGTACGCCGAATGCCTGGCCGGCGCTGCTCCAGCGGCTCCAGGTATCAGTACTGCCGCCCTGGGCCACCAGCGCGACGAGGCCCAGTCCGGCAATGAGGACGACGGCAACGGATCCGAGCGATATCGCGACCCACTTCAAGACCCGGGCCAGCCGCCTGTACCCCCTGGTCTCCATGGTTCATCGTGCCTTGACCGGCGTGCCGGCCACCAGGCCAGCGGCATGACTGAGAGATGAATGAGCGCAATGTATTGACCGCTGTCGTAAGCTGCCCGCAGATCTTGGCGCCTGAAGGGGGTACGACGCCGGGGTTTCCGGGCGCTGTGGCACGCTACCGGTCATGCACACGCTGTACCTCGCCACGGAGCCGGCCGACACGCTGCTCGCGACCGACCCGCTCGCGCTGCTCATCAGCATGCTGCTGGACCTACAGATCGCGTAAGCGGGAGTCGCCGTGGCCAGCGGTGATGTTTCATTTCCTGAGTGTCGCGCCGCCGCCCGTGCCGGAGCCGCAGCCGAGTTCGGACGCCCAGTCGTCAACCTGCTCCGCCCTCGCACGATCGGGATCGTCCGGACCAGAGCGCCGTTGGCTTTCCAGTTGTACCTCGCATCGCTGGACGGCCGGCTGGTCTGGCGCGGCTCCGATTCGTTCGCGATGCTCCGGCGGCCGGCCGACCGGCGGGTCAAGGGGAGCGGGCACGGGTTGCTCTGGTTCGCCGACCACCAGTGGCACCTGGTCGTGCTGGTGGTCCAGTTCGTGACGGTCGTGGTCGGCGTACTGACGCTGGTGGCGCTGCGCGGGGTGATCGGCCGCGGGGGCGTGTTCGCGGTCGCGGTCTCGCTGGAGTTGGTGCTGCTGGTGGTGATCCTCGTGGACCAGCTGTGGATGCTCGGCCGGCTGGTCTGGCGCGGCTGCCGCTCGCTGGTCGGTGGAAGACCGAGCCCGGGTCGGGTCGCCGCGGAGCTTCTACCGAACGAGCACTGGAGCTTGGTGATGTTCCACCAGGCCGACCCGGCTCGGGCCGACGAGCTGCTGGCTGACGTCGCGCGCCGGTTCACCCGCCTCGCCCCGGACGACACTACGCTGGTCTGCCTGCGCGACGGCGTCACGACCGCGCCGATGCGGGAGAAGGTGGCCAGATGGGCGGACGGACTGACGGTGTTCGGTGACGATCCGGAGGTCAACCTGTGGTTTGCCGGTCGGCCCGACGCCAAGCCGAACCGCATCGTGGAGACCGGCAGTTTCTTCTTCCTGTACCTCGGCGGAGTGGTGGGGGTCATCCTCGCCATGGCGTTTCTCGTCCCCGGATGGGAGCGCGCCGCGTGCCCGGGACCGGGCTGTGAGGGCCACCCGGTCACCTTCGCCCTCGCCGTCCGCTGGCTGGCCCAGCGTCTACTGTGGAGCGACCCGCCGCACCTGACACCGGTCACGCTTCGCGCGTGGATCATCGGCATGATGGTCAGCGGGCTCACGCCGATCAGCGTCGGTGTCGCGTTTCTGGCGGGGTGGCAGTACGCGCGCTACCGGCGGTCGCTGGCCGAGCCGATCCGCGAGGCGTTCGCGATCGCGAGGCAGCGCAGCGTCGTCCTGATGGTGGTGTCGACGCCGGTCGAACGAGCGGCGGTACTCGCCGCGGTACGCGCGGTCACCGGCAAGGAGCCGGTACGGGACTCCCGGGGGTATCCCGTTTTCCAGCTGGGTACCCTGGGCAACTCGAATGTGGTACTGGCGCAGACCGGTCCTGGCTCGACCGGTCCGGTGTCGGCGGGCGCGAGCGTGCCGGAGCTCATCGCGCAGTGGAAGGCCGACTACGTCATCTCCACGGGTATCTGCTTCGGATTGCGGATGGGCGAACAGGAGACCGGCGACATCATCGTGTCGCGCCAGTTGCGTCTCGTCGGTCCGCGCAAGGTGACCGAGACCGACGACGGTCGGCCGGCCATCCGGATCCGCGGCGATTTCGTCACCGCCGGGCACCGGCTGTACAACTACTTCGCCTCGGCGGACCCGCCGGAGGGGGTTCAGGTCCATGTCGGCGCCCTGCTGACCTGGGATGTGCTGGTGGACTTGAAGTCCGTACGTGACGAGCTGGTCACCCTCGACCCCGAGGCGCTCGGATGCGAAATGGAGGGCGCCGGCGTCTACACCGCGGCGCACCGGGCCGGAATCGACTGGATCGTGGTGAAGGGCATCTCTGACTGGGGCTTTCACAAGACCGATGAGGAGCAACGGAAGGCCGCGACCAACGCGGCGCGGTTCGTCGTGGAGGTCGTCCGTTCGAGTCATCTTGAGGGGGCGACCGCGTGATCGGGTAGCTCGGTGACCAGTCGCCGGCGGACGCGGCAGGATGTAGGGCGTAGCCCGCCACACACGGAGGCCGCAATGGCATTCACACTGCCCATCGACCCCAAGGCCAACGAGTTGCTGCACCGCAGCCCGCTCGCCCTGCTGGTCGCGATGATCCTTGATCAACAGGTACCGCTCGAACGCGCCTTCTCCGCGCCTTACGACCTGGCCCAGCGGTTGGGCCATGAGCCGGATGCCCGTGAGCTGGCCGACTACGACCCGGAAGCGCTGGTCGAGGTCTTCGCCCAACGGCCGGCCCTCCACCGCTTCCCCAAGGCCATGGCCGCCCGGGTACAGGAAGCCTGCCGCCTGATCGTCGCTCGCTACGACGGGGACACCGAGCGGCTGTGGACGGAGGCGAAGGACGGCAGGGAGCTGCTGAGGCGCGTCAGCGAGCTGCCCGGCTTCGGCAAGCAGAAGGCGCAGATCATGGTGGCGCTGCTCGGCAAGCAGTACGGGGTGCAGCCGAAAGGTTGGCGCGAGGCGGCCGGGATGTTCGGCGATAAGGGATCGCACTACTCGGTAGCGGACATCGTGGACGAGAAATCGCTGGTCAAGGTACGTGAACACAAGCAGCAGACGAAGGCCGCCGCGAAAGCTGGCGGCTGAGCGGTTGCCGCCGACGGGCGAACCGGTGCCAGGATGGAGGTGACTCCCGAGGAAGGTACCGGACGTGAAGCGCGACAGAAGGCCCGTCCTGATCACCGACGCGCGCCCCAGCCCTCGTGACGAACTGCGGTTCCGCGAGATCCGGTACGCCATCATGATGGCCATCCGCGCGGTGGCCCTCGTCATCGCGGCGGTACTCGTCAGCGCCCACGCGCCGCTGCTGTGGTTGTGGCTGCCGGTCTGTGGCATCGGCATGGTGGTCGTACCCTGGCTCGCGGTCATCTGGGCCAATGACCGCCTGCCGAAGAAGCGCCTCCGGCTGCGCCGTCGCGAGCCGCCCACGGGACCCCGCGCCCTACCGGCGGAGCACCCGCCCCGCGTCATCGACGCCGACGATTGAGACGCCGGCGACACCCACCGGCCGGGCCCCGGCGAGACCCACCGCGCGGGCGCCCAGCCGGGTACCGGCCCGCAGCGCCGCGGACGGCTCGGCACCGGCGCACCACGCCGCCAGGAGGCCGGCCGCGAACGCGTCCCCGGCGCCGGTGACGTCGACGACCTCGGCCGGCTCGGCGGGGACCTCGATCCGTGGATCGGCCCAGACCGCCCCGACGGCACCCTGCTTGATCACCGCATGGCGCACGCGGTCGGCGAGCGCGGCGGGCAGGACGGCGGCCTCGTCGGCGTTGGCGAGCAGCAGGTCCACGCCGCGTACCCAGGCCAGGAAGGTCTCGCCGCCGACGCGCCGCAGCGGGCCGGCCGAGGCCGCGTCGACGCTCGTGGTCATGCCGTGCTCGCGCGCCGCTCGCAGCGCGTACCGCCCGGCGCTCCGGGACGCCTCGTCCAGCAGCACGTAGCCCGACAGGTGCAGGTGCCCGGCGTCCGGCGTCCCGGCGAGCGCCGCGTCGATGTCCGCCGGGGACAGCAGCCGGTTGGCGCCCCGGTCGCTCACCATGCTGCGCTCGCCGGCCCGCGAGAGCACGATGACGGTACCGGTGGGTGCCTCGGCCGTCCGGCGGATCGCGCAGTCGACGCCGCCCCGCGCCAGCTCCTCGATCCGGTCCCTGGCCGGCCCGTCGGTGCCGACCACGGCGACGAGGGTGACCGGTACGCCGATGGCGGCCAGCCAGGCCGCGGTGTTGGCCGCCGCGCCGCCACCGGTCAGTTCGATCCGCGCCCTGGTGTCGGTGCCCACGGCGAGCGGATCGGTGTGGATGGCCAGCACGTCGGTGACCACGTCCCCGACCACGACGATGCGGTCAGTGGGCAAGCGCCACCGCCAGTTGGGCCGCCAGTGCCGCGTTCCGCAGGATGATCCGCACGTTGACCGCCAGGCTGCGGCCGCCGGTGGCCGCGTGGAAGTGGGCCAGCAGGGCCGGCGTGACGGCCTTGCCGGTGACGCCGTCGCGGTGCAGCGCCGCGAGACCGTCGGCCAGGACCCGCTCGTGCACGGTCGGGTCGAGCTGCTCGTCCGGCGGCAGCGGGTGGGCCACCACCACCGCCCCCGGGTGTACCCCCTGGGCCTGCTGCGCCCGTACCACCGCCGCCAGCTCGGCCGGGGAGTCGACCGACCAGTCCAGCGGGAAGCCGCTGTCGCTGACGAAGAACCCCGGGAAGGCCCTCGTCCGGTACCCGATGACGGCCACCCCCAGCGTCTCCAGGCGCTCCAGGGTGGCGCCGACGTCGAGGATCGACTTGACCCCGGCGCAGACCACCGCGATCGGGGTGCGCGCGAGGGTGACCAGGTCGGCCGACTCGTCGTACGGGGCGTCCCGGTGCACGCCGCCGAGCCCGCCCGTCGCGAAGACGCGGATGCCGGCGGCGTGCGCCACCGCGGCGGTACCGGCGACCGTGGTGGCCCCGTCCGCGCCCGCCGCCGCCGCGACCGCCAGGTCCCGCGCGGACAGCTTGGCGACCTTGTCCGACGTGGCCAGCCGGGTGAGCTGGTCGTCGTCGACGCCGACCACCAGGCTGCCGCCGATCATGCCGATGGTGGCCGGTACCGCGCCGTGTTCCCGGACCGCCGCCTCGACCTCGCGGGCCACCCGCAGGTTGTCCGGGCGGGGCAGGCCGTGCGAGACCAGCGTGGTCTCCAGCGCCACGACGGGGGTACCCGAGGCACGCGCGGCGGCCACGTGCGTGCCGAGAACGATGCCCACCCGGTCACCGTACCCATCGTGGCTGAGCCGGGATGCTGGCAGACTGGAGTGTCATGAACACTCAGATGGTCGAGAGCCCCGATGTCCGGGAGAAGGAAGCCGACACCGGCCCCGAGCTGTTCCACTACGTCGACAAGGACAAGATGACGGAAAGTGCCGTCCTGGGCACCTTCGTCGAGGCCTTGTGCGGGGAGAAGTTCCCGGTGACCAAGGTGCCGAAGCCCGGCTCGCCGGTCTGCCCGGCGTGCCAGGAGATCTACGACTCGTTCGGCGAGTAGCCGGCCACCCTTCCGAGGACCCGGGGCGCCGCCCGGACGCGGGCGCCGCCTCGGGCTAAGCTGAGGACCGCCTTCGAGCCTGCCGGCCCGGGGGCGTTTCCGCGTTCGGGAGGGGAGGAGCCGATGGCGCCGCCGCGGCCGGTACTGGACGCGTTCCCGCCGCTGCGGGCCTGGCAGCGCAAGGCCCTGGTGGAGTACCTGCGCCGCCGTGACGAGGACTTCCTCGCGGTGGCGACGCCCGGGGCGGGGAAGACCACGTTCGCCCTGCGGATCGCGGCGGAGCTGTTGGCCGACCGTACCGTCGATGCGGTCACCGTCGTGACGCCGACCGAGCACCTGAAGACCCAATGGGCGGGGGCCGCGGGCAGCGTCGGGATCCAGCTCGACGCGGCGTTCCGCAACGCCGACGTGCACTCCGCGGCCGACTTCCACGGGGCGGTGCTCACCTACGCCCAGGTCGGGATGGCGCCGCGGGTGCACCGGCGGCGTACCCTCACGCGGCGCACGCTGGTCATCCTCGACGAGATCCACCACGCGGGGGACTCCCGGTCGTGGGGGGACGGGGTGAAGGCCGCCTTCGAGCCCGCGGTGCGGCGGCTGATGCTCACCGGCACGCCGTTCCGGTCGGACGAGAACCCGATCCCGTTCGTGCGGTACGAGCGGGGTCCGGACGGGCTGCTGCGCTCGCGGGCGGACTCCACCTACGGGTACGGCGACGCGTTGCGCGACGGCGTCGTCCGGCCGGTGATCTTCCTGGCCTACTCGGGCGAGACCCGCTGGCGGACCAGCGCCGGGGACGAGCTGGCCGCCCGGCTCGGCGAGCCGATGACCCAGGACCTGGTCGCCCAGGCGTGGCGGGCCGCACTGGACCCGAGCGGGGACTGGATCCCCCAGGTACTCCGGGCGGCCGACGCGCGGCTGACCGTGCTGCGCGAGCACGGCATGACCGACGCCGGCGGCCTGGTGATCGCTTCCGATCAGCCGGCGGCGCGGGCGTACGCGAAGCTGATCGGCGAGATCACCGGTGAGCAGGCGGTGGTGGTGCTCTCCGACGACGCGGGGGCCTCGGGGCGGATCGCCGCTTTCGCCGGTACCGGGCAGCGCTGGCTGGTCGCCGTACGGATGGTGTCGGAGGGGGTGGACATCCCGCGTCTCGCCGTCGGCGTGTACGCCACCAGCGCCTCCACGCCGCTGTTCTTCGCACAGGCGGTCGGCCGGTTCGTCCGGGCCCGCCGCGCGGGCGAGACCGCCAGCGTGTTCGTACCGAGCGTCACGCACCTGCTGGAGCTGGCCAGCGACATGGAGGTCGAGCGGGACCACGTGCTGGGTCTGAAGCGCACCGGCGACGGGCTCGACGACGAGCTGCTGGAGCGGGCGCAGCGCACCGAACGGGCGTCGGGCGAGCTGGACAAGCGGTTCGAGGTGCTGTCCGCGACCGCCGAGCTCGATCAGGTGATCTTCGACGGTGCCTCGTTCGGTACGCCGGTCGGTGCCGGTACCCCCGAGGAGGAGGAGTACCTCGGCCTGCCCGGCCTGCTCACCGCGGACCAGGTGGCGGTCCTCCTCGCCAGGCGCCAGGCCGAGCAGCGGGGTACGGCGAAGCCGGCCGCCGCCCAGGCGCCTCCACAGCGCCCCGCCCCGCGTACCGCCGGGGAGCGGCGGATCCTGCTGCGCCGCCAACTCAACGCACTCGTCGCGGCGCACCACCACCGGACCGGGCTACCGCACGGGAAGATCCACGCCGAGCTGCGCCGGTTGTGCGGCGGCCCGCCCAGCGCCCAGGCAACGATCGAGCAGCTCGAAGAGCGGATCGCGACGATCCAGACACTGTGAGGAGACGCCGACGGGCGCCCCGGATCATCCAGAGGCGCCCGCCGCGCGCGACTATGGATCAGCTGGTGGACATAAGGTCGGTGCCCCGCCAGGAGAACTCCGGCGACACCGCCACCTGTACCGCGATCTTCACGAGCCTTTCGGCGTACTTGTTGGCGTGGTGCCCACAGAACACGAGCTCGCCCCCGCCAGCGATCATCACCCGCAACTTCGCCGCCGCGTTGCAACGGTCGCAGCGCTCTTCGGCGCCCGGAAAAGCCACCGTTTCCGGCGGCGGCGTGAGGGTCGGGGTCATCGCCTCCTCCTCCTGATGGTCACCGATGGAACGCCTACCCAATCTCTCTACCACCTACGATCCAACACCCGCGGAGGCTACGTCGTTCCCGCCGGGTCAAGGGGACCTGGATCACAGTGGTACCGACAGTCTGCCTCTTACCCATCCTGTCGCGTCAACGACCATGTTGGGACCAAGATTTCTGACGGCAACCCGACGCTAGTGTGGCGGACCTCGCGACCCGCCACACAATCCGTCCGTCGAGCCCCCGGTCAGTCCAGGTAGTCGCGCAGAACCTGGGAGCGCGACGGGTGCCGCAGCTTCGACATGGTCTTCGACTCGATCTGCCGGATCCGCTCGCGGGTGACACCGTACACCTGGCCGATCTCGTCGAGCGTGCGCGGCTGCCCGTCGGTCAGCCCGAAGCGCAGCCGGACCACTCCGGCCTCCCGCTCGGACAGCGTCTGGAGTACCTGCTGGAGCTGGTCCTGCAGCAGCGAGAAGGAGACCGCGTCGACCGCGACGACCGCCTCCGAGTCCTCGATGAAGTCGCCGAGCTGGCTGTCGCCCTCGTCGCCGATGGTCTGGTCGAGCGAGATCGGCTCCCGGGCGTACTGCTGGATCTCCAGCACCTTCTCCGGGGTGATGTCCATCTCCTTGGCCAGCTCCTCCGGGGTGGGTTCGCGACCCAGGTCCTGGAGCAGCTCGCGCTGGATCCGGCCGAGCTTGTTGATCACCTCGACCATGTGTACCGGGATGCGGATGGTGCGGGCCTGGTCGGCCATGGCGCGGGTGATGGCCTGGCGGATCCACCAGGTGGCGTAGGTGGAGAACTTGTAGCCCTTGGTGTAGTCGAACTTCTCCACGGCGCGGATGAG
>JBKPCQ010000252.1:0-4966 GCA_046727455.1 Actinomycetota bacterium | reverse complement strand
GTTCTGGAGTCCGGCGACGCGCGGATCGTGCTGCGCCGGGTGGTGGACATGCCGCCGGTGGACCGCCGGCTGATCCACCTGCTCCTTGAGGTACCCGACGTGCAGGCCGCCTATGACGAGCTGCTGCTCCAGGGTGTCGAGTTCGTCCACCGCCCCCGCCCGGTCAGCCGCTTCGAGGAGCTGGAGCTGTGGTCGGCCGCCTTCCGAGACCCGGACGGGCACGGCATCGCGCTGACCAAATGGGACGTCAGGCACTAGCTTCTGCCGAGCACGCTCCTCCGGACCGACAGCACATAGCCCCAGACGGCACCGAAGAGCAGGCCCAGGATCGCGAGCGCGACGTGCAGCAGGCCGCACGCGAACAGGGCGACCTGCAGCCCGATCCCGGCGTACCACGCCCAGCGGTGGCGCAGCAGCCCGGCGAGTACCGCGCACAGCACCGCCACCGCCACGGCGGCACCGACCGCCGGGCCGGCCCGGTGCCCGGCCAGCTTCGTCATCGGTACGATCGCCAGGAGCAGGACCAGCGCCTCGATCGCGAGCGCGCCGGCGCCGACGCCCCGCACAGCGGCCTCGGGGTCGCGCAGCCCCGAGCGCGGCTCCTCCTCGTCCGTCATCGACGCAACAGCTTCCGCGCGTCGGCGACGGTCATCACCGAGCCGGTGACGAGTACCCCGGCCCCGCCCAGCTCGACATCGCCGGACTCGGCCAGCACGACCGCCGTGGCGATGGCGTCGGGAAGTTCGGGCTCGACGGTGACCCGCTCCTCCCCGAACACCTCGACCGCCAGCTCCCCCAGCCGTTCCGGGGACATCGCCCGGGTCGACGAGTTGCGGGTGATGACGACCGCGTCGACGGCCGGTTCGAGGAGTTCGAGCATGCCGGTGGCGTCCTTGCCGGCGAGTACGGCCACGACCGCGACGAGCCGCCGGAACGCGAACTCCTCCCCGAGCGCCGCGACCAGCGCCGCCATCCCGTGCGGGTTGTGCGCGGCGTCGAGCAGGATCACCGGCGCCGTCCGTACCCGCTCCAGCCGCCCCGGCGACGTGGCCTCGGCAAACCCGGACCGTACGGTCGTCGCCTCGAGCTGCCGGTCGCGGCCCGCGCCGAGGAACGCCTCGACCGCGGCGAGCGCGACGGCGGCGTTCTGCGCCTGGTGCGCGCCGTGCAGCGGCAGGTACAGCTCGTCGTAGACGCCGCCGAGGCCCTGGATCGTGAGCACCTGACCACCCACGGCCAGCTCCCGGTGCAGCACCCCGAACTCCGCCCCCTCCCGGGCGATCGTCGCGCCGACCTCCGCGCACCGCCGCAGGATCGGCTCGGCCGCGTCGTCGGACTGGGCCGCGCAGATCAGCGTCGCTCCACTGTGGACGATGCCGGCCTTGGCCCAGGCGATGTCTCCGATGGTGTCGCCGAGCCACTCGGTGTGGTCGAGCCCGATCGGCGTGATGACGGCGGTACCGGCGTGCAGCACATTGGTCGAGTCCTCCGCGCCGCCCAGGCCCACCTCGACGATCGCCGCGTCGACCGGCGCGTCGGCGAACGCCGCGAACGCCATCGTGGTGGTCATGTCGAAGTACGTCAGCGGCTCCCCGATCTCCTTTGTCGAGGTTCCGGCTCCCGGCGCTTGGCCGGGCGACCCGGAACCTCGATCCACTAGCTCCGCCACCGGGGCAACCTCGCGGTAGATCTCCACGAACCGCTCCTCGCTCACCGGCTCCCCGTCCAGGCTGATCCGCTCCCGCACGCTGTCCAGGTGCGGGCTGGTGTACCGCCCCGTGCGCAGCCCGTGCGCGCGCAGCAGCGCGTCGATCAGCCGCGCGGTCGAGGTCTTGCCGTTGGTGCCCGTGATGTGGATCGACGGGTACGCCCGCTGCGGGTTGCCCAGCAGGTCCAGCAGGGACTCGATCCGCGACAGGTCGAAGACCATCCGGGTGAACCCACGCGCCTCCAGCGCCCGGTCCACCTCCGCGAAATCCGTCACGATCCCACCCCCGCGGTGCCCGCGCCGGGATCACTCACGACGGCAGGGCGGCCAGCGCGGCGTCCACCCGCGCCAGCTCGGCCTCGGCCGCCGCGAGCCGCTCCCGGATGCCGGCCACCACCCGCTCGGGCGCCTTGGCCAGGAACGCCTCGTTGCCCAGCTTCGCGAGCGCACCGGCCCGCTCCTTCTCCGCGGCCGCCCGGTCCTTGGCCAGCCGGGCCTGCTCCGCGCTCACGTCGATCGCACCGCGGGTGTCCAGCGCCACCGCGACCCCGCCGCTGACGGCCAGCATCGCGGTCGGCGTGAACCCCTTCGCCGGCGGATCGAGCCGGGCGAGGGACCGGATCAGCGCCTCGTGCCCGGCGAGGCCGGCGCCGGCCAGCCCGGTGAGCCGTGCCGCGACCCGCTGCCCCGGCTTGAGGCCCTGGTCCGACCGGAACCGCCGAACCTCGGTGACCACCCGTTGCAGCGCCGCCAGCTCGGCCTCGGCCGCGTCGTCCACATAGGACTTGTCCGGGGTCGGCCACCGCGCGACCACCACGGACGACTGGTCCGGGTCGCGCGCGGCGCCAGACGCCGCCGAGCCGGACCGGTCGGAGCGACCGGTCAGCGCCGTCCACAGCTCGTCGGTCACGAACGGGATGACCGGGTGGAGCAGGCGGAGAAGCTGATCCAGGACGTGGCCGAGCACCCGGCGCGTCTGCGGCTGGCTGCCCACCACCGGCTTGCTCAGTTCGAGGTACCAGTCGCACACGTCGTCCCACGCGAAGTGGTACAGGGTGTCGCAGACCTTGGCCAGCTCGTACCCCTCGAACTCCTCGTCGACCTCGTCGATCAGGTGCTGGAGCCGGGACAGGATCCACCGGTCCACCGTGGACAGTTCCTCGGCCGGCGGCAGGTCGCCCGCTGTCGTCGCGCCGTTCATCAACGCGAAGCGGGTGGCGTTCCACAGCTTGTTGCAGAAGTTGCGGGAGCCCTGGCACCACTCCTCGCTGACCGGCACGTCGGCGCCCGGGTTGGCGCCGCGCGCCAGGGTGAACCGGGTCGCGTCCGCGCCGAACCGCTCGATCCAGTCGAGCGGGTCGACCACGTTGCCGAAGGACTTCGACATCTTCTTGCCGTGCTGGTCGCGTACCATCCCGTGCAGCGCGACGACGTCGAACGGCTGGACGCCACCCATCGCGTACAGCCCGAACATCATCATCCGGGCCACCCAGAAGAACAGGATGTCGTACCCGGTGACCAGGACACTGGTCGGATAGAACCGGCGCAGGTCCGGGGTGTCGTCCGGCCAGCCCAGCGTCGAGAAGGGCCACAGCGCGCTGGAGAACCAGGTGTCCAGCACGTCCTCGTCCTGCCGCCAGCCCTCGCCCGACGGTGGCTGCCCGTCCGGCCCGACGCAGACGACCTCGCCGTCCGGCCCGTACCAGACCGGGATCCGGTGCCCCCACCACAGCTGGCGGGAGATGCACCAGTCGTGCATGTTGTCGACCCAGGAGAAGTACCGCTTGGCCAGCTCGGCCGGCTCGATCCGGACCCGCCCGTCGCGCACCGCGTCGCCGGCCATCTTCGCGAGCGGCCCGGTGTTGACGAACCATTGCAGCGACAGCCGTGGCTCGACGGTGGTCTTGCACCGCTGGCAGTGCCCGACGGCGTGGAGGTACGGCCGCTTCTCCGCCACGATTAGCCCCTGCTCGCGCAGGGCAGCGACGATCGCCGGACGGGCCTCATACCGGTCCAGCCCCTGGAACGGCCCGTGCGCCGTGATCACGCCGCGCTCGTCCATGATGGTCACCGCCGGCAGGTGGTGCCGCTGGCCGATCTCGAAGTCGTTCGGGTCGTGGGCGGGGGTGACCTTGACCGCGCCGGTGCCGAACGCCGGGTCGACGTGGCTGTCCGCCACCACCGGGATCCGCCGCCCGGTCAGCGGCAGCGCGACCTCCGTGCCAACGAGATGGGCGTAGCGCTGATCGTCGGGATGCACGGCGACCGCCGTGTCGCCGAGCATCGTCTCCGCCCGGGTGGTGGCCACCACGATCTTGTCGCTGTACCGGATGGACACCAGCTCGCCGTCGTCCTCGGTGTGCTCGACCTCGATGTCGGACAGCGCGGTGAGGCACCGGGGGCACCAGTTGATGATGCGCTCCGCCCGGTAGATCAACCCGTCGTCGTACAGCCGCTTGAAGATCGTCTGTACCGCGCGGGACAACCCCTCGTCCATCGTGAACCGCTCGCGCGTCCAGTCCACGGAGTCGCCGAGCCGGCGCATCTGGCCGAGGATCGCCCCGCCGGACTCGGCCTTCCACTGCCAGACCCGCTCGACGAAGCCTTCCCGGCCCAGGTCGTGCCGGGACAGCCCGTCGGCGGCGAGCTGGCGCTCGACGACGTTCTGGGTGGCGATGCCGGCGTGGTCCATCCCGGGCAGCCACAGCGTCTCGTACCCCTGCATCCGCCGCCGCCGGATCAGCGCGTCCTGGATGGTGTGATCGAGCGCGTGGCCGATGTGTAGGGAACCCGTCACATTGGGCGGTGGAATCACAATGGTGTATGCCGGACGCTCGCTACCAGCATCTGCCCGGAAGTACCCGGCCGATACCCACCGCTCGTACCTGGGCTGCTCGGCCTCGCCCGGCACATACTGGGCAGGCAGGTGTGGTGTGGTCGGGGCATCCGGTGTCGTGGTCACGGTGCGAGTTTACGGGTGTACCCCCGACAGCCTTCACACGCTAGGCTCGCCAGCCCGGGGAAAGCGAGGAGAGCACGTGAACCAGCCGCCCGAATGGCCCCTGCCGGCCGACGGGCTGCGCCCGATGCCCTCGCCGTACCGGTCTGTCGTGTCCAGCGCGAGTCCCGAGTTCGACGGCGCCCCGCCCGGCCCGGACGGGGCCGCCCGGACGGAGCGGTCCGCCGGCCCGGAGCTACCCGCCGCCGCCGAGCCCGTTCCGGCCGCCGAGCCGGTCAAGGCGGACGGCACCGCGGCGG
>JBKPCQ010000251.1:0-15462 GCA_046727455.1 Actinomycetota bacterium | reverse complement strand
GCGGAGCGCTGCCTGGACGCGGCCCGGCACGCGTTCGCCGGCGGGCTGTCCGAGGAGGCGCAGCGGCTCACCGAGGCGGCGCTGCGGGAGGCCGCCGAGCCGGCCACCCGGATCGGCGCCCGGCTGCTGCTGGTCGACCTCGCCGGGCAGGACATGTCCGCGGTGGGGCCGGTCCTCGACGAGGCATTCCAGGAGGCTGAGGACTCGGCGGTGCTGACCGCCCGGGTACGGCTGCGCCGGGTACGCAAGGCGTTCTACGACGGGGACAACGAGTACATGCTGGCCGAGCTCAAGCGGGCGGAGCAGGCCGCCGAGCAGGCGACCGACGTCGAGTGCCTGGTCGAGGTCCTGGCCTGGCGCGGGCACATCGAGCCGTCGTTCCAGGTACGCAGCACCGAGGACCTGCTGGAGCGGGCGGCCACCCTCTCGCGCGGGCTGCCGCTGTCCTCGGCCGTAGTCACCGCCCGCCAGCTCGCCGCCATGGCCCGGCTCAAGCGTGGCGAGGTGGCCGAGGCGGTCCGCCGCGTCGAAGAGCTGCGGGTGGCCGTGGAGCGCGCGGGTACCGTCCGGGACCTCGCCGACGTCCTGGCCGCGCTCGCGTCGGTGTACAGCCGGGCCGGCCGGTGGGCCGACGCGCTCACCGCCGGACGGTACTGCCTGCGGCTGTTCACCGACGTCGCGCCCGGTGCGCCCGGCCCGGGGCTGCTCGTCGCCGCGCTGGTCGAGCTGGGCGGCGGGACGCTCGAACAGGCCGCCGCATACACCGACCAGGCCCTCGCCGCGAGCCTCGCGGCGGGGGACGAGGACTGGCTCAAGGGCGCGTACGCGGTCCAGGGGCAGATCCTCCTGCTGCGCGGCGACCCGGTCGGCGCGATCGAGCCGATGCGCCGCTCGTACGCGCTGGAACAGCGGCGCGGCCCGATCGACCCGGCCGGTTTCCTGTGGCACGCGGACTTCGTCGAGGCCCTCGCGCTGGCCGGGGCCCGGGGCGAGGCGGGCGAGGTGCTGGCGGAGATCACCGGGCAGGCCCGGCGGCTGGAGCGCGAGGTGGTCCAGCTCGGACTGGCCCGGGCGGCCGCGCTGTGCACGGCGCTGGCCGGCCATCCCCGGGAGGCGGCGCAGGACCTGGCCGACGCGCTGCGGATCTGGGCCGACCACCCGTACCCGTTCGAGCTAGCCCGCGCATGGCACGTGCTGGCCGGCATCGAGCGCCGGGCACACCGGCGGGGAGCGGCGCGGGAGGCGCTGCTGGAGGCGATGGGGCGGTACACGGCTTGCGGGGCGGCGCCCTGGCGGGCCGCGGCCGAGGCGGAGCTGGCCCGGCTCGACGGCGCCCGCACCGGCGGGCTGTCCGACAGCGAGCGGCGGATCGTGGAGCTGGTCCGGCAGGGCGCGACGAACCGGGAGATCGCCCGGGCGACGTACCTGTCGGTGAAGGCGGTCGAGGCCAACCTGACCCGGCTGTACCGGCGCTTCGGCGTGCGTACCCGCGACCAGCTCGCCAAGGTCCTCGACTGACTCTACGAGCGGGTAGCCCGCCGGCGTTGCATGCTGATACGCTTTCCTGCATAGTGATGCAGGGAGGTGTCGATGGGTGCGCGGGTAGCCGTCGCGGGGGCCAGCGGGTACGCGGGCGGGGAACTGCTCCGCCTGCTCGCCGGGCACCCCGACCTTGAGATCGTCGCCGCCACCGGGCACAGCCAGGTGGGGACGCCGCTGGTGGCGGTACATCCGCATCTGGCACTAGACCTGACGCTCAGGGCGACCGAACCGGCCGCCCTGAGCGACGCGGACCTGGTGTTCCTCGCCCTGCCGCACGGTGAGTCCGCCGCGCTCGCGGCGGCCCTGCCGGCCTCGGTGAAGGTCGTCGACCTCGGCTCCGACCACCGCGGCACGTGGGTGTACGGGCTGCCCGAGCTGGCCGGCCGGCGCGCGGAGATCGCGGTGGCCAACCGGGTGGCGAACACCGGCTGTTACGCGGTCGCGACGATCCTCGCGCTCGCCCCGCTGATCGCGGCCGGGCTGGCCGACCCGTCGGACGTCGTCGTCGTCGCCGCGTCCGGCACGTCGGGCGCCGGTCGGGCGGCCAAGCCGCACCTGCTCGCCAGCGAGGTGATGGGCTCGCTGGCGCCGTACCGGGTCGGCGCGCACCAGCACGTACCGGAGATCAAACGGGCCACCGGAGCGCGGACGCTGTCGCTGACGCCCGTCCTCGCGCCGGTGCCGCGCGGGATCCTCGCCACCGTGACCGCCCGCCCGCTGCCGGGCGCCACCCCGGAAGCGGTCCGGGAGGCCCTCGCCTACGCCGGTGAGCCGTTCGTACGGCTGCTGCCCGAAGGGGTCTGGCCGGCCACCGCCGCGACGCTCGGCTCCAACGCCGCGCACCTTCAGTCCACAATGGACACCGACAGCGGCCGGATCCTGGTGACCTCCGCGATCGACAACCTCGGCAAGGGCGCGGCCGGCCAGGCCGTGCAGTGCGCCAACCTGATGCTCGGCCTGCCGGAGACCGCCGGGCTGACCGCGAACGGGGTGGCACCGTGACGATCGCGGCGGGGTTCCGGGCGGCGGGGGTGGCGGCTGGGCTGAAGTCCAGCGGGCGGGACGTGGCGCTGGTCGTCAACGACGGCCCGCGGTACGACGCGGCCGGGGTGTTCACCGCCAACCGGGTGCAGGCCGCGCCGGTCTTGTGGAGCCGGCAGGTACTGCGCGGCGGGCGGCTGCGGGCGGTCGTGCTCAACTCGGGCGGCGCCAACGCCTGTAC
This sequence comes from Actinomycetota bacterium, assembly GCA_046727455.1. Taxonomy (GTDB): domain Bacteria; phylum Actinomycetota; class Actinomycetes; order Mycobacteriales; family Micromonosporaceae; genus AC-43. Next base: position 12,698 of record JBKPCQ010000251.1, on the reverse strand, counting down.
CGGACCGGCCGGCTTCCAGGACACCCACGCGACCGCCGAGCACCTGGCGGCCGCGCTGGGGATCGGCGCCGGTGAGGTGGCGGTCTGCTCCACCGGGCTGATCGGGGAGCGGCTGCCGATGGACCTGTTGCTGGCCGGCGTGACCTCCGCCGCGGCGGCACTGTCCGGGGATGGTGGCCCGGACGCGGCCGAAGCGATCATGACGACGGACACCCGGTCGAAGACCGCTGTCGTGACAGGAGACGGCTGGTCGGTCGCCGGGATGGCCAAGGGCGCGGGGATGCTCGCGCCCGCGCTCGCCACGATGCTATGTGTCCTGACCACCGACGCGGTGGCGTCGCCATCGGAACTCGATGCCGCGCTGCGCGCGGCCACCCGCGTGACGTTCGAGCGGCTGGACTCCGACGGGTGCCTGTCCACCAACGACACCGTGCTGCTGCTGGCGTCCGGGGCGTCGGGCGTCGCGCCCGGCTCCGGCGCGCTCGCCGCCGCCGTTGAGGCGGCCTGCCGGGACCTGGCCGGGCAGTTGCTCGCCGACGCGGAAGGCTCGACCAAGGACGTCGCCATCGAGGTGACCGGTGCGGCCAGCGAGGACGACGCGGTGGCGGTCGGCCGGGCGGTCGCGCGCAACAACCTGGTGAAGACGGCGCTGTTCGGCAACGACCCGAACTGGGGCCGGATCCTGGCCGCCGTGGGCACGACCGGGGCGGCCTTCGAACCGGACCGGCTCGACGTCGCGATCAACGGGGTGTGGGTCTGCCGGGCCGGGGCCGCCGCCGACGACCGGTCCAAGGTGGACCTGTCCGGCCGGGCCGTGGCCATCACTGTCGACCTGAACGCCGGTACCGCCGCCGCGACCGTCTGGACCAACGACCTGTCGCACGGGTACGTGCACGAGAACTCGGCGTACTCGACATGACTCTCGCCATCGCACAGGACAAGGCCGCGACGCTGATCGAGGCGCTGCCGTGGCTGGCCCGGTTCCACGGCGCGACGGTCGTCGTCAAGTACGGCGGCAACGCGATGACCTCGCCCGAGCTGCGCCAGGCATTCGCCGCCGACATGGTCTTCCTGCGGTACGTCGGGCTCAAGCCGGTGGTGGTGCACGGCGGGGGGCCGCAGATCTCGGCGATGCTGGGCCGGCTGGGCATCGCGTCGGAGTTCCGGGGCGGGCTCCGGGTCACCACGCCCGAGGCGATGGACGTGGTGCGGATGGTGCTCGTCGGCCAGGTCGGCCGGGAACTGGTCAACCTCGTCAACTCGTACGGGCCGTTCGCCGTCGGACTGTCCGGTGAGGACGGTGGGCTGTTCACGGCGGTGCGGCGACCGGCCATTGTCGACGGTTCGCCGGTCGACGTGGGGCTCGTCGGCGACGTGGAGTCGGTCAACGTCTCGGCGGTGACCGACCTCATCGCGGCCGGCCGGATCCCGGTGGTGTCCACGGTGGCGCCGGACGCCGACGGGGTACTGCACAACGTCAACTCCGACACCGCGGCCGCCGCGCTGGCGATCGCGCTGGAGGCGCGCAAACTGGTGGTGCTGACCGACGTGACGGGGCTGCATACGCGCTGGCCGGACGAGACCAGCCTGGTCTCCCAGATCGGCGTGGACGAGCTGGCCGAGCTGCTGCCGTCCCTGCAGGCGGGCATGGTGCCGAAGATGGAGGCGTGCGTGCGTGCGGTACGCGGCGGGGTACCGGCCGCGCACGTCGTGGACGGCCGGGTGGCCCACTCCCTGCTGCTGGAAGTCTTCACGTCCGAAGGGTTCGGAACGATGGTGGTGCCGTCATGACGCTTATCGAGCGCTGGCAGCAGTCGGTGATGAACACCTACGGGACGCCGCCACTGGCACTCGTCCGCGGCGACGGCGCCGTGGTGTGGGACGAGCAGGGACGGTCCTATGTGGACCTGCTCGGCGGGATCGCCGTCAACGTCCTCGGCCACGCCCACCCGGCCGTCGTGGCAGCCGTGACGAAGCAGATCGCGACGCTCGGGCACGTGTCCAACCTGTACGCCGCCGAGCCGCCGGTCGCGCTCGCCGAGCTGCTGCTGGCGCTGGCCGGCCGGCCCGGCAGGGTGTTCTTCTGCAACTCCGGCGCCGAGGCCAGCGAGGCGGCGTTCAAGCTGTCCAGGATGACCGGGCGGACCCACGTCGTCGCCGCCGACGGCGGGTTTCACGGGCGGACCATGGGCGCGCTCGCGCTGACCGGGCAGCCGGCCAAGGTCGCGCCGTTCCGGCCACTGCCCGGGGTCGTCACCCACGTGCCGTACGGGGACGTGGGCGCGCTGGCGGCGGCCGTCACGCCCGAGACCGCGATGGTGATCCTGGAGCCGATCCAGGGCGAGAGCGGGGTCGTGGTACCACCGGCCGGGTACCTCGCGGCGGCCCGGCGGATCAGCGCCGACCGTGGGGCGCTGCTCGTTCTGGACGAGGTGCAGACCGGCGTCGGGCGTACCGGACACTGGTTCGCCCACCAGGCCGACGGGATCGAGCCTGACGTCGTCACCCTCGCCAAGGGGCTGGGCGGCGGGCTGCCGCTGGGTGCCCTGATGGCGTTCGGCGGCGCCGCCGACCTGCTCGGGCCCGGTAGCCACGCGAGCACCTTCGGTGGCAACCCGGTGAGCTGCGCTGCCGGGCTGGCGGTGCTCGGCACGATCTCCTCGGACGGCCTGCTCGACCACGTGAAGCGGGTCGGCGAGCGGCTGCGCCGGGGGATCGAGGCGCTGGGCCATCCGCTGGTGAGCGGGGTACGCGGCGCCGGCCTGCTGCTAGGCATCACGCTGACCGCGCCGGTCTCCGCCGCCGCGAGCGCCGCGCTGCGGCGCGCCGGCTTCCTCACCAACCCGGTCCAGCCCGACGTGATCCGGCTGGCGCCGCCGCTGATCCTCACCGCCGAGCAGGCCGACGCGTTCCTCGCCGCGCTCCCGGGTGCCTTGGACGCCGCATGAGGCACTTCCTCCGCGACGACGATCTGACCCCGGCTGAGCAGTCCGCGGTACTCGGCCTCGCGGTCGCGGCGCCGCCCGGGGCGCCACTGGCGGGGAAGGCGGTCGCGGTCATCTTCGAGAAGCCGTCGCTGCGTACCCGGGTCTCGTTCGAGGTCGGTATCGCGCAGCTCGGTGGGCACCCGGTCGTCATCGACGCGCAGAGCACCCACTTCGGCCGGGGGGAGACGATCGGAGACGCCGCGCGGGTGCTGTCCCGGTACGTCGACGCGATCGTCATCCGCACCTTCTCCGATCAGCGGCTCGCCGACCTGGCCGCGGCCGCGACGGTACCGGTCGTCAACGCGCTCACCGACGGGTACCACCCGTGCCAGGTGCTCGCCGACCTGCTGACCATCCGGGAACGCTGTGGCGGCACGGCCGGCCGGACGCTCGCGTACGTCGGCGACGCCGCGAACAACATGGCCCACTCGTACCTGCTCGGCGGCACCACAGCAGGGATGCGGGTACGGGTGGCCGGGCCGGCCGGACACGACCCGGACCTCGCGGTCGTGTCGCGGGCCGCCGAGATCGCCGCCTGGACGGGCGGCTCGGTCGACACGCTCCGCGACCCGTACGAGGCGGTCGACGGCGCCGACGTCGTCGCCACCGACACATGGACCTCGATGGGGCAGGAGTCCGACGGGCGGGACCGGCTCGCCCCCTTCCTGCCGTACCAGATCGACAAGCGGCTGCTCGCCGCCGCCGCGCCCACCGCGATCGTGCTGCACTGCCTGCCCGCCCACCGGGGCGAGGAGATCACCGACGAGGGACTGGACGGGCCGCGCAGCGCCGTGCTCGACCAGGCCGCCAACCGGCTGCACGCGCAGAAGGCGCTGTTGGCCTGGCTGCTGGCGCCGGTGGCCGGCGCGGAGCGCGCGCCGGCCGCGCCCCGCCCGGAGGCCGGGCGATGACCGCGCCGCTGACCAAGGCCGCCCGGCACGCCCGGATCGTCGCGCTGATCCGGGACCATCCGGTGCGTTCGCAGACCGAGCTGGCCGAGCTGCTCGCCGCCGACGGGGTACCGGCGACCCAGGCGACCCTGTCCCGCGACCTGGAGGAGCTGGGCGCGGTGAAGGTCCGGGGTACCGACGGCGGCCCGGCCGTGTACGTCGTCCCACCCGAGGGCGGCGGCCCGATGCGTCCGGCCGAGCAGGCCCCGGCCCGGCTCGTCCGGCTGCTGCGCGAGCTGCTCACCGGCGTGGACACCAGCGGCAACCTGGTCGTCCTGCGTACCCCACCCGGAGCGGCCCAGTTCCTGGCCAGTGCCCTGGACCGGTCCGGCCTGCCCGAGGTCGTCGGCACCATCGCCGGCGACGACACCATCCTTGTCGTGGCGCGCGCCGACCACGGCGACACCAGCGGCCAGCGGCTGGCGGCGAAGCTGTCCGGCTGGGCCGGTCGAGACGAAGGGAACGGATAATCATGAGCGGAGTGGGGCGCGGCGTCGCCTGGACCGAGGAGCGCAGCGACGAGGGAAGGCGGCGCACCAGAGCGCCCCGCGCAGCGGCCGAGGAGGCACAGCAATGAGCGAACGGGTTGTTCTCGCGTACTCGGGTGGCCTGGACACCTCGGTCGCCATCCCGTACCTCGCCGAGCAGACCGGCGCCGAGGTGATCGCGGTGGCGGTCGACGTCGGGCAGGGCGGCGAGGATCTCGAAGCGATCCGCAAGCGGGCGCTCGCCTGCGGTGCGGTCGAGGCCGAGGTGGTGGACGCACGGGAGGAGTTCGCCGCGGACTTCTGCCTGCCCGCGCTGCGGGCCAACGCGCTCTACATGGACCGGTACCCGCTGGTCTCCGCGCTGTCCCGGCCGCTGATCGTCAAGCACCTGGTGGCCGCCGCCCGCGCGCACGGCGGGACGATCGTGTCGCACGGCTGCACCGGCAAGGGCAACGACCAGGTGCGGTTCGAGGCCGGGATCGGCGCGCTCGCGCCGCACCTCAAGGTGGTCGCGCCGGCCCGGGACTTCGCGTGGACCAGGGACAAGGCGATCCGGTACGCCCAGGAGGAGGGCCTGCCGATCGACGTCACGCCCAGGTCGCCGTACTCGATCGACCAGAACGTCTGGGGCCGCGCGGTGGAGACCGGGTTCCTGGAGGACATCTGGAACGCGCCGGTCGAGGACCTGTACAGCTACACCGCCGACCCTTCGGTGCCGCGTGATCCGGACCAGGTGGTGATCACGTTCGACGCGGGGCGTCCGGTGGCGATCGACGGCGAGACGGTCACCCCGTACCAGGCGGTCACCGAGCTGAACCGGCGGGCCGGCGCGCAGGGCGTGGGCCGCCTGGACATGGTCGAGGACCGGCTGGTCGGCATCAAGAGCCGCGAGGTGTACGAGGCTCCGGGCGCGATCACGCTGATCACCGCGCACCAGGAGCTGGAGGCCGTCACGGTCGAGCGGGACCTGGCCCGGTTCAAGCGGACCGTCGACCAGCGCTGGGCCGAGCTGGTGTACGACGGGCTGTGGTACTCGCCGCTCAAACACGCCCTCGACGCGTTCGTCGAGGACAGTCAACGGCAGGTCTCCGGCGAGATCCGGCTGGTGCTCCAGGGCGGGCGGGCCACCGTGACCGGACGGCGGTCCGACGCCAGCCTGTACGACTTCGGCCTGGCCACCTACGACGAGGGCGACGTGTTCGACCAGTCCCTCGCCCGCGGGTTCGTCGAGCTGTGGGGCCTGCCGAGCAAGCTCGCGGCCGCCCGCGACGCCCGGTTGGCAGATTAGCGGTGAGCGCAGCCGGGCGCGGCGTCGTCTGGACTGACGAGTGTAGCGAGGAGGGAAGACGGCGCACCAAAGCGCCCGGTGGAGCGATCCAGCGAGCGGAGCGAGCAGAATAGCGGTGTGAACGATCAGTCCTTGACCGAGCGGTCGACCCGGCTCTGGGGCGGGCGGTTCCGCGGCGGGCCGGCAGAGGCGCTGGCCCGCCTGTCGGTGAGCGTCCAGTTCGACTGGCGGTTGGCTCCGTACGACCTGGCCGGCTCCCGCGCGCACGCCCGCGTCCTGGCCCGGGCCGGCCTGCTCACCGCCGACGAGCTGGGCCGCATGCTCGCCGCCCTGGACGACCTGGAGGCCGCCTGCGCGTCGGGGGAGTTCCGGCCCAGCGTCGAGGACGAGGACGTGCACACCGCCCTGGAGCGCGGCCTGCTCGAACGGCTCGGCGCGCTGGGCGGCAAGCTGCGCGCCGGCCGGTCCCGCAACGACCAGGTCGCCACCGACCTGCGGCTGTACCTGCGGGACCGAGCGCGCGGCGTGGCGGCCCGGCTGGTCGAGCTGGCCGACGCCCTGGTCGAGCAGGCGCAGCGGCACGTCGACACGCCCGCCCCCGGGATGACCCACCTCCAGCACGCCCAGCCGGTCAGCTTCGGGCACTGGCTGCTCGCGCACGTCCAGGCCCTGCTGCGCGACCTGGACCGGCTGCGCGACTGGGACGCCCGCGCCGCCGTGTCGCCGCTCGGTGCGGGCGCGCTGGCCGGATCGTCGCTGCCGCTGGATCCGGTACAGGTGGCGCAGGAGCTGGGCTTCACCGGCGCGGCGCCGAACTCCATCGACGCGGTGTCCGACCGGGACTTCGTGGCCGAGTTCCTGTTCGTGGCCGCGCTGGCGGGGGTACACCTGTCCCGGCTGGGCGAGGAGATCGTGCTGTGGACCACGCCGGAGTTCGGCTGGGTCGAGCTGGACGACGCGTTCGCCACCGGTTCGTCGATCATGCCGCAGAAGAAGAACCCGGACATCGCCGAGCTGGCCCGGGGCAAGACCGGCCGGCTGATCGGCGGGCTGACCGGGGTACTGGCCATGCTCAAGGGCCTGCCGCTGGCCTACGACCGGGACATGCAGGAGGACAAGGAGCCCGCGTTCGACGCGGTCGACACCCTGGATCTGGTACTGCCGGCCATGTGCGGGTTGATCTCCACGATGACGGTACGGGTGGACCGGCTCGCCGCCGCCGCGCCGGTGGGGTACACGCTCGCGACCGAGGTGGCCGACTGGCTGGTCCGGCGTGGGGTACCGTTCCGCGACGCGCACGAGGTCACCGGCCAGCTCGTGGCCCTGTGCGTCGCCCGGGACTGCGCGCTGGAGGACGTCTCCGACGCGGACCTCGCCTCGGTGTCCGAGCACCTAACCCCCGAGGTCCGCGAGGTGCTGTCGGTACCGGGCGCGCTGGCCGCTCGGCGTACCCCCGGCTCCACCGGTCCCGGCCCGATCGGCGACCAGCTCGCCGTCACCGGGGACCGGCTGGACTTCTGGCGCGAATGGGCCGCGCAGCGGGTGGTACCGCGCTGAGCCCGCTCGCCCGGCTGCTCGCCGGCCCGGTCGAGCCGGCGGCCCGGGGTCTGCTCGGCGCGCTGGTGACGGCGAACGGGGTGACCGTACGGCTGACCGAGGTCGAGGCGTACTGCGGCCTCGGGTCGGACCCCGCCTCGCACGCCCACCGGGGCCGGACCCGGCGCAACGAGGTGATGTTCGGCCCGGCCGGGTACGCCTACGTCTACTTCACCTACGGCATGCACTGGTGCCTGAACGTGGTGACCGGCCCGGCCGGTACCGCTTCCGCGGTGCTGCTGCGGGCCGGCGCGGTGGTCCTGGGCCGCGAGGCGGCCCGCGCTCGACGCGGTGCCGGCGTGCCGGACCGGGATCTGGCCCGGGGACCGGCCCGGCTGGTGGCGGCGCTGGGCCTCGACGGCTCCGCGTACGGCACGTCGGTGCTCGACGGCACCGGTCCGGTGCTGCTCCACCCCCCGCCGTCGCCGGTCGACCCCGCGCGGATCCGGTCCGGGCCGCGCGTCGGCGTGACCGGCGCGCACGACCTCGAATGGCGCTTCTGGCTCGACGGCGAGGAGACGGTCAGCACGTACCGCCGGCACGCCCCTGGATAACCCGGGTCTACTTCTGGATCCCGGCCCGTGACGCCCCCCGGGGTGGCGGCCCGCCGGCCGCCACCCCCGGCCCCCGTCAGGCCGCCGCTGGTACCGCCGGTTGCCGGAGCAGCGCGGCGAGCACCACGGCGAGCACCATCACCCCGGCCGCCGACAGGAAGACCACGTCGACGGCCGAGACGAACGCGGATGTCGCGGCTCCGTGCGCGGCGACGCCGCGGGTCAGGATCGTGCCGAACACCGCCGCCCCGAACGCCCCGCCCAGCGTCTGGCTGAACCGGACCGCGGTCGTCGCCACGCCGAGCCGCCCGGCGGGTACCGCGTTCTGCACGACGACGATCAGCAGCCCGACGAGCATGCCGAGCCCCGCGCCGAGGAGGAACAGGTTGGCGCCGATCGCCCAGCGGGACGAGTCCGCGCGCAGGAACCCGAGCAGCCCGATCGCGACGGCGGCGCAGCTCGTCCCGCTGACGAGGAACCTGCGGACCGGCCAGGCCCGGTCGAGCAGCCGGCCCGCGACCAGTCCGGAGACGGTCATGCCGAGCGCCATGGGGATCAGGTACAGCCCGGCGTCGCCGGCCGGTACGCCCCGGGCGACCTGCAGGTAGACCATCACGTACACGATCGAGCCGAGCATCCCCGCGCCGACCACGAACTGCAGCGGCAGCGCGACCCGCAGGGTCCGGTGCGCGAGCAGGTCGAGCGGCAGGATCGGCTCGGCCGCCCGGCGCTCGCGCCACACGAACAGCGCGACGAGGGCCGCCTCGACCCCGGCGAGCGTGACGATCGCGGGTGAGCTCCACGGGTACCGCTGCCCGCCCCATTCGGTGATCAGCAGCAGGACGACCGCGGCGGCCGCCGCCAGCGCGGCGCCTGGGTAGTCGACGCGATGCCGCTCCGCCGGTACCGCCAGGCGCAGCGTGGTGATCGCCAGCGCCAGGATGGCGGCGCCCAGCGGGAGGTTGACGTAGAAGATCCAGCGCCAGCTCGCATGGTCGGTGAGCAGCCCGCCGACCAGCGGCCCGGCGACCATCGCGAGACCGGCCACCAGCCCGCCCAGCCCGCCCCCGCGGCCGCGCTTCTCCGGCCCGGCGACCTGGGCGATGACCACCATGGTCACGCTCATCAGCCCTCCGCCGCCGATGCCCTGGACCGCCCGGAACGCGATGAGCTGGGCCATGTTCTGGGCGAGCCCGCACAGCGCGGAACCGGCCAGGAAGACCCCTACGGCGGCGAGGTAGATCCGCTTGGCGCCGAACGTGTCGCACAGCTTGCCGTACAGGGGCAGCGCCGCCGTCGCCGCGAGAGCGTACGCGGTGACCAGCCAGGGGAGCCGGGCGAGGCCGTGGACGGGGTCGAGGTCGCGCACGATCGGTACCGCGGCGGTGGAGACGATGTTCTGGTCCAGGATCGCCAGGATGATCGTCAACAGGCAGCCCAGGAGCGCCCACTTCTTCTGTTTCTCGGTCATGCCGCCAGTGTGCGCAAAATCTTGTACCAGGTCAATAAATAATCCTGGTAAGCTCTTCGTCATGGTTGACGGCATAGGACTACGCGAGCGCAAGAAGGCGCAGACGCGCGAACACCTGAAGAACGTGGCGCTGGGCCTGTTCCTGGAGCGCGGCTTCGACGGCGTGACGGTCTCCGAGATCGCGGCCGCGGCCGACGTCTCGAAGATGACCGTGCTCAACTACTTCGCGACCAAGGAGGACATCGTCGCCTCGCCGATGGAGGAGCACGTCGACGAGCTGGCCCGGATCGTCCGCAGCCGGGCGCCGGGGGAGTCGGCCGTCGCCGCGCTGCGCCGGCAGTTCCACCAGGCGCTGGCCGAGCGCGACCCGGCAACGGGCCTCAACGACCATCCGAAGGTCCGCGCGCTGCGGCGGCTCATGTCGAGCACCCCCGGGCTCCTGCTCCGGATCCTGGGCTTCGCGTCCCGCAGCGCGGACGCGCTGACCGAGGCGTTCGCCGAGGAGACCGGTGCCGGTCCCGGCGACCTGACCCCGCGCATCGCCGCTGCGCAGATCGTCGCCGCCCGGCTCGCCCTGGTGACGGAGAACGACCGCCGGATCGCGGCCGGGGAGTCCGCGGACGCGGTGTACCCGGACGCCGTGGCCGCCGCCGACCGCGCCTTCGACCTGCTGGAGTACGGCCTGGCCGGTTACCCCGTGCCCGGCGCGCCGCCGGCTAGCCGGACAGCCGGGCCGCCGCCGCGATGAACTCGTCAGCGAACTGGAGCACCGACACCCACTCCTTCGGGATCGCGTCCCCGCCGTCCCGGGCACCGAGCAGGCCGCCGGCGATCGCACCGTTGCTGTCGGTGTCGTTGCCGACCCGCACGATGTCGACGAGCACCCCGGCGAACGGTCTCGGATCGAGTACCGCAGCCGCCGCGAGGCTCAGCGAGTCGAGGACGAACCCGGCCGCTTCGTCGTCGAAGAACGTCTGGCCGGTGACGGCGAGCATGGCCGGCTTCAGGTGCCGGCCGTACCCGATCGCGCCGGCCACCGGCGAGTTGCCCAGCTCGGTCGCGGTGCGCTCGCCTTCCGCGACCGCCGCCGCCGGGCTGGCGCCGCCGACCAGGGCCGCGGCGATCTCGTTGTAGGCGGCGCAGGCGACGGTGCAGCGGGGGTCGTGATGGGTGATCGCGGACAGCGCCATCGACTCGCGGATGCGCCGCGCCCGGTCGGGTACCGCGAGCGCGGTCGGCAGGCAGCGCATCAGCGAGCCGTTGCCGGCCTGGCCGGCGCCGCAGCCGCTGGTGCGCGGGTCGCGGCTCTTCTGGTACCGGCGCAGCCCGGCCAGCGTCGCCTTACCGACGTCGCGCGGTGCCGAGCCGGGTGCCCGCCCGGGCCAGTCCCCGGTCAGCCAGGCGATCATGTTGTCGGCGGCGGCGCGGACCACGTCGTCGCCCGGGTCCAGGTACGCGAGGAGAACCGCGCGGGTCAGGTCGGTGTCGTCGGTGGCGTGGCCGGGCGGCCAGGCGAACGGGCCGCCGCCGAGGATCTCGCGCACGCCGTCCGGGTACCGGTCGTGGATGTCGGCCCACGGAGAGAACTCGACCGCGGACCCGAGGGCGTCCCCGGCATGCAGACCGAGTAGCGCGCCGGCCACCCGGTCGCGCCGGGAGACGAGCGGTGGGTCCGGTTCGCGCACGACGTCCACGGCTGAACAGCATACGGCCGCGGACCGGCCCCGCGGCCGGTTCCGGGCGCCGCGGACAAACCCGTTTGGCGGTACGGAAGAATGAGCCCGTGACCGACATCCTCGACGACCTGCAGTGGCGCGTCCTGATCGCGCTGTCCACCGACCTCGACGCGCTCCGGGCGGAGCTGGCCGGCGGCCCGATCACCTACTACTGCGGGTTCGACCCGACCGGACCCAGCCTGCACTTCGGTCACCTCACGCAGGTCATCACCATGCGGCGGCTGCAGCTCGCCGGCAACCGGCCGCTCGCGCTCGTCGGCGGAGCGACCGGCCTGATCGGCGACCCGCGCCCCACGGCCGAGCGCACCCTGCACTCCCGGGAGACCGTGGAGGACTGGGTCCAGCGGATCCGGCGCCAGATCGAGCCGTTCCTGGACTTTTCCGGACCGTACGCCGCCCGCATGGTCAACAACCTGGACTGGACCGGAAGCCTGTCCGCGCTGGACTTCCTGCGCGACATCGGCAAGCACTTCCGGATCGGCAAGATGCTGACCAAGGAGGCGGTCAGCGCCCGGCTCAACTCCGAGGCCGGGATCAGCTACACCGAGTTCAGCTACCAGGTCCTGCAGGGCCTGGACTACCTGGAGCTGTTCCGCCGGTACGGGTGCCGGCTGCAGACCGGAGGCAGCGACCAGTGGGGCAACCTCACCGCCGGAACCGACCTCATCCACAAGGTCACCGGCGAGTCCGTGCACCTGCTGGCCACCCCGCTGATCACCGACGCGGCCGGCCAGAAGATCGGCAAGTCCACCGGCGGCGGCAGCCTCTGGCTGGACCCCGAGATGACCAGCCCGTACGCCTTCTACCAGCACTTCATCAACGTCGAGGACGCGCTGGTCCCGCAGTTGCTGCGGATGTTCACCTTCCTCGACCGGGAGGAGATCCAGGCGCTGGAGAAGGAGACCGCCGAACGGCCGGCCGCCCGCGCCGGCCAGCGCCGGCTGGCCGAGGAGGTCACCCGCCTGGTGCACGGCCAGGCCGAGACACAGCAGGCCGTCGCCGCGTCCCGGGCGCTCTTCGGCCGGGGCTCGCTGGTCGAGTTGGCCCCCGCCACGTTGCGGGCCGCGCTGGCCGAGGCCGGTTTGACGGAGGTACCGGGTGAGCTGCCGCCCGCCGCCGTCCTGTTCGCCGACACCGGGTTGGCCTCCAGCCGGGCCGATGCCCGCCGGACCATCGCGGAGGGCGGCGCGTACGTCAACAACGACCGGATCACCGACCCCGAGGAGCGCATCGGCGCCGATCGGCTGCTGCACGGCCGGTGGCTGGTCCTGCGCCGTGGCAAGCGGACCATCGCCGGCGTGGAGGTGGGGGACCCGATTTGACGCTGCGGTACCCGGCCAAGTAACTTTCTCTGAGCCCGCACGGGACCCGGCGACACGGATTTGGCGCCGGGGAAGCCGAGCGGGTAGAGTGGACCGCCGGTAGGGGCCGTATGGCCCTGCCAACTCCCACCAGATCGAGGTGACGATAGTCACGCACGGCCTAGTGTGTGTGTTTGTTCTTTGAGAACTCAACAGGGTGCTGTAATTGCCAGTGCCAAGTTTGTTTTGTTTACCCCCGTCGGGGTTATTTTGGCATTTTTGATGCCGGGGTTGTTTCCAGGTTTTTGTTGGAGAGTTTGATCCTGG
>JBKPCQ010000250.1:0-10078 GCA_046727455.1 Actinomycetota bacterium | reverse complement strand
GCCGGCGAGCCGGTGCAGCCGGTCGCTGATGGCGACCGAGGTGTCGTGCCGGGCCACCTTGTCGAGGTTCGCGAGGTCGACGGTGACGAGGACGGCCCGGTTGTCCCGGGCCACCTGGGCGGCGGCCCGGGCGGGCGGCAGCCCGGGGTCGTACGGGGTGTGCACGGCCTGCACCCCCGCCATCCGGCCGATGTCGCCCGCGGCCGAACGGACCGCATCGCGTACCGCGCCGGCGCTCGGATCGATCCGGTCGACCACCGCGGTGACGGAAGTGCTCCGGCCGCCGTTGCCGGAGAGGATCTGGTTGGCCCGGACGGATTCCAGCGATGCGGGTCCGCGGTTGGCGGTCAGCCCGTCGAAGACCGGCCCGGCGGAAAGGACGCCTCCGGCGATTGCGGCGACCCAGACGGCCAGCACCCACCACCGCCGCCGGAAGCACCAGCGCCCGACCCTCGCGATCGCTCCGTACGCCATGTGTCCTCCCCGTTCGATCCCCGTCTCGTGGGCCGGCACTTGTGCCGGACCAGCACGGCGGTGCCTGTCAGCCTCGCGGGCCACCGCCCGGAAGCACCATCCGGGGTGCCCCCCAACCGACCCTGAGGACATCCCCCGATCAGCGTCTCAGGGGCACCTGTGAATAGCTGGAGAGCCGGACCCGGGCGGTGACCGGGACCGGCTCGGGCAGCGGCGCGATCCGGGCCGACAGCTCACCCGGATCCAGGTGCCAAGCGCTCGGACCCATCCCTACCAGCCCCGCCACCTCGGCGCGACTCAATAACAACGACTGCTCGCGCACTTCGGACCGACGCTCGGTGAACCACGGGGCGAGGGTCGTCGTGGTCCGGTCCTCCTTCGCGGGATCCACGGTCAGCAGGCCCAGCGCGGTGACCAGCTCGCCCAGGTGTTCGCCGGTCGGCGTCACCACGAGAAGGACGCCGGCGGGGTCGAGCACCCGGGCGAACTCCGGGCCGTTGCGGGGTGCGAACACATTGAGCAGTACCGCCGCCGCCCGGTCCGCGATCGGCAGCCCGGACCAGGTGTCGGCGAGGATGGCGCCGATCCGGGGATGGCGGCGCGCCGCCCGGCGCAGGGCCGGCTTGGACACGTCGACCGCGAGCCCCACCGCTCCGGGCTGCGCGTCCAGGGCGGCCGCCAGGTGGTACCCCGTCCCGGCGCCGACATCGACGATCAGCCCTCTCGTCGGGGGTACCGCCGCGGCCAGGGCCCGGGCGATGAAGTCGTAGTGGCCCGCGGCCAGGAACGCGGCGCGCGCCTCGACCATCTCGGCGTTGTCCCCGGCGTGCGCGACGGGGTTGGCGGTCAGGTGCAGGTAACCCTGCTTGGCCCGGTCGAAGCTGTGCCCCCGGGGACAGCGCACCGCGGCGTCGAGCGCGACCAGGTCCTGCCGGCACACCGGGCAGCGCAGGTAGGGCAGTACGTCGGCGAGCATTGCCTCTCCCCGTTTAGGGTCAGCCCATGGTCGCACCCACCTATGACGAAATAGTGAAGGCCCCGAAGGTCCTGCTGCACGACCACCTGGACGGTGGCCTGCGCCCCGCCACGATCATCGAGCTGGCCCGGCCGGTCGGCCACCGCTTGCCGGCCGAGGACGCCGTCGCCCTGCGGCACTGGTTCGAGAGCGCGGCCGACTCGGGGTCGCTGGAACGGTACCTGCAGACGTTCGCGCACACGGTGGCGGTCATGCAGACCGCCGAGGCGCTGCACCGGGTGGCCTACGAGTGTGCCCTGGATCTGGCCGGGGACGGGGTGGTGTACGCCGAGGTGCGCTTCGCGCCGGAGCAGCACCTCGAACGCGGGCTCACGCTGGACGACGTGGTCGAGGCGGTGCTGGCCGGGTTCGGGGACGGCGCGGCGGACGCGGCGCGGGCCGGTACCCCGATCCGGATGGCGACGCTGGTCACCGCGATGCGCCACGCGGCACGGTCGATGGAGATCGCCGAGCTGGCGGTCCGGTACCGCGACCTGGGCGTGGTGGGGTTCGACATCGCCGGCGCCGAGGCCGGGTACCCGCCCACCCGGCATCTGGACGCATTCGAGTACCTGCAGCGGGAGAACTTCCACTTCACCATCCATGCCGGTGAGGCGTTCGGGCTGCGCAGCATCTGGCAGGCGCTGCAGTGGTGCGGCGCGGACCGGCTCGGGCACGGCGTCCGGATCGTCGACGACATCACCGGCGACGTACTCGGGCGACTGGCCGCGTACGTCCGGGACAAGCGGATCCCGCTGGAGCTGTGCCCCTCGTCGAACGTGCAGACCGGAGCGGCGCCGTCGATCGCCGAGCATCCCGTCGGGCTGCTGCGTAACCTGCGCTTCCGGGTCACCGTTAACACTGACAACCGGTTGATGAGCGGTACCTCCATGTCGCGCGAGCTGGCGCTGCTCGTCGATGCGTTCGGGTATGGTTGGAGTGAGTTGCAATGGTTCACGGTGAACGCTATGAAAAGTGCGTTCATACCCTTCGACGAGCGGCTGGTGCTCATCAACGAAGTGATTAAGCCGGCATACGTCAAGCTGCTCGGCTGATCCCCTCCGTTCGTCGGGTTCCGTGGGTCGGCGGGCGTGGCAGACTCGGATCGGCACCGTCCCCCAGAAGAAGGCCGAGTCAATGAGTTATGTACCGAATTCCCGCGAATCGGTAGGTAACCGTGGGTAGCTCAAGACGGTCGTATCGTGGCGAGTCGACCCGTCCTGTCGATCACTGGCTCGATCTGGCCCCGGCTGGGCTTTCTCTTTCCAACGCGGCGTGGTGGAATCTCGGGGGTCCGACCCGTCCGGGTCGGTCCTTTGAAGGTGCCTATCGATCGCGGGGCTCCGACGCGGAGGGGCGGGAGAGGTGACCAAGCGACCAACGACGGGTGGAGGCCCCGCCCTGTCAGTCATGCGGCGGATGGTCAGCTATCTCCGCGACCGGTCGATCGGGTTCAAGCTGGGCCTGATCATGTTGGTTCCGACCCTGGCGACGGTGGTCGTCGGGTTCGGTGCCCTGGCGACCAACATCGGCATCGCACACGATGCCGACCGGGCCCGGATCCTCGCCGGACTGGCCGCGGACACCGGCCGGCTGGTACACGACCTGCAGAACGAGCGTGCCGCGGTCACGATGATGCTCGCCTCGAACGACTCGGACGAGAAGAAGAACGCGACGGCCGAGTTCGACAACCTGGTCAAGGCCAGTGACGAGGCGGCCCGCGACTACACCGCACACCGGGCGGCACTCACCGGCCTGCCGGCCAACTTCCGCGCGCTGTTCTCGACGATCGACGACGGGCTCAACTCGGTCACCGCCCTGCGGCAGCAGCTCGCCAAGAAAGACGTCAGCCAGATACTGCCGAACACCGCGATCGACCGGTACACCAACCTGATCTCCAGCCTGCTCGCGATCCGCGACTCCGCCGCCCAGCTCGCCGGGGACTCCGCGCTCAGCTACGAAATGCGCGCCGCGGCGGGCATCTCCCAGTACAAGGAGTACGTCTCCCAGGAGCGCATCAAGGTCCTGCGGATCCTGGACGCGAAGGAGCTGACCGCCCAGTCGCTCGACGAGTTCATCGGCACCCTCAAGGGCCAGGAGCAGGCGCTCGCCGCGTTCAAGGTGGTCGCCACCCCGGCCCAGCTCAACCTGCAGGAGCAGCGCGTCTCGGGTCCCGACGTCCGCGAGGCGGGCATCTTCGCGACGGAGATCCGCAAGATCCCGGACAAGCTGGCCCTCTCGTTCTCCGCCGACCAGTGGGACAAGGCGATGATCGGGTGGTCCAACAAGGTCCGCGAGGTCGAGAACGCGATCGACGAGCAGACCGCTGTCGACGCGAAGCGGCAGCGCGACAGCGCCCAGGCCCAGGTCTACCTGGACAGTGGGCTGCTCGCCGCCCTGATCCTGTTCGCGGTACTGATCGCCTGGTTCGTCGCGCGCTCGATGGCCCGATCCCTGCGGGAGCTGCGGCACGGCGCGCTCGGCGTCGCCCAGTTCGGCCTCCCGCAGGCGGTGGCCCGGCTGCGCGATCCGACGCTGTCCAGCCAGCTCTCCCCGCACGAGGTCGCCCAGCAGATCGCCGAGCCGCTGCCGGTCCGCAGCCGGGACGAGTTCGGCCAGGTGACCGAGGCGTTCAACGCGGTACACCTGGAGGCCGTACGGACCGCGGCCGAGCAGGCCGCCCTGCGTTCGTCGGTCTCCACCATGTTCGTCAACCTGGCCCGCCGCTCGCAGATCCTGGTCGACCGGCTGATCGGGCACCTCGACCGGTTGGAGCGCGGCGAGGAGGACCCGGACCGGCTGGCCGAGCTGTTCCAGCTCGACCACCTGGCCACCCGGATGCGCCGCAACGACGAGAACCTGCTGGTCCTCGCCGGCGCCGACTCCACCCGCGTGCAGCGGGAGCCGGCCGCCCTGATCGACGTGCTGCGCGCCGCGCAGTCCGAGGTCGAGCACTACACCCGGATCGAGTTCGGGGTCATCGACCGGGACATCGAGGCCGCCGCACACGCGGTCAACGACCTGGTACACCTGGTCGCCGAGCTGTTCGACAACGCGACGGCCTTCTCCCCGCCGGACTCGACGGTCATCGTGGAGGCCCGCCGGGTCGGCGACCGGGCTGTCCTGTATGTCGAGGACCACGGCATCGGCATCTCGCCCGACCAGCTCGCCGAGCTGAATGAGCGGCTGGCCACGCCACCGATGGTCGACGTGGCGGTGTCGCGGATGATGGGCCTCGTCGTGGTCGCGCGGCTGGCCGCCCGGCACGGCGTCAAGGTCGAGCTGCGTCCGGCACCCGAGCGCGGCACCGTGGCCGACGTGCTGCTGCCCACCTCGGTACTGGTATCCCGCGCGGTATCCGGGCGCGGCGCGCCGACGAGTTCCCCGCTGGTTCGGGAGATGCCGACCGCCGCACGGCCGGTACAGCCCGGCCAGCCGAGAGCCCCGTTCACCTCGCCGCTGGCGCTGGAGAGCGGGCCGGCCGCGGGTGGCCGGACCCCGGCCGGTGCCGGCGCGGGCCCCGGCCGGGGTCCGATGGGTCCGTCGCAAGGTGGGTTCGGCGGCGGCCCCAAGGGGTACGCCGGACCACCCGCGATACCGGGCGGGTTCGGCCCGCCGCCGCCCCCCGGGTTCGGTGGCGAGGTCGGCAACGGGCGGGGACACAGCCGCCCCGGGTCGCACCTCCCGCCGTGGTCCGACCTCACCGGCGCGGCCAACAGCCCCAACGGCGCCGACCTGTTCACGCCGAACCGACCGGCATCAGCGTTCCCGCCGCCGGCCGAACCGCTGCCGCAGCGCCGCGCGACCGAGCGGCCGGTCGAAGGCGAGTTGACCGACGACGAGCGGCGCATCCCGGGCCAGGTACCGGCGCCTCCGGTGGCGGGTCCGCCGCCGCCGGCGGACTCCGGTGTGATCGACGCGGTTGAGGCCGACATCGTCGAGGACCGGCCGGCGCCGCCCGCACCGGCCATGCCGCCGCCGGCCTGGCCGCCGGTACCGGCGCCGGCCGCCGAGGGTGCGTCCGCCGAGGCGCCGGCCCCATCGGTACCGGAGGAGTTGGCCGCCGCGCTCGACATCACCTCCGAGATCCCGCGGGTCCGCCCGGATCAGGAGGAGCCGTCGGCCACACCAGCGCCGGCCACCCCCTGGAACGTCGGCAGCGGCAGCCAGCGGCAGGCACCCGCCCCGCCGCTGCCCCAGCAACCGGCCGAGCAACGGCTGGTCACACCGCAGCCGGCCCGGGTGAAGGCATACGCTGACGAGACCATGGAGCTGCCGATCTTCCGGGAGCTGGAGTCCGCGTGGTTCCGGACTCGTCCGCGCATCCCGGACAACGCGGTGACCCAGCCGCCGGCACCGGCCGCACCGCCACCAGCCGCGCCGCGACCGGCCGCACCGCCACCCATGGCGGTGCCGCCGGGGGTGGCCCCTCCACCCATGGTTCCGCCGGCCGCCCAGCAGCCGCTGGTACCCGCGCCGCTGGTACCGCCCCCGGTGCCACCGCCGCCGCAGGTACCGGTCAGTGCCTCGCCGAACGGCACGCCGCCCGGTGGCCGGATACCCACGGAGCCGACCTGGCGCACCGCGGCGGACGACGGGTGGGTGGCTGCCTCGCAGGCGGCCGACCCGCAGGTGGACGGTACGACCTCGGCGGGGCTGCCGCGCCGGGTACCGATGGCCCAGCTCGTCCCCGGCGGCGTCGAGAAAGCCGCGACCACTGCCAACCGGCGCTCGCCCGAGCAGGTTCGCGGCCTGCTCTCCGCGTACCATCGCGGCGTGCAGCGCGGTCGTACCCGATCTGGAGACGAGGCCAAGCACCCGGAGTCGACGACCCCCGGGAATCCCCCGCAAGGCGGCAAGGAGCAGGAAGCATGACAACTACGCAGGATCTCGGCTGGCTTCTGGCCAACTTCGCCGATCGGGTGCCCGGCGTCGCGCACGCCGTCGCCGTGTCGGCGGATGGCCTGCTGCTCGCCGCGTCCCGGGATCTGCCGAGGGACCGCGCTGACCAGCTCTCGGCGATCGCCTCGGGACTGGTGAGCCTGACCCAGGGTGCCTCCCGCTGCTTCGAAGGCGGCGCGGTGCTCCAAACGGTCGTGGAGATGGACAACGGTTTCCTGTTCCTGATGTCCATCTCGGACGGCTCCTCGTTCGCCGTGCTGGCCGCGCGCAACTGCGACGTGGGTCAGGTCGGGTACGAGATGGCGCTGCTCGTGGACCGGGTCGGCGATGCGCTGACCCCCTCGCCGCGGGCGGCCGCCGGGATGCTCGGCTGAGGTTTTCTGCACGTTGACTTGACCATACGGCGAGACCGATTTGAGGAGGTGAACGGCGATGGTGGCCGAACGCGACGAGCCTACGGGTGCTCTGGTCCGGCCGTACGCCGTCACCCGCGGTCGCACCCGGCCCCGGCTGGAGATCGCGCTCGAGGCGCTCGTCGAGACCACGGTACGGGGACGCAACTCGGCCGCGCGGGACACCTCCGGGCACGGTCGGGAGCAGCAGTACATCGCGTCGCTCTGCGACGGGCGACTACAGTCGCTTGCCGAGGTGGCCGCGCGGATGCAACTCCCGCTCGGGGTCGCCCGGGTCCTCATCGCCGATATGGCCGCCGAAGGGCTCGTGGCGGTGTACGAACCGACCTCGTTCGAAAACAACGACGCGGTTGGCACAGAATTGCTGGAGAGGGTGCTGAGTGGACTTCGCAAGCTCTGACATGGCGCACCGCCCGACAACCGGGCGGGTGACGTCGGCGAAGATCGTGATCGCCGGCGGTTTCGGGGTGGGCAAGACCACGCTCGTGGGCTCCGTCTCGGAGATCACCCCGTTGACCACCGAGGCGATCATGACGTCCGCTGGCGAAGGGGTCGACGACACCCGGCAGGTACCCGGCAAGGTGACGACCACGGTCGCGATGGACTTCGGCAGGATCTCCATCGACCGCGACCTGATCCTGTACCTGTTCGGCACCCCCGGACAGACCCGGTTCTGGTTCATGTGGGACGAACTGGTGCGCGGCGCGATCGGTGCGGTCGTGATGGTGGACACCCGGAGGCTGGCCGACTGCTTCGCCGCTATCGACTTCTTCGAGCACCGGCGCCTGCCATACCTGGTGGCGATCAACTGCTTCGACGGCGTGCAGTACCACAGCGCCCAGGACGTCCGCGACGCTCTCGCGATCGCCACGGACATCCCGGTGGTGTCCTGCGACGCGCGGAGCCGCGAGTCGACCAAGCAGGTACTCATCTCGCTGGTCGAGTACGTGCTGACCATGCGCCGTCAACGGGCCGGTGCGCCGGCCTAGCTGAGTTGGAGCCAGCCGCCGTTGCGCTCCAGCGAGAAGAGCCCGAGCCCCTCCGACTCCATCCCGCCATGGTTCGCCGTGGAGAAGACGTACGCGCCGGCCAGCCCGTCGAACGGGCTGGCCTCCAGTTCGTTGCGGATGCGCAGCGGTGCGGTCGCACCGGTCCGGCCCGCCGCCGCGGCGAGCAGGTTCATCGCGTCGGCCGCGTACACCCCGAGGCAGGAGAACCCGCCGTAAGCCCGGCTGTACCGGTCGAAGAAGTCCCGCTGGGCCACCCCGTTCGGGGTGTTGACCGCTACCGGGCTGCCCCCGAGGATCTGCGGGCCCACCACGTAGCTATCGACCATCGCCGCCCGGTTGTCCGGGGTCAGTGAGTCGTCGGAGGCGGCGCCGGAGTCGAACAGCATCCGGCGGTTGTACTTCGCGGCGCGCAGCGCCCGTGCCGCCGTGCCGGAGACCGGGGACACCGCCCAGATGACCACGGCGTCGGGGGTCGCGGCGACGATCCGGCTGGCCTGGGCCTGGTAGTCGGCGGCGCCGCCGGTCAGCCGCTCCACCGCCACCAGCTTGCGCCCGTCCTCGGTCACCACCCGGCGGACCGCCTCGATACCGGCCTCGCCGTGGTCGTTGGCCTGGGCGAGCAGGGCGATCCGGGACGTGGCAACGCTGCTCCGGGCTTCCCGGTTGAGCGTGTCGCGCATCAGCTCGGCCACGTCGTCCGCGTTGGGCCCGAGCTTGAAGACGAACCGGCGGTTGGCCGGAGGGCTGATCACGGTGCGTGCGGTACACGTGGACAGCATCGGTACGCCGTGCGGCTCGACCACGTCCGCCATCGCGATCGAGGTGGACGCGAGTCCGCCTCCGATGATCCCGGCGACCTTCATGCTGAGGAACTGCTGCGCGATGCCGGCGGCGGCGAGCGGGTCGCTGCGGTTGTCCCGGACGATCACCTGAACCTTGCGCACGGTGTTGTCGACAGTGACGCCGTTGGTGTTCAACGTGTCCTGGGCGATCTTCAATGCGCGCTGCTGGGCGGTGCCGGCGACCGCTCCGCTGCCGGTCAGCTCCAGGCAGGCGCCGAACACCAGGTCGTCGCCGGTCGGCAGGGACTGCGCTCTGGCCGGCCCAGTCAGGCGGGTACAGGCGCCGGCGGCGGTCGCGACCGCGCCGAGCAGGCCGGCGGCGAGCAGGCCACGACGGGTCGGTCCTGGTGTGCCCTGATTGTGCCGAACCACGCTATGCCCCGCTCTCGCCAACACGTCGTACGCGAGAGTAGCTCGCGCTTACCCCCGACCGTCACGCGTGGAGGTGTGCACAACAACACCGGGCGGCGTTGTCGGAACGGGATAGGGTGTGCGGCCGGTCAGCGCCGGGCGGCGGAGCGGTACTCGTAGCCCCGGTCGGGGTTCTCGTCGCCCTCCCAGTTGTCGCGGCTGAAGTCCCAGCCGCCGGCCGCCTCCCGGCCGGGACGGCCGCCGAGGGCGAAGCCGCGGACCTCCTCGCCCCGCCGGGAACCCCGGAAGTAGCCGGTCGTGTGCTGGGCCATCGCCGCCGGGTCGCGTACGATGCGCAGCGGCCGCTCGTCCGCCGGTGGCAGCGGGGAGCCCGGTACGAGGTTGGCTTGCGGGACCCGGCGGGGCAGCCCCGCATCGGTCTCCTCGCCCAGGATCGGCGAGGTGGCCCGCTCGGCGGCCTGCCAGCCGAGGTCGGCCGGGTTGCTCCAGGTGACCTCGGTGGAGTCGGTGTCCTCGTCGTGGTGCCCGATGAACCAGGCGGACCGGGCCTGCGCGAAGATCAGCAGGCCGTCGTCGCTGTCGTCGCTCGTCGGGTTCATCGGCCGATCCAGCGCGGTGGTACCCGCGTCGGAGTCGACCAGCCGTAGCGCGGGGGTACCACCGAGGGAATCGCGGCCGTAACTGTCCCCGGCCGGGGTCGGTTCGACGAGGCGCAGCGCGGGCGGCTCGCTGGGCAGGTCGTCCGCCTGCCAGGGCGGGGTGACCCGGCCGTTGCGCGCGGGCAGCGGTGTGGGCTCGCCCGGCCGCACCAGCGGGTATCCCGCGGTGTCGGACACCATCGCCTGGTCGGAGTAGCTGGCGGCGCTGGTGTTGATCGGCCAGTCGCTGCGTGAGCCGGGGGCCGGGACGTCCGGAGCCAGCCGGGGCGGTTCGGGCATCCGGGGCGGCTCGTTGACCCGGAGCGGTTCGCTGGGCCGGTACGGCTCGGTGACCCGCGGCGGTTCCGGCTCTGTCTCTTATACACATCTCCGAGCCCACGAGACATTGATA
>JBKPCQ010000249.1:0-5185 GCA_046727455.1 Actinomycetota bacterium | reverse complement strand
GGGTTCCGCTGGGAGATGCCGCCGGCGCCGCCGCGACCGGGTCCCGCCAGCCGGCGGCGGGCCGGGCCGGTGTGCGGCGGGTGACCGCGACGGCGACCAGTGCGGCGATCAGGACGAGCGCGGTGCCGGCCGCCGGCAGGGCGAGCCGGGCCCACGATCCACGTGGCCAGGGCACGACGGCCAGGCTAGGCCGGCCGGTGGACCGGGTCAACGGTTCAGTACGAGCGCTCCTGGCCGAGGACGTGCTGGGCGACGTAGTTGAGGATCATCTCCCGGGACACCGGCGCTATCCGTGTCACCCGGGTGACGCCGAGCAGCGTCGCCACGCCGTACTCGGTCGCCATCCCGTTGCCACCCATCGCCTGGATCGCGGTGTCCACCGCGAGTGCCGCGGCGTCGGCCGCCGCGTACTTGGCCATGTTGGCGGCGGTACCGGCGTCCACGTCGCGGCCCGCGTCGTAGAGCGCGGCCGCCTTGGCGACCATCAGCCGGGCCAGCTCCACCTGGATCAGCGCGTGCGCCAGCGGGTGCGCGACGCCCTGGTGGGTACCGATCGGGCGGCCCCAGACGGCGCGGCTCCTCGCGTAGGTCGCCGCCCGGTCCAGCGCGTACCGGGCCGTGCCGACCGACGACGCGGCGATCGTGATGCGCTCGGGGTTCAGGCCGGCGAACAGGGCCGACAGGCCGGCCTCGGTGCTCTCGCCGATCAGTGCCCGATTGGGGACCCGGACGTCGTCGAGGTAGAGCAGCCACTGCTTCTCCGGCGCGACGATCTCCATCTCGATCTGCGACCTCGACAGGCCCGGTGCGCCGGTGGGGACGAGGAACAGGGCCGGCTTGAGCTTGCCCGTGGCCTCGTCCTCGGTGCGGGCGACCACGAGCACGTGGTCGGCCTCGTCCACGCCGGAGATGAAGCACTTGGTACCGCGCAGCAGCCAGTCGGCGCCGTCGCGGCGGGCCACCGTGCCGAGACGGTGGAAGTTCGAGCCGGCCTCCGGTTCGGTGATGGCGAAGGCCACCTTCGTGGAGCCGTCGGCAATGCCGGGCAGGTGGGCGCGGCGCTGCTCCTCCGTGCCGTGCCGGGCGATGACGGTACCGGCGATGGCGGGGGAGACCACGATGAGCAGCAGCGGGCAGCCGGCGGCGGCCAGCTCCTCGGCGACGATGGACAGCTCGGTGAGGCCCCGTCCGCCGCCGCCGTACTCGGCCGGCAGATTGGCGCCGAGGTACCCGAGCTTGCCGGCCTCGGCCCACAGCTCGGTGGTGTGGCCGCCGGACTTGGCCTTGCCGATGAAGTACTCGGCACCGTACCGGCGGCCGAGCGCCGCCACCGCCTCGCGCAGGGCCCGCTGTTCGGGGGTGTCGTCGACGTCCATGGCAATTACTCCTCGGGTGCTCTGACGGGCTCGATGACAGCGAGGATCGTGCCGGTGTCCACCTGCCGGCCGGGCGCGACGGGTAGGGCGGTGACGGTACCGGCGTGCGGGGCGAGGACCGGGTACTCCAGCTTCATCGCCTCCAGCGTCAGCAGCAGGTCGCCGGCCGCCACCCGCTGGCCCGGCACGACGGCGACCCGGCCGACCGATCCCGGCATCGGCGCGGCGAGGGATCCGCTGCCCTCCTCGGGCTCGGGCGCCGGGAACCGGGGCAGCTCGGTCAGTGCCACCGAGCCGTCCGGACCGTCCACATAGGACACGTCGCCGACCCGGTGTACCGCGTACCGCTGCCGTACCCCGCCGACGTCGAGTACCGCGTGGTCGGGCGACGCCTCGTGCCGGTCCGCGCGGTACTCGACCCGGATTCCACCCGCATACTCGACGACCTGGGGCAGGGCCGGTACGTTGCGCCAGCCGGACGGGAACCGGCCCGTGCGGGCGGCGGCCGCCGCGAGCGCGGCGGCGAGGGCGTGCTGGTCCGCGGTGGACACCAGCGGCGCGAGCACCTCGGGGTGCCGGTCGAGGAACCCGGTGTCGGTGTCGCCGGCCAGGAAGTCCTCGTCGCGCAGCACCCGTACGAGCAGGTCCCGGTTGGTGACGACGCCGTGGACGCGGGCCCGCAGCAGGGCGTGCGCCAGCACCCGGGCCGCCTCCCGGCGCGTCGGCGCGTGGGCGATGACCTTGGCGAGCAGGGCGTCGTAGTGCGGTCCGATCTCGCTGCCGTCCTCGACCCCGGCGTCGACCCGCGCCCCTTGCACGTGGAAGCGGTGCAGGATCCCGGTCGAGGGCAGCCAGCCGTGCGCCGGGTCCTCGGCGTACAGGCGGGCCTCGATCGCGTGGCCGCGTGCCGGAGGCGGCTCGGCCATCGGTAGCGGCTCGCCCTCGGCGACGAGCAGTTGCAGCCGGACCAGGTCCAGCCCGGTCACGCACTCGGTGACCGGGTGCTCGACCTGGAGCCGGGTGTTCATCTCCAGGAAGAAGAACTCGTTGCCGGCGACCAGGAACTCGACGGTACCGGCGCCGACGTAGCCGACCGCGCGGGCGGTGGCGACGGCCGCCTCGCTCAGGCGACCGCGCAGCGCCGGGTCCACGGCCGGCGACGGTGCCTCCTCGACGAGCTTCTGGTACCGGCGCTGGATCGAGCACTCCCGCTCGCCGAGCGCGAGCACGGTCCCGTGCGCGTCGGCGACGACCTGCACCTCGACGTGCCGGGCGCGGTCGAGGTACGGCTCGCAGAAGACGGTACCGTCGCCGAAGGCCGCCGCGGCCTCCCGGCTGGCGGCGGCGACGGCGTCGGGCAGTCCGGCCCGGTCGCGGACCACCCGCATGCCCCGCCCGCCGCCCCCCGCGGAGGCCTTGACCAGAACTGGGAACCGGTCCACCGCGTCGGCGTCCATTGTGGACAGTACCGGCACCCCGGCATCGGCCACCGCCTGCTTGGCGGAGACCTTGGCGCCCATCGCGGCGATCGCCTTCGGCGGCGGCCCGACCCAGGTGAGCCCGGCGTCGGACACGGCGGCGGCGAACGCGGCGTTCTCCGACAGGAAGCCGTACCCCGGATGCACCGCGTCGGCCCCGGCCCGCAGCGCGGCCGCGATGACGAGGTCGCCGCGCAGGTACGTTTCGGCGGGCGCGGCGCCCGGCAGGCGTACCGCCCGGTCCGCCTCGCGGGCGTGCGGCGCGCCGGCATCCGGGTCCGCGTACACGGCCACGGTCTCGATGCCGAGGGCGCGGCAGGTGGCGAACACCCGCCGGGCGATCTCGCCCCGGTTGGCGACGAGCAGTCGACGGATCATCGCCACCTCACATCCGGAAGACGCCGAAGCGGTCGGCGCCCCGCACCGGTCCACTGTGGACGGCCGACAGCGCGATGCCCAGGACGGTACGGGTGTCCCGGGGGTCGATCACGCCGTCGTCGTAGAGCCGGGCGGACAGGAACAGCGCCGTTGACTCGGTGTCGATCTGCCGCTCCACCATCGCGCGTACCCCCGCCGCGGCCTCCTCGTCGAACGGCTGGCCGCGCGCGGCGGCCGCCTGCCGCGCCACGATCTCCAGAGTGCCGGCCAGCTCCCGGCCGCCCATCACGGCCGAGCGCGCGTTCGGCCAGGCGAACAGGAAGCGCGGGTCGAACGCCCGCCCGCACATGCCGTAGTTGCCCGCCCCGTAGGAGGCGCCGATGTTGAGGGTCAGGTGCGGTACCCGGGAGTTGGCCACCGCGTTGATCATCAGCGCGCCGTGCTTGATGATGCCGGCCTGCTCGTACGCCGACCCGACCATGTAGCCGGTGGTGTTCTGCAGGAACAGCAACGGGATGTCCGAGGCGTTGGCGAGCTGGATGAACTGCGCCGCCTTCTGCGCCTCGGCGGAGAACAGCACGCCCTGCGCGTTGGCGAGCACGCCGACCGGGTACCCGTGCAGCTCGCCCCAGCCGGTCACGAGCGCGGCGCCGTACCGCGGCTTGAACTCGTCGAAGTCCGAGCCGTCCAGGATCCGGGCCAGGATCTCGCGCGGGTCGTACGGTACCCGTGGGTCGGCGCTCGGGATGCCGATCAGCTCGGCGGCGTCGTAGCGCGGCGCGGCCACCGTCGTGCGGGGGGAAGCGCCGGCCTTGCGCCAGTTCAGCCGCCGGACCACCAGGCGCGCGAGGCGGATCGCGTCGCGCTCGTCGCGGGCCAGGAAGTCGGCGAGGCCGGACGTGGTGGCGTGCATCGCCGCGCCGCCCAGGGACTCGTCGTCGGTCTCCTCGCCGGTCGCCATCCGCACCAGCGGCGGCCCGGCGAGGAACACCTTGGCGCGGCCTTCCACGAAGACGGTGTAGTCGGACATCCCGGGGACGTACGCCCCGCCTGCCGTGGCGTTGCCGAACACGACCGCGATCGTGGGCAGCCGCGCGGCACTGGCGACGGTCAGGTCGCGGAAGACCCGGCCGCCCGGGATGAAGATCTCCGACTGGGCCGGCAGGTCGGCGCCGCCGGACTCGACGAGGTTGACGAGCGGCAGGCGGTTCTCGGCGGCGATCTGGCCGAGGCGCTGGGTCTTGCGCAGGCTGTACGGGTTGACCGCGCCGCCGCGCACCGTGGGGTCGTTGGCGATGACGACGCACTCGACGCCCGCCACGACGCCGATGCCGCCGACGACGCCGGCCCCGGTCGGGTAGTCGGTGCCCCAGGCCGCGACCGGGCACAGCTCCAGGAACGGGGCGTCCCGGTCGAGCAGCAGCTCGATCCGCTCGCGGGGGAGCAGCTTTCCGCGGGCGTGGTGCCGCTGCGCGTACCGCTCCCCGCCGCCGGCCAGCGCGGCGGCCAGCGCCTCGTCCAGCTCGGCGAGCCGCTGCCGCATCGCGTCGGCATTGTCCACGAAGGACGGTGCCGCCGGGTCCACCGCGGACGTCAGGACCGTCATGGCAGCACCTCGACCGGTACCTCGACCCGGCGCGAGCGCAGCCACTCGCCCAGCGCCTTGGCCTGCGGGTCGAACCGGGTCGACGCGGCGACGCCGGCACCGAGCAGCCCGTGGAGCACGAAGTTCAGCGCCCGCAGGTTCGGCAGCTCGTACCGGTCGACGTCCAGGTCCGCCGTCTCCGGCAGCAGCTTGCGCAGCTCGTCCACGGTCAGGTACCCGCGCAGCCAGGCGTACCCGCGCTCGTCGCGCGCCCAGACGCCGAGGTTGGCGTCGCCACCCTTGTCGCCTGAACGGGCACCGGCGACGGTACCGAGCGGGAGGCGCCGGGTAGGCCCTGTCTCTTATAC
>JBKPCQ010000248.1:0-6518 GCA_046727455.1 Actinomycetota bacterium | reverse complement strand
AGATGTGTATAAGAGACAGGCTGTGCGCGCTCGGGGGCCTGCTGGTCGGGCATGCCGGCCTGCGCGCCCTGCTGCGCGGCCCGTCGTGGCCGACGCTGGGCAGCCGGTACGAGCGACCGGCGGCCGAACCGGTCGAGTACGTGGAGCGCGGCGGCCCGTCCAGCTCGGACGTCGCGATGTGGGACGCGCTGGACCGGGGGGAGGACCCGACGCGGCGCGGCGACTGATTATGCCCCACCCGCCCACCTGCCGTTGGCCGTACCCCCGGGGTCCCGCGGCTGGACGGCCCGCCTAGCATCGGCGCATGACACCCGGAGAGGGGAGTCCGATGTCACCCGCGGGCGGCGGCCAGAGCGTGCTCGACGAGATCCTGGCCGGCGTACGGGAGGATGTCGCGGCCCGGCAGCGGCAGGTATCCCTGGACGAGATCCGCGATCTGGCGGCCGCCGCGCCACCGCCGATGGACGCGTACACCCTGCTGCGCAAGCCCGGCGTCGGCGTCATCGCCGAGGTCAAGCGCGCCTCCCCGTCGAAGGGCCAGCTCGCCGACATCCCCGACCCGGCCGAGCTGGCCGGCGAGTACGCGGCCGGCGGCGCCCGGTGCATCTCCGTCCTGACCGAGTCGCGCTGGTTCGGCGGGAGCCTGGCCGACTTCGACGCGGTACGGGCGGCGGTGGACGTGCCGCTGCTGCGCAAGGACTTCGTGATCGCCAGCTACCAGGTGCACGAGGCGC
This sequence comes from Actinomycetota bacterium, assembly GCA_046727455.1. Taxonomy (GTDB): domain Bacteria; phylum Actinomycetota; class Actinomycetes; order Mycobacteriales; family Micromonosporaceae; genus AC-43. The sequence continues at coordinate 5,784 of JBKPCQ010000248.1, read as the reverse complement.
GGGCGCACGGCGCCGACCTGGTCCTGCTCATCGTGGCCGCGCTGGAGCAGAACGCGCTGGTCGGGCTGCTGGAGCGGGTCGAGTCACTCGGCATGAGCGCGCTGGTGGAGGTGCACACCGAGGACGAGGCCGACCGGGCGCTGGCCGCCGGCGCGCGGATCATCGGGGTCAACGCGCGCGACCTGCGTACCCTGGAGGTCGACCGTTCGGTGTTCGAGCGCATCGCGCCGGGGCTGCCGAACATGGTGGTGAAGATCGCCGAGTCCGGGGTGCGGGGGCCGCACGACCTCATCCGGTACGCCTCGGCGGGCGCCGACGCGGTACTGGTGGGGGAGGGGCTGGTGACCCAGAAGAGTCCACGCGACGCGGTCGCGGAGCTGGTCACGGCCGGCTCGCATCCGGCGACGCCGAGGCCGGCCCGGTGACCGGCGAGCTGACCGCCGCGGGACTGCTGCCGGATCTCGCCGGGCACTTCGGACGGTACGGCGGCCGGTTCATGCCGGAGGCACTGGTACCGGCCCTGGACGAGCTGGACGCCGCGTACCGGCACGCCCAGGCCGACGAGGCGTTCCAGGCCGAGTTCGAGCGGCTGCTCCGCGACTACGCGGGTGTCCCGAGCATGCTCTACGACGCCGCGCGCCTGTCGGAGTCGGCCGGCGCGCGGATCCTGCTCAAGCGCGAGGACCTCAACCACACCGGCGCCCACAAGGTACGCAACGTGCTGGGCCAGGCGCTGCTGACGGTACGCATGGGGAAGAAGCGGGTGATCGCGGAGACCGGCGCCGGGCAGCACGGGGTCGCCGCCGCCACCGCGTGCGCTCTGTTCGGGCTGGACTGCGTGGTGTACATGGGCGAGGAGGACACCCGCCGCCAGTCGCTCAACGTGGCCCGGATGCAGATGCTGGGCGCGCGGGTGATCCCGGTGGGCAGCGGCTCCCGCACGCTCAAGGACGCCATGAACGAGGCGCTGCGTGACTGGGTCACCAACGTCGAGACCACCCACTACATGATCGGTACCTCCGCCGGACCGCACCCCTTCCCCGCGATGGTGCGTGACTTCGCCCGCGGCATCGGCGTGGAGGCCCGGGCCCAGTGCCTGGCACTGACCGGCCGCCTGCCCGACGCGGTCTGCGCCTGCGTCGGCGGTGGCTCCAACGCGATCGGCATCTTCCACGCGTTCATCCCCGACGAGGCGGTCCGGCTGTACGGGTTCGAGGCCGGCGGCGAGGGCATGGACACCGGCCGGCACGCGGCGAGCATCACCGGCGGCGGGGTCGGCGTGCTGCACGGCGCGCGCACCTACCTGCTCCAGGACGAGGACGGGCAGACCCGGGAGTCGCACTCGATCTCGGCCGGCCTGGACTACCCCGGGGTGGGCCCCGAGCACGCCTGGCTCGCCGACGCCGGGCGGGCGGTGTACCAGCCGGTGACCGACGCCGAGGCGATGGCCGCGTTCCAGCGACTGTGCCGCACCGAGGGGATCATCCCGGCCATCGAGAGCGCGCATGCCCTGGCCGGTGCCCTGCGGATCGCCCCGGAGCTGGGCCCGGACCCGCTCATCCTGATCAACCTGTCCGGCCGCGGCGACAAGGACGTGGAGACCGCCGGGAAGTTCTTCGGGATATTGGGGGACCGCCGGTGAGCGTCGCGCCCATGTTCGAGAAGGCGAAGGTCGACGGGCGCGGGGTGCTGATCGGCTGTATGCCGGCCGGGTTCCCGACGGTTCCTGGCAGTGCCGCCGCGATGCGGGCGATGGTGGCGTCCGGGGTCGACATCGTGGAGGTCGAGTTCCCGTACTCCGACCCGGTCATGGACGGGCCGGTGATCCAGCGGGCCAGCGAGATCGCGCTGGCCGGCGGGGTACGCACCCGGGACGTGCTGCACTGCGTCGAAGCCGTCGCGCAGGCCGGCGCGCCGGTGATCCTGATGACCTACTGGAACCCGATCGAGGTGTACGGCGTCGACCGGTTCGCCCGCGACCTCGCGGCGGCCGGCGGAGCCGGGCTCGTCACGCCCGACCTCATCCCCGACGAGGCGCAGGAGTGGCTCGCGGCGGCCGACCGGTACGGGCTGGACCGGGTGTTCCTGGCCGCGCCGTCCTCGACCGACGAGCGGCTGGCCCTGGCCGCCCGGTCCTCGCGCGGCTTCGTGTACGCGGCCAGCATCATGGGCGTCACCGGCACCCGCGAGCAGGTGTCCAGCTCGGCGCCCCGGCTGGTGGCCCGGCTGCGCCAGGTGACGGAGCTGCCGATCGGCGTCGGGCTCGGGGTACGCGACAGCATCCAGGCGGCGGCGGTCGCCGGGTACGCGGACGGGGTGATCGTGGGCAGCGCGCTGATCCGCTGCCTGCTGGACGCGCCGGACGAGGCGTCGGGGCTGGCCGCGTTGCGGGAGTTGAGCGCCGAGCTGGCTGCCGGAGTCCGGAACCCCCGGCGCGGCTAAGCCGCTGACGCGGCTGACGAGCGCTTGCCTGCAAGCCGCTCCGACAAGCTACGCGGCTGACGAGCGCTTGCCTGCAAGCCGCTCCGACAAGCTACGCGGCTACCGCTTCCGGGACCTCGGGTTCCGTGTCGCGGAGCACCTTGCGGAGGACCCCGGAGCGCCCGACGATCGCGTCGCGCAGGGCGGTGCGGGCGGTCGCCGTCATGGGTTGGGGGAGGCTGTCCGGCTCGTACCAGCAGAGCCGGCGGATGTGCCCCGGATCGTTGAGGGTCGCCTCGCCGTCCAGGCGTCCCCGGAAGACGTGTACGAGCAGGTCGGGCAGGTCGTCACCGCAGCCGTCACCGGTGAGCTGGTACAGCCCGACGAGATCGATGATCTGGATGTCGGTACCTGTCTCGATGCGGATATCGCGGACGGCGGCGTGGATCGGGCTCTCGCCGAGCAGGATCTTTCCGCCGGGCAGGGTCCAGAGCCGGTGACCCGCGCTCTGCTGGCAGAGAAGAACGCGGCCGGCGGGGTCCTCGATGACCGCCGCGACCGCGGTGGTGAGCAGCTTCATGGACGAAAAGCCTAGAACCGGGCGGTCGCCGTGACCAGGGGAGGACCCGCGTGTCGGACAGCGGTAGCCTGTGCACCCGTGAGTGAGCGCAGCGAACGAACCATTGGGCTCAGTGTCTTGGAGCCTCGCGACAGGTCCGAGCGAAGCGAGGAGCTGGCGTGAGTCTCGCATCGATTCCGAGCCCCACCGTGTCGGCCTGGAACCTCGGCCCGATCCCGATCCGCGCCTACGCCCTGTGCATCGTGCTGGGCATCGTGGCCGCGTGCTACATCACCGAGCGCCGGATGCGCGCCCGGGGCGCCCCGCCGTACCTCGTGCTGGACGTGGCGATCTGGGCGGTACCCCTCGGCATCCTCGGCGCCCGCGCCTACAGCCTGGCCACCTCCCCGGAGGAGTACTTCGGTGGCGGCCACAGCGCCTGGGAGTGGGCGCAGATCTGGCACGGCGGCCTCGGCATCTGGGGCGGAGTGGCCGGCGGCGCGCTCGGCGCATGGATCGCCTGCCGGCAGATCGGCATCCCGCTGTCCTTCGTGGCCGACGCGCTGGCCCCTGGACTGCCCGTCGCCCAGGCGATCGGGCGCTTCGGCAACTGGTTCAACAACGAGCTGTACGGCCGGCAGACCAGCCTGCCCTGGGGCATGACGGTGCACAAGATGACCAACGGCCGGGCGGACAGCCTGGACGGGCAGCCGATCTCGCTGCCGGGCCTGTACCACCCGACGTTCCTCTACGAAGCGCTGTGGTGCCTGGGCGTGGCGGTGTTCGTCTGGCAGCTCGACCGCCGGTACAAGTTCGGCCGGGGCCGGGCGTTCGCGGTGTACGTGATGGCCTACACGGTCGGGCGGTTCTGGATCGAGGCGCTGCGCGAGGACAAGGCCAACCACTTCCTCGGCATGCGGCTGAACAGCTGGACCTCGATCGTGGTCTTCATCGGTGCGCTGATCTACTTCCTGCGGGTCCGCGGTCCGCAGCTCTGGCTGGTGCCCGCCGAGGGCGAGGACAGGTACCGGGCCGTGCCGGCCGAGGAGGCCGCGCGGATTTTGGCGAACCGGGAGGTCTCGACTTCGGGCGGTACCGCGCCGGATGATGTCGGGGCGGACGACGGAGCCGACGAGCCGACCCAGCACGGCGGTACGGACCCGCCGGACGCGCCGGCCTCGGCGGGGTCGCCCGACACGGCGGTGGAGCGGTAGCCGGGTCGCCCCCGGGGCGGCGGGAAGGTAGGGGAGTCGGATGCGCTCGGCGGTGGTGGTCGGAGCCGGAATCGGCGGGCTGGCCGTCGCGGGCGCGCTGACCCGCACCGGCTGGCAGGTCACCCTGCTGGAGCGCACCGACCGGTTGCGCGGGGACTCCGCCGCCCTGATGGTGTGGCCCAACGGGGTACGCGCGCTGCGCGCCCTCGGCCTGGGCGACGGTCTGGGCGCCATCGCGAGTCCGGCGCCGTCGCGCGGCATCCGCCGGCCCAACGGCCAGTGGCTGGTCCAGCCCGACGACCCGCCGGACGAGGAGAGCGCCTCCGTGGTGGTGCACCGGGAGGACCTGCACGACACGCTCGTCGCGGGGCTCGGGGACACGATCGACATCCGCACCGGCGTGGCGGTGCGGACCGTCCGGGCGGCGCCGGGCGGACTGCCGGCCGTTGGCGACGGTCGGAACACCTGGGAGGCCGACCTGGTGGTTGCCGCCGACGGGGTGGACAGCGCGGTACGCCGCCGGATCGCGCCGGAGAGCACCGCGGTCGCCGCCGGCTGCGCCGCCTGGCGCGCGGTCATCCCGTGGTACCGGGCTCCGAAGCTGCCCAGCGACGTCGGTACCGGCGGGGAGACGCTGGGTCACGGGCACCGCTTCCGGTACGCCCTGCTCGGCGAGCGGGGCTCGGCGGGCGCGTCGAGCCGCGGCGGCATCTACTGGGCCGCGACCGTTCCCGGCGCGTGCCGGCCCGAGCCGCCGGCCACTCAGCTCGCTCTGCTGCGCCGCTGGTTCGCCGACTGGCACCCGCCGATCGGCGACATCCTGGCCGCCACCGAGGCCGACGACCTGATCCAGCACGCCACGGCCGAGCTGCGGCCGATCCCGCGCTCGTTCGCGTTCCCCGCCGGACCGGGCGGGTTCGTGCTGGTCGGGGACGCCGCGCACGCCATGAGCCACCACCTCGGCCAGGGCGCGTGCCTGGCCCTGGAGGACGCCGCCACGCTGCGGGCGCTGCTGCTCGACGCGATCCCCGGCCGGTCGTTGGGCCAAGCGCTGGAGGAGTACAGCGTCCAGCGCCGCCCCCGTGTGGCGCGCATCATCCGGCAGTCCCGCCGCGTCGGCGCGGTGTACGCCGCGAACGGGAACCTGGTCGTCCGCGCCCGTAACGCCGCGCTCGGCCTGACCCCGCGCCTGCTCGGCCGGGCCAGCGCCGTGGCGCGCCAGTGGCGGCCACCCGCCTGAGATCCTGGACGCCGGCACCCCTCATGGTGTGCAAAAGTCCAAGATCTCGATATCTGCGCATCGTCGCTCGGCGGTGCGTGCGGTTTCCCGTAGACTCAAGAGGCTTCGCTGGGCCGACGTCGTCCCGCCGGTACCCGACAAGATGACGTCCAGGAGGCCCGATGGCGCAGACGTACCCGCAGGGACTGTACGACCCGGCGTACGAGCATGACGCCTGTGGCGTCGCCTTCGTCGCGGACATCGATGGTCGCCGGTCCCATGACGTGGTGGTCGAGGGCCTCGCCGCGCTGTGCCGGCTGGATCACCGTGGTGCCCGGGGCGCCGAGCCGAACACCGGCGACGGCGCGGGC
>JBKPCQ010000247.1:0-7246 GCA_046727455.1 Actinomycetota bacterium | reverse complement strand
CCGCCGTGTCGGCCGGGCAGACCCGGGTCACCGCGCAGCTCGTGCCCTGCAAAGGCCCCAAGCCGGGGCCGATGTGCGACGTCGTCGAGTTCTTCCAGGTCACCGTCACGGTCCGGTAGATCGTCGGGTACCCTCGCTGGCACCCCACCGTTGGGTGGCGGACATCCATAACTATTGACGAAGCGTCTCTAGTTACCGCACAGTACGGCGCACACCCCCGATCTTCCTCTCGTAACCTCATGCGTGACCTGCAGAAGGGACCGACATGACGCGCACCATCGTTCCGCGCCGGGCCGTCCGGATCGGCCTCATCGGCGCGGCCGCCGCCGCTCTTGTTGCCGGCGGCCTCGCCTGGGCAGGTAGCGCCCAGGCGAGCACCGCGAACCCGTACGCGCCCAGCTACCAGCACCCGTACCGGCACGGCGCGGTACCGACCCGCGAGACGCACGCCCAGATGCGGGCGTACCGGTTGGCGCACCCGAACTCGGCGATCCCGGCCGACTCCGCGAACAACCTGCGGTACGGCGGCGGCGTCGACGGCATCGGGGTCACCCTCGGCAAGGAGAAGGTGTATCTCATCTTCTGGGGCTCCCAGTGGGGCACCGCCGGCACCGACGCCAACGGCAACACCACGTTCTCCGGCGACTCGCTCGGGGTCGCGCCCCGGCTCCAGCAGCTCTACAGGGGCATCGGCACCAACAACGAGCTGTGGTCCGGCGTGATGACGCAGTACTGCGAGGGCGTCGCGACGGGTGCGCAGAGCTGCCCGGCCTCCGCGCCGCACATCGCGTACCCGACCGGCGGCACGTTCGCAGGCGTCTGGGTGAACACCGGGTCCGCCGCGCCGAGCCAGGCCAACGGGCACCAGATCGGTACCGTCGCGGTCGCCGCGGCCACCCACTTCGGGAACACCACCGCGGACTCCAACCGCAGCGCGCAGTACGTCGTCGTCTCCCCGAGCGGCACCCACCCCGACGGGTTCAACACTCCGGGCGGCGGGTTCTGCGCCTGGCACGACTGGAACGGCGACACCACCCTGACCGGTGGCGCGGTCACCTCGACCGTCGGCGACATCGCCTTCCACAACATGCCGTACGTCCCTGACGCGGGGGCGAGCTGCGGAGGGAACTTCGTCAACAGCGGCAGCGCCGGCACCCTCGACGGCGTGACGATCGTCGACGGGCACGAGTACTCCGAGGTCATCACCGACCAGAACCCGCCGGGCGGGTGGCTGGACAGCGGCGGCGAGGAGAACGCGGACAAGTGCGCGTGGATCCGGCCCGGCCAGACCGGCGGCGCCGGGAACGTCGGCTTCGCCACCGGTAACTTCGCGATGCAGGGCACGTGGGCCAACGACGCCAACAACACCACCGGCGGCTGCCTGATCTCGCACCCGATCGTCGGCGGTGGCGGCGGCAACACCGTCACGGTCACCAACCCGGGCAACCAGACCGGTACCGCCGGCACGGCGACCAGTCTGCAGATCCACGCGACGGACTCCTCGGCGACCGAGACGTTGACGTACTCGGCCACCGGCCTGCCCGGCGGTCTGTCGATCAACTCCGGGACCGGCCTGATCTCCGGTACGCCCACCACGGCGGGCACGTTCAGCGTGACGGTGACCGCGAAGGACTCCACCAACGCGTCCGGCCGCGCCTCGTTCACGTGGACGATCAGCGGCGGTGGCGGCTGCCCCAGCCCCGGCCAGAAGCTCGGCAACCCCGGCTTCGAGTCCGGCAACACGATCTGGTCGACGACGGCCAACGTGATCGGCCAGTGGGGCACGAGTGAGCCGCCCCACTCGGGTACCTGGGACGCCTGGTTGGACGGGTACGGCACCACGCACACCGACACGGCGTCCCAGTCGGTGATGGTGCCGGCCGGCTGTACGACGTACACCTTCTCGTTCTGGCTGCACATCGACACGGCCGAGACCACCGGCTCGATCGCGTACGACAAGCTGACCGTCACCATCGGCGGCACCACCCTGGCGACGTACTCGAACCTCAACAAGGCCAGCGGGTACAGCCAGAAGTCGTTCAACGTGTCCGGCTTCGCCGGGCAGACCGTCACCATCAAGTTCACCGGTACCGAGGACGTCTCGCTCCAGACCTCCTTCGTGGTCGACGACACCGCGCTCAACGTCTCCTGACCTGAGCACCGCCAGCGGGCGCCGGCTCCGGCCGGCGCCCGCCGCGCGTCGCACTAGGCTCGGCGGCGTGACCTACCGCGCCGAGATCCGCCGCCGCCCGTTCGACCTCGGCGTCACCCACTTCGACCTGGCGGACGACTACGGGCCGCCGTACGGCGCGGGCGCGGCAAGCGCGTCCTGACGATGTGAAGGCGCGCCCCGTCTCTTTCGAGAAGCTGGTCGGCGAGCTGGTCGCGCGGATCGCCGAGGGACGGGCGCATCCGTGGCTGCGGGTCGGTGTCGACGGTGCACCCAGCGCCGAGCCGGACCGGCTGGCCGACGCGCTCGTCGCGCCGCTGCGCGTCCTCGGGCGGCCCGCCGTGCGGGTGGACACGCGGGACTTTCTGCGACCCGCGTCGATCCGCCTGGAGCTGGGCCGGCGGAACCCCGACGCGTACTACGAGCGCTGGTACGACTTCGCCGCGCTGTCCCGGGAGGTACTCGGGCCGCTGGCTCCGGGGGGTACCGGCCGGGTGCTGACCACGTTCTGGAACCCGGCGACCGACCGGTCCACCCGGGCGGCCTACCTGACCGTCCCGCCGGGCGGGGTGCTGCTGCTCTCGGGTGCGCTCCTGCTCGGTACCGGGCTGGACCTCGACCTCACCGTCCACTGTGCACAGTCAACGGCCGCGCTGGCCCGCCGGGTCGCCGAAGCCGACCGGTGGACCCTGCCGGCGTACGAGCGGTACGCCGAGGAGGTCATGCCCGAGTACCTCGCCGACGTGGTGGTACGGGTCGACGACCCGCGCCATCCCGCGGTCGTCGACAGGTAAGGTCGGTCAGGTGGACTGGCCGGACTGCCGCAACGCGCGCGACGTGGGTGGGCTGCCGACGACGGACGGCACGCGCATCCGGCACGGCGCGCTGATCCGCGCGGACGACCTTGCCCGCCTCACGGCCGACGGCGTCTCGGCGGTGCGGGCGGCCGGGGTCCGCCGCATCATCGACCTGCGCGGCACGGCCGAGACCACCGAGCTGCCGGGGCCGTTCGCGACCGACCCGGCGTACCGCTGGCTGCCGTTCATCGACGAGGACGCGGAACGGCTACGCGACGCGGAAGCCGAGGCGACCACGCTCGCGACCTACTGCGGCAGCGTCGGGCGCAACGCGGGCAACATCATCGCGGGGCTCCGGGCGCTGGTCGAAGCGCCGCCGGGCGCCGTCGTCGTGCACTGCAGCGCCGGCAAGGACCGGACGGGCATCCTGGTCGCGCTCGCGCTGACCGTCGCGGGTGTGGCCCCGGGCGAGGTCGCGGCCGACTACGCGGCCCGGTCGGACCAGGACGGCTGCCAGGCCGAGACGATGCTCGGGCTGCTGGCGTACGTGGCGGACCGGTACGGCGGGGTGCCGGAGTACCTGGCCCGGCACGGCATGACCGCCGAGGAGCTCACCGCGCTTCGCGACCGGCTGCGGATTCTGCCCAGCGCGGTTCTGCCCAGCGCGGTTCTGCCCAGCGCGGTTCTGCCCAGCGCGGTTCTGCCCAGCGCGGTTCTGCCCAGCGCAACGCAGCCGTGGCGCGGCCCGGCCCGCTCCGATTAGCCTCAACCGGTGTTCGACCTCCTGATCCGTGGCGGCGAGGTGCTCGACGGCACTGGTACCGCGCCGGTACGCGCCGACGTCGGCGTGCGGGACGGGCGGGTCGAGGCGGTCGGTGAGCTGGGGGCTGCCGAGGCCGGCGAGGAGATCGACGCGACGGGCCGGTACGTGACGCCGGGGTTCGTCGACACGCACGCGCACGCGGAGACCGTGCTGTTCGAGCCGGCCGTGCAGCTCGCGCTGCTCCGGCAGGGGATCACCACGGTCGTCCTCGGACAGGACGGGCTGTCCTTCGCCCCCGCGTCACGGGCCACGGTCGGGTACGTGAGCCGGTACTTCGCGGCGATCCTGGGGACGCACCCGGGGTTCGACGGGGGGCGGGTCGGTGACCTGCTGGCCGGGTACGACCGGGCGACGCCGGTCAACGCGGCGTACCTCGTCCCGCACGGGACGGTGCGCTACGAGGTGCTGGGGGCGGCCCGGCGGCCGGCCGAGCCGGGCGAGCTGGCGGCGATGCGGGCGCTCGTCGAGGAGGGGCTGGCGGACGGGGCGGTAGGGCTGTCCAGCGGGCTGGAGTACGCGCCGGGCAGGTACGCGGACGCGGCCGAGCTGGCGTATCTGTGCGCCCCGCTCGGGCGGCGGCCGTACGTGACGCACATGCGCGGGTACGGGGTCCGGGCGGGGGTGGGGATGGGCGAGGCGACGCAGATCGCGCGGCTGGCCCGGGTACCGCTTCATGTGTCGCATTACCACGGCCCGGCGGCGGACCTGACCGCCCTGCTCGACGCGGCGCCGGATGTGACCTTCGACAGCTACCCGTACCAGCGGGCGTCCTCCATCCTCGGCATGGTGGCGCTGCCCGAGTGGCTGCCCACCGCGGACCTGGCGGCGACCGCGGCCGCGCTGCGCGACCCGGCGGTGCGCGCCCGCCTGCGGGCGGGCTGGAGCGACGACCTGTGGCCGCGGATCAGGCTGGCGTGCGTGTCCCATCCGGACTGGGCGTGGACGGAAGGGCTGTGGCTGCCCGACGCGGCGGCCAAGGCCGGGCTGGACCCGGCCGACTTCGCGATCGAGCTTCTGCTGGCCGACGACCTCCAGGTGGGGTGCGTGTTCGAGCGGCGGCCGCCGACCACCGACGAGTCCGTACGGGCGCTGCTGCGCGACGACCGCCACACCGGCGGCTCGGACGCGATCTACCGGGGCGGGCACCCGCATCCGCGGGCGTACGGGGCGTTCGCGCGGCTGCTCGGCCGGCACGTGCGGGAGCTGGGCGACTGGAGCTGGCCGGTCGCGGTGCGGCACCTGGCGGCACGGCCGGCGGAGCGGTTCGGGCTGGCCGGACGGGGCGTGATCCGGCCGGGTTGCGTGGCGGACCTGGTGGTGCTGGATCCGGCTGCGGTCGGCGACCGCGCGACCTACGAGGCGCCCCGGGAGCTTGCCGTGGGCATCGACGACGTGCTGGTGGGCGGGGTACCGGTGCTGGCCGGTGGCGCGCTGACGGGGGCCCGCCCGGGGCGGGCCGTGACGGGAGGTACCGGTGGCTGATCCGCTTGGCGGCGGTGTGGTGGCGATCCTGCGCGGGCGGCGCGCCGCGCACCTCGATGCGGTGCTGGACGTGCTGGTCGAGGCCGGGATCCGGAGCCTGGAGATCACGCTGACCACGCCGGAGGCGCTGGCGGCGATCGGGCGCGCGGTCGCCCGGCTGGGGCCGGAGGTGGCGGTCGGCGCGGGCACGGTGCGGAGCCTGGCCGACGTGGACGCGGCGGTGGATGCCGGGGCGGCGTACCTGGTGTCGCCGCACACCGACCCCGGCCTCGCGGTGCGCGCCCGCTCGCGTGGCGTGGCCTATCTGCCCGGCGCGCTGACCCCGACCGAGATCGTGACGGCGTGGGCATCCGGGGCGGCGGCGGTCAAGCTCTTCCCGGCGCGGCTGGGCGGGCCGCGGTACCTGCGCGACCTCCGGGAGCCGTTGCCGGACGTGCCGATCGTGCCGACCGGCGGGGTGAGCGCCGAGAACGCGGCGGACTGGTTCGCGGCGGGTGCGGTGGCGGTGGGCGTGGGCGGTTCGCTGACCGGCGACGCGCTGGAGGGCGGATCTTTGTCTGCCTTGTCCGCGCGGGCCGCGTCGTTGGTAGCGGCGGCACGAGACGCGGTGCGGCCGGGCGCCGCGCCGCCGGCCGTGCCCGGTGGGGCGGGAGGAAGCCGTGGCTGACGTCGTGACGCTGGGCGAGACCATGGCGTTGGTCGCGGCGCCGGAGATCGGGCTGCTGCGGCACGCCACCACCCTGCGGCTGTCCTGCGGCGGCGCGGAGAGCAATCTGGCGGTCGGGGTGGCCCGCCTCGGGCACCGCTGCGCCTGGATCGGCCGGGTCGGCGACGACGAGTTCGGCGTCCTGGTCCGGCGGATGCTCGCGGCCGAGGGCGTCGAGGCGCGGGTCCGGGTGGATCCCGGGGCGCCGACCGGGCTGATGGTCAAGTACCGGCGGACCGGCACGGTCACCCAGGTCCTGTACTACCGCAAGGGCAGCGCCGGCTCCCGGCTGGACCGCTCGGACGTCGATCCGGAGCTGGTCGGCTCGGCCCGGGTACTGCACCTGACCGGGATCACGCCCGCGCTGTCGGAGACCGCGCGCGACGCCGTCGGGTACGCCGCCGGGCTGGCCCGCGAGGCCGGGGTACTGGTCTGCCTCGACCTCAACTACCGCAGCAAGCTCTGGTCGCCCGCGCAGGCCGGTCCGGTCCTCGCCGGGCTGGTCGCGGCCGCCGACATCGTGTTCGCCACCGAGCCCGAGGCGCGCCTGGTGGTCGACGCCGCCGATCCGGCCGGGCTGGGCCGCGCCCTGGCCGCGCTCGGGCCGCGCCAGGTGGTGATCAAGCGGGGGGCTCTCGGTGCCGTCGCGGTCGTCGACGGCGAGGTGCTGGAGGTACCCCCGTACCCGGTGACCGAGGTGGATCCGGTGGGCGCCGGGGACGCGTTCGCGGCCGGGTACCTGAGCACCCTGCTGGACGGGGGCGGCCCGGCGAAGCGGCTGGACACCGGCGCACTGGCCGGCGCGTTCACGGTGACCGTACCCGGCGACTGGGAGGGCCTGCCGCACCCGGCGGACCTGGAGCTGCTCCGGGTACAGGAGGGCGTCCTGCGGTAACCGCGGTCCCTATGATGGACCGGCATACGGTCGAGGCATCGGGGGAGGCGCGGGCATGACGACCAGCCGGGTCAGCGCCCGCGCCGAGCAGCGGCGGGTCCGTGCGGTCGCCCGGGTGAGCAACGGCCAGGCCCGCCGGGGGGTGGCCATCCTCGCCCCCCGGCGCCGGCCGGGCTACCTCGGACCGGTCCACGTGTTCCAGCTCCTGCTGATCGAGGCGGTGCTGCTGGGGGTCGTCCTCACGGTCAGCCGGGGCCCGGTCATGGTCGCCGGGGTGGCGGTGTCCGGGCTCCTGCTGATGGGCGTCACGCTCAGCCGCCGGAGGGGTCGCTGGTGGCTGGAGACGCGGTTGATCAGCAGCCGGTACCGGTAC
>JBKPCQ010000246.1:0-13498 GCA_046727455.1 Actinomycetota bacterium | reverse complement strand
CTAGACGACGGCCATGTCCACGAACCGGGACAGGTGGAGCTGGGCGGCGACGGTCACGGTGTCGGTGGGGCCGTTGCGGTGCTTGGCGACGATGAAGTCCGCCTCCCCGGCGCGGGGTGACTCCTTGTCGTAGTAGTCGTCGCGGTGGAGCAGGATGACCACGTCCGCATCCTGCTCGATCGAGTTGTGCGTGGCGATTCCGTTGGCGATGAAGTTGTGGACGCCGAGCACGGTGGCATCGAAGACCTCTTGTTCGCCAAGGGGTTCGACCGCCACCACCTCGTCCCAGAACACATCGTTGGTGGCCATCAGCTCCAGATCGGCCGCGTCGAGCACCGCCGCCACCCGCGTGAGTCGTTGCCGGCTCGGTGCGTGCTTCCAGAGCACGCTCCCGCAGAACTGCGTGCCGATCGCCGCGCTGAACTGACGGTGGCTCATGCCCCGGTCGGCAAGAATCTCCCGAACACGCGACCACACCTCCCGGGGAACAGTGTCGACGTTGGGGTTGCTCACCGACCCTTCGAGCGCTTGACGAAGCCGTACGCAGGCACGGGCGCGCTCACCATGTACCCCGATCTCCCGGAGGAAGCGCAGTTGGTCGTCGCGTCCGGAGATGTCAAGCGTGAACTGCGGCCTGTACCGAGTCGACTTCACGGTTCGGATGCGGGACGAGATGCCGAACCGGAGCAACAGCCGGGACAGGCCATCGAGCAACCGACGGCTCGTTGAGGCGTAGTAAACCCGACCGCCGCCGCCACCTGCGGTCAGCGTCACCGAGCCGTCAGTCGCCCAGAGATGCCTGACGAACAGCGCGAGCTGGCGTTTCGGCAGCGAGAAGACTGGCCCCGGGATGAACTTCTCATGCGAACGGCAGCCGAACAGCCTCATCCCGTCGAGCCATTCGGCGATGGGGTTTCGCCGCCCGCGGGCCAGTCGGAACGGAGCCGGAAGCCGAAGGGTGGTGACCCGTGCCGCCGCATACTCGTCGCGTATTGCCGTGATGCCGAATTGCTTCGCTGCCAGAGCTACGGCGGTCAGGTTCTCCTCATCCCGGCTGGCATAGCGGATGGGCTGGTGTGGTACGAACGAGCCATCCCCTAGCAGGTGGGCCAGCATGATGACCTCGTCGTCCGGCCACTCGCGGACGTTCAACGGAGACGGTACATGGCGGGGAACCGCGAGCCGCGCCCCGATCGGCAGGCCGTCGAGCCGGCGCCACCCGTCGTAGGTGAGGAACGGATGGTTCGCGGTCGCCTCGATCTCCTTCCCGGAGGAGAGCCGCATACGGAACACCTGGCGGCGCCCGCTGGGAAAGACGTGCGTGAGCGTATGCGCGCTGTACCTGAGTCGCTCGTCCAGAGCCCAGACCGGCACATCCCGGGCTCCGCTGGTCAATAGCTCAGCCAGCGTCACCTCCTCGTTGGTGTCCGCTCGCAGTACCCGGGTACCAGCGGTCAAGCAGCCGGATTCCCGCAGATCGGATAATTGGGGACGTTTGTCGGTGCGCTGCTCCGGTCCCCGGTTGAGTTGGCTGACCGCCACCACCGGGCAGTCGACCTCCTTGGCCAGCAGTTTGAGGCCCCGGGACAGCTCGGCGACCTCCTGCTGCCGGCTCTCCACCCGCTTCGGCGAGGTCATGAGTTGCAGGTAGTCCACAATGATCAACTTGAGGTCGTGGCGCTGCTTGAGCCGCCGGGACTTGGCCCGGATCTCCATCAGGCTCATGTTGGGCGTGTCGTCGACGAACAGCGGCGCCTCGCTGATCTCGCCCATCCGCCGGGCCAGCTTGGTCCAGTCGTCGTCGGAGAGCTGGCCGGAGCGCAGGACATGGAGCGGCACCCGGGCCTCCGCGGCCAGCAGCCGCATGACGATCTCCACCTTGCTCATTTCGAGCGAAAAGATGGCGCTGCCCATGTTGTGCCGGACTGAGGTGGCTCTGGCGAAATCCATCGCTGCCGTGGAGTTGTGGGTAGGCACCATCGACCGGCCGGCAAGGTACAGATGATCATCGTTATCGACGGTGATGCACCTGACCGGCACGCTGGGTACCGGCCGCACGTCGACGATGAACCGGGAACCGGTGCGGGCGGTGCTGGTGGAACGCCGGCGTTCCTGGTGGGCGATCCGCTTGCGTCCGAGGCGGAACACCTCGTCGACAGTCGTGAAGGTCAGAGTATAGGCGGTGGACGTCGCGGAAGTGCGGCCCTTGACCGCCCTGGTGGTCATCGAACAGCGATAGCCCAGGCTGACGATCAGCTCCCGAGCGTCCGCGGCGAGCCGTTGGGAGGTGACGGTGAGCTGCACGTTGCCGCTGGCCGCCGCAGTACCGTCGGCATCGAGGAGCCCGGCGAGCAGACTCCGCCGCTGTGCCTCGGACGCGCGTAGATAGACCAAGGGGATGTGCTTGTGGTCCAACGTCCCAGCAGCGCGCAGGTAGCCGACGAAAGACCCGTATCGGCCATAGCAGGCCGCGCACCGCCGGCCGGCACGAGGCCCGTCCATGACCTTGCCACACGTTGCACACCCGTGACGGGTCTCCGATTCAACGAGGCCGCGTGACCTGCCGCCGCAACGTCGACCACAGGTGCGCACGGACGGTCTGCGCGGCTTGAACCGGGTACCACACACCACGCATTCCACATCCGGCATCGGCGGCAACTCGGGCGGGAGGATGGTGTAAACCATCCGCCCGCCCGGGCGGACGCGAAAACCATCCGCTTCGACATGACCGATGATTTCAGTGTCGGCCGTGGTGAACCGCGCGGTCCCGGCGTGTCCGTCGCCGAGCCACAGGCCCAGCGTGTAGGGCGGGATCGGCAGGTCCTCGCGGTGTGGCAGGGACAGCGGTTGGCAGTTCTCCACGGCGTGATTGAGCCGGCCGTCGGCGGGGTGCCGCAGGGAAGCAGCTATCTCGGCCGTGGTGACAACTGCCGGGTGCACCGCGGTCGTCACCAGGGAGTCCGGAGCCCTCGCTGCCGCCTCACGAACGGCCGTGACCACCGCTCGGGCATCCTGCGGCCACTGGCAGGTGGGCTTCGTCTCGGCCCGCTGGCGGCGGCTCGCGTGCGTCGTCGTCTTCCATAGGTGCTCAGCGTCCGCGACGATCACGGTGCCGTCCGAGAACTCGACCTCGAAGCAGGGACGGCTGTGCATGATCTCGAAGACGTGGACAACGCTGGTCGGGCGCCCATCGGCGCCGATCAACTGGCTGCCGACCGTGACCTCCCCCATCGTGGTCCACCCGTCCGGGGTCGGCAGCGGGGTGTCGAGGGCAAGCGCCTTGCCCAGGCCGGGTCTACCAGCAACGACTATCAACTGACCGGGGTGCAGCCCGTTCAGCAGGCGGTCCAGGTCGGTGAATCCGGTCGGTACCCCGGTCATCACGCCGCCCTGCGACCCGACCGCCTCGATCTCGTCCAGTGTCGGTTGCAACAGGTCGGACAGGATCGCGAAGTCCTCGCTGACCCGCCGCTCGCTCACGTCGTAGACGGCCTGCTGAGCCAGGTCGACCAGCTCGTCGACGTCCCGGCCGGCACCGGCCGCCGACCCGTAGCCGAGCTGCACGATCCGTGTGCCGGCCTCGATGAGCCGGCGCAGCACGGCCCGCTCGGACACGATCCGCGCGTAGTAGGCGGCATTGGCGGCGGTCGGCACGCTCGCGATCAGCGTGTGCAGGTACGGCGCACCGCCTACCCGGGCGAGCTGCCCGGCGTCGGCGAGCGCGGCGGCCACCGTGATCGGGTCGGCCGGCTCGCCGCGGCCGTACAGGTCGAGGATCGCATCGAAGATCGTCGCGTGCGGGGGCCGGTAGAAATCGCCGGCCTTGAGGATCTCCAGCACATCGGCGATGGCGTCCTTGGACAGCAGCATCCCGCCGAGCACGCACTGCTCCGCGGCGACGTCCTGGGGCGGCGACCGGTCGTACTGCGGCTCACCGGCGCGCGTTTCGACCGGCCGCGGCTCGGCAAGCCGCGGCTCGACCGGCCGCGCGTCGTCGGTAACCGACACCGGTACCCACCCCCAAGGTCCTCCGACCGCCAATGATCCGCACCGGGTATGACAAGATCCACCAGTGCGGGTTCGGCGGCGCCCACCGGAGGACAATGCAGGAACGATACGAAGCCTCCTGTGGTCGCACAAACGGTCCGGTGGACGGCCCTTGGGACAACCTGTGGACCACGCCCGGCGGGCGTGTGTGCAAGGCTGTGCACACCCTGTGGACATCGCTGGGGAAGGTCGGTCGCCGCCGCGCTGAACAGCGGCAACGTTTCCCACACCTTGTGCGGTGGAAAAACCCGTGTCGGCGTGTCGCGCCAGGTCGAAGTACCCTCGTGTCGTGACGGTGTGGCGGACGGAGCGGCGCTTCGGCGACGACGCCACGCCCGACCCTTGGCACGACCGCGCTCCCGAGCCCTGGCACGACCGCGCTCCCGAGCCCTGGCACGATCAGGCCCCTGACCCCTGGCACGAGGACCCGCCGCCACGCCGGGCGCTCTCCCCGCGCGACCGGTTCAGCACGCCGGTGCCGATCTCTCCGCCGGTCGGGCCGCCCATCTCGCCGCCGGTGCCGGCGATCCGGCGGCCGCCGCCGCAGCCACCAGCGATGCGGCCACCGGCGCAGCAGCCACCGGCGCAGCAGCCACCGGCGATCGTGCCCCCGCAACCGTCCCGGCACGAACGGCGCCGGACTCCCCGCAACAGGTACGACTGGCGGGTCACCCGGCACAGCCCTCGGCCGGTCGAGGTGGTCGACGACCGGCGGCACTTCCTGGCCACCTTCGGCTGGACCGCCGCCTGGTTCGCGGTACCGTACGCGCTGTTCGCGGCGTGGACGCTGACGTTCCCGTCGTATGCGGGCACCGCCTGCGCCCGGCCGACCGGGGGCGCCTGCCCCTCGCCGCGCAGCGTGGCCCTGACCACGCTGCTCGACAGCCTCCCCCGGGTGGCGATCGCACTCGGGATCGCTCTGGTGATCGCCGGGCTGATCCGGCTCGGCAGCACCGCCTGGCGCCCGGTGACCACCGCGTTCGCCGCCGCGATCATCGGCGCGGGCACCGCGACCGTCCTCTACTCGGTCCTCAACTCCAGCGGCTGATCAGACCTCTTCCGGCCGCGCCCTGCGCGGCAGCAGGTAACCCAGCAGGAACGTCACCGCGTTCGAGATCGAACGCTGTCCTACGCCCGATCGGCGTTCGAGTCAAGCCGGTAGGAACCAGCGGAGGCGCCCCGCGTGAACGCGAGGCGCCTCCGGCGGCTGGTCAGTCGGGCTACTTGGCCGCGACCACGTCCACCGAGAACGTGGCCGTCACCTCGGGATGCAGGCGTACCTGCACCTGGTAGGCGCCGACCGCCTTGATGTGCCCGGGCAGCTCGACCCGGCGCCGGTCCAGCTCGGGACCGCCGGCCGACTTGACCGCGTTGACGACCTCGCCGGTCGTGATCGAACCGAACAGCCGGCCGCCGCTGCCCGCGCGCGCGGACAGCCGGACGTTGAGCTTCTCCAACTGGGCCTTGACCTCGCCGGCGTGGCCGAGATCGCGGATCTCGCGGGCCGACCGGGCCCGCTTGATCACCGTGATCTGCTTTTCCGCGCCCTTGCTCCACCGGATCGCGAAACCCTGGGGGAGCAGGTAGTTGCGCCCGTAGCCGTCCTTGACCTCGACGACGTCACCGGGCGCACCGAGGCCGGATACCTCCTGGGTGAGGATGATCTTCATGTCCGGCCTCCTCTCAGCGGGTCGTGGCCGTGTACGGCAGGAGCGCCATCTCCCGGGCGTTCTTGACCGCGCGGGCGATCTGGCGCTGCTGCTGGGCACTGACCCCGGTCACCCGCCGGGCGCGGATCTTCCCGCGGTCGGAGATGAACTTGCGCAGCAGCGCGGTGTCCTTGTAATCGATGTAGGTGATCCCCTCCTTGTCGAGCGGGTTCACCTTCTTCTTCGGCTTGCGCAGGGCAGCGGCCTTGGGCATTGCTCTCTACTCCGGTTGCTTAGAAGGGTGGCTCATCGTCGAAGTTGCCCCCGCCACCGCTGGGCGCCGGCGTGGCAGTCGCCCAGGGATCGTCGCCGGCGAACCCGCCACCGCCGCCGCCCTGGCCGCCACCGGAGGAACCGAACCCGCCACCGCCGCCGGAGCTGCGCGACATCTTCTGCACCTTCGCCGTGGCGTACCGCAGCGACGGGCCGATCTCGTCGACCTCCAGCTCGATGACGGTGCGCTTCTCGCCTTCCCTCGTCTCGTACGACCGCTGGCGCAGCCGCCCGGAGACGATCACGCGAGAGCCGCGCTGCAGCGACTCGGCGACGTTCTCCGCCGCCTGCCGCCACACCGAACACTGCAGGAACAGCGGCTCGCCGTCCTTCCACTCGCCCGAGGCGCGGTCCAGGGTCCGCGGCGTCGAGGCGACCCGGAACTTGGCGACCGCCGCACCCGACGGGGTGAAGCGCAGTTCGGGGTCATCGGTCAGGTTGCCGATGACCGTTATGGTGGTCTCTCCTGCCATCGCCTAACTCCTCATTTCGATCCCAGTCGTCACCAGGCTCGCACACCGGTACGACAGATCGCGGGGGCGCGGAACGTCAGCGGACGTCCGGCCGGATCACCTTGGTACGCAGCACGGACTCGTTGAGTCGTAGCTGCCGGTCCAGCTCGGCCACCGCTTCCGGGGTCGCCTGCAGGTCGATGACGGCGTAGATGCCCTCGGCCTTCTTGTCGATCTCGTAGGCCAGGCGCCGGCGGCCCCACACGTCGAGCTTCTCCACCGAGCCACCCGCGGTCCGGATCACGTTCAGGTACGTGTCCAGGGACGGAGCGACCGTGCGCTCCTCCAGGCTGGCGTCGAGGATCACCATGATCTCGTAATGACGCAAGACTTGCTCACCTCCTCTGGGCTAAGCGGCCACGGTCTGTCCGTGACAGGAGGTCTGGCGTCTGTCCGTACCCCGGCGGAACCGGAGACGAACCCGACCAGGATACCCGGCCGCCCGGCGGGATTGTCGGCGGTAGGACGTAGGCTCGGCGGCATGCGAATCGGAGCGCATGTCGACCGGGGCGACCCGTTGGCGGAGGCCACCGCGCGCGCCGCCGACCTCGTGCAGTTCTTCCTCACCGACCCGCAGGGCTATAAGACCCCGCCGGAGCGGCCGGACGCCGAGGCGCTGCGCTCGGCGGAGATTGACATCTATATCCACGCGCCGTACATCGTCAACGTCGCCACCCTCAACAACCGCATCCGCATCCCCAGCCGCAAGCTGCTGACGGCGCACGCGGACGCGGCCCACGCGATCGGCGCGAAGGGCCTGATCGTCCACGGTGGACACGTCAACAAGGTCGACGAGCTGGCGGTCGGATTCGACAACTGGCGCAAGACCTTCGCCTACGCCGCCAAGTCGGGTGGGCTGGCCACCCCGGTCCTCATCGAGAACACGGCCGGTGGCGACAACGCCTGCGCGCGCCGGTTCGACGCGCTGGCCCGGCTGTGGGACGCGATCGGCGAGTTCGACGTCGGCTTCTGCCTCGACACCTGCCACGCCTACTCCGGCGGCGAGGAGCTGGTCGACATCGTCGAGCGCGTGAAGGCCATCACCGGCCGGATCGACCTCGTGCACGCCAACGGCTCGAAGGACCCCTTCGACTCCGGCCGGGACCGCCACGAGAACCTCCACACCGGCATGATTGACCCGAAGCTGATCGTCGCGGTGGTCCGGGCGGCCGGCGCGCCCGTGGTCGTCGAGACGCCGGGCGGGGCCGAAGGACAGGGCGCGGACATCACCTACCTGCGGGAGCACCTGGGCCAATGACGGAACAGAGCGTGGAACAGGCAGTGGACGAGGCCGCGACCGGAGCACCGGACGCGGCCTCCGCCGAGGCGACCGCCGCCCCGGAGAGTCCGGCGGAGCCGCCGCCGGACGAGGCTGCCGACGACGACGCCTGGGAGCACTTCGGGCCGGCGCCGGAGCGGGTACCGGCCCGGTTCGCGCCGGTACTCCACCGGGTCTGCCGGGTGCTCGGCCACGAATGGACCCTGGCCTGCCTCGGTGCCCTGGCGCTCGCGATGGTGATGCACTGGCGCTCGGTGCTGCACCCGGGCACGACCATCCCGGCGGACATCTGGGATCCGACCCTGCAGGCCTGGCAGATGGCGTGGTCCGGGCACGCGCTGCTCACCGACCCGCTCAACCTGTGGAACGGCAACGCGTTCTACCCCGACAAGTACAGCTACGTCTTCTCCGACACGCTGTTCGGGTACTTCCCGGCCGGCCTGATCGGCAACGGGCCGGCGGCGGCGCTGGTGCGGTACAACGTCATCTTCGTGCTGCTGCACGCGCTGGCGTTCCTCGGGCCGTACGCGCTGGTCCGGCAGCTCGGGGCCGGCCGCATCGCGGCGGCGCTGGCGGGCGTCGCCTTCGCGTACGCGCCGTGGCGCTGGGGGCAGGCCGGACACCTGCACGTCCTGTCCGACGGCGGGATGGTCCTGGCCCTCGCCATGCTCGCCCGGGGCCACGGGTTCTCGTTCACCCGGGGGTTCGCGCGCGACCGCACCCGGCCCGGCTGGGCGGTCGCCGGCTGGTGCGTGGCCGCCTGGCAGGTCAGCCTCGGCTTCGGCATCGGCCTGCCGTTCGCCTACCTGCTCGGTGCGGTCGCGCTCGTGGTCGGCGTCCGCTGGCTGGTCCGGGCAGTGCGGCACCGGCCGACCCCGGGCCGGCGGGTACTCATCGCCGACGCGATCGGCATCGTCGTGTTCCTCGGCGTGGCGGCCCTCATGGCGGCGCCGTACCTCGACGTGGTCAAGCTCCACCCGGAGGCCCGGCGCAGCATCGCCGAGCTGCAGGTCTACTCGCCGACGCTGACCGCGTTCATCACCGCGCCGGCCCAGTCGTGGCTGTGGGGGCCGGCGCACGACGCGGCCCGGGCGGCGATGCAGGCGCCGGCCGAGACCACGCTGCTGCCCGGGTTCATGCTGATCGGGCTCGCCGTCGCCGGGCTGTTCTTCTCGGTGTGGTCGCGGCGCGTACGGCTGTGGCTGCTCGGTGGCACCGTGCTGAGCGTGGTACTCGCCCTGGGTACCAACTTCTTCGGCGGCACCGTCGGCTACCTGCTGCTGTACAAGTACGCGCCGGGGTGGCAGGGCCTGCGTACCCCCGGCCGGCTCGCCGTCTGGACCACCCTGCTCCTGGCCGTCCTCGCCGCCGGTGCGGTCGACTCGCTGGTGTCCCGCTCGAACGAGCTGGCGGCCGAGCGGGTACCGAGCCGGCCCAGCCTGCTCATGCGCCTCGGCACCCTGCTGCCGCTGCTCCTGGTCCTCGTCGAGGGTGCCAACAGGGTCGACCACCCGGTCGTCCCGACCCAGCCGGTCGCGGTCCGCGACGCGGTCGGCCCGATGATCGTGCTGCCGACCAGCCAGCTCGACGACGAGAACGTGATGCTCTGGTCGACCACGCGGTTCCAGCCGATGGTCAACGGCGGCAGCGGGTTCTACCCGCCCGAGCAGACCGCCGTGCGCGACGCGATGAAGTCGTTCCCCGACCAGTCGAGTGTGGACACCCTGCACCAGTTGGGCGTGAAGACCATCGTCGTCCTCAAAGACCGGGTGGCCGGCGGCGACTACGCGAAGGCCGCCACGCCGGACCCGTCAGCCCGCGCTCTGGGGCTGGACTGGCGCGACGACGGCGAGTCGATCGTCTTCACCCTCCATTGAGGGTTCGGCGAGCGCGTCGTTGAACACCCCGCCGTCCGGGTCCGCGCCCCCGTAGCTGGTCCGCACGACGTCGCGGGCCGGCCACAGGATGTCCCGGACGACGTACCCGGCGAAGATCGCCACCGTGATCAACCGCAGGAGGGCGGCCAGGTCGAAGACGGTCTCCGGGAACACCGGCTTGCCCGACGCGGCCATCAGCTCGCCGTAGAAGGCGCAGAAGTAGAGCACCTCGGCGGCCTGCCAGGCGAGGTATGCGCCCCACCGGGGCCGCGCGAGCACGGCCAGCGGCAGCAGCCACAGCACGTACTGCTGGGACCAGACCTTCGAGAACACCAGGAATCCGGCGAGTACCAGGAACGCGAGCTGGGCGAGCCGCGGCGGCCGCGGCGCCACGAAGACCAGTACCACCACACCGACGCAGCACAACCCGAACAGCGCGTAGCTGATCAGGTTCACCATCGGGATGTGCCCGTCGAACCAGGAGAAGTGCGGGACAGCCCCGGCGAACGGGAAGTGGTCGCCGAGGTACCAGGAAGTGCCCCAGTCGATCGCCCGGGTGTTGTTGAAGCGGAAGAACTTCCACCAGGCGTCCGGGTACCCGAACAGTACCGGCAGGTTCACCGCCGTCCAGGTCACCACGCCGACGGTGAAGGCGATCATCGCGTCGGCGAACCGGCGGGTGCGGAGGCCGAGCAGCAGGATCGGCAGGAGGATGAACCCCGGCCAGAGCTTCGCGGCGGCGCCCAGCCCGAGCAGTACCCCGGCCAGCGCCGGGTACCGCCGGGCCCACGCGTACAGCCCGAACACCGCGAAGGCCACCGCGAGCAGGTCCCAGTTCACGGTAGCGGTGAGGAACAGCGCGGGGGAGACCGCGAACATCGCGATGTCCCACGGTCGTCGCCGGCGCAGCTCCAGCATCAGCGCCACGGCCGCCACGGTTAGCCCACCGAGTACCAGCGCGTTGAGGTTGTAGAACCACCGGCCCTGGTTGATCTGCGGGCGCGCCTGGCCCAGGGCGTGTACCGGCAGCCCCAGCACGCCCATGAACACCCCGGTCAGCACCGGGTACTCGACCTCGTGCTGCGCGTACGGGATCTGCCCGTCGGACAGGCCCTCGTTGTAGTACAGCGCGAGCACGTCGGTGTAGCACATCTGGCGGTACTGCTTGAGGTCGCTCCACGCGCCGTCCTGGCACGGCGCCTTCTGCAGCCAGTGCGCCGCCAGGGTCAGGCAGACCAGGGCGAGGACGATCCGCGCGACCCGGTGGTACCGGTTCGAGCCGGCGGTCTTCGTGGCGTGAGTGCCCAACGGGCCGCCGATGGCCTCGGACAGCCCGCGCACGAACTCGTCGGAGCGGGAAGGCAGGTCAGCCGGCGGTGGATCGGCCGGGCGCACACCGAGCGTCACCGGTACATCCTGCACCGCGGGAAACCGGGGGGCGGCCCCGGCCTCCCTACGTCACCGGACACTGTGCCGGGGCGACGGGGGCAGCGGTCCCCCCGAGATGGTGACGCAGTTCGGCGGACACGGCGTCGGCTGCCCGTTGCCGTTGGGGTTGCCGTTCTGGTCCGGCGGGGGCTGCGACGGCGGCGGCGGGGACGGCGCCAGCGGGTCGCCCTTGTCGGCGTCGCCGACCCGCGGCGCCTCGGGGAACGGGAGCTTCGGCTTGCCGGCGAGCACGGTGTCCATGAACCTCTTCCAGACGTCGCCCGGCAGGTTGATGCCGAACATGGTCGACTCGCGCTTGCTGCCGCCCTGGTAGTACCCGATGATCGGGTTGTTCAGGTCGGTGCTGCCGATGTGTACCGCGGCGGCCAGGTCCGGGGTGAACCCGGCGTACCACGCGTCGCGGTTCTTGCCGACCCACTCGGGATGGGCGCTGCACTGGGCCTTCACCGCGCAGGCTTCCCAGGTACCGGTCTTGCTGCCGGCCGGCCGCCCGCCGGCCAGCTTGTTCTTGCCACCGGCGTTCTCGATCACCGTCGACATCGCCCAGCTCTCGTCGTCGACCTCCGGCTTGGTCAGGCCGACCGTCTGGGAGAGGACCGTGCGCCGGGTGCGCTCCTGGTACACGGTCGTGCCACCGCGGGTCACCTTCAGCACGAAGTGCGTGTCGAAGTGCACCCCGCCGGCCGCGATCGTGGCGACGCCGGCCGCGTTGTCCTGCACGGTGATCCCGTACTGGCCGATCGCCACCTCAGGGCTGATGTGCGTCGGGTAGAGCTGGGCGCCGGTCCAGGTGGCCTTGCCGTCGCCCTTCTCGTTGAGGTCGTACCGCTTGCCGTCGCCGTCCCACAGGTGCTGTAAGCCCATGGCGTGGGCCATCTCGATGACCTTGTCCGGGTGGGCGGCGAGGCCGACCGCGTAGTACACGGTGTTGGTCGACAGCTTCAGCGCCTGCTGGAGGGTGCAGAAGCTGCCCTTGTCCTTCGGGCAGGCGTCGCCCTCGTCGTTGGTGACCGGCGGGGTGTCCTTGGTCGGCTTGCCCTTGAGCAGGCCACGCCCCTCGAACGTACGCGACGCCGGGCCGTACCAGAGCGAGTCGATGGAGTACTTCTGGCTCAGCGCGGTCGCCAGCGTGTACATCTTGAACGTCGAACCGGGGGAGTAGTGCTGCCCGGTCCAGCTGTCGTCGTCGCCGAGGACCGGATCCCGCCACACGCCGGCCGCGTCGAGGCCCGAGCCGTTGTGCCCACCGTAGTACGCCACGACGCGGCCGCTCTTCGGGTCGATCGCGACGAGCGCGGCCTGGAGGCGGGGCGGCTGGCCCGCCATCGGGGAGCCCGGTACCGCCGCGTCGGCCGCCTTGACCGCGGCGTCCTCGTACTTCTTGTCGATCGTGGTCTGGATCTTGTATCCACCGGTCTTCAGGTCCTGCGCGGTGAACTTCCCGTCGGTGTGGTAGATCAGCTCGTCCATCACGTGGTGGACGACGAACGCGGTCGGGGCGTCCTTGCCGTACTGGCCCTGGCTGGTCGCGTCGGGCTTGCGGATGTTGGTCGGGTACTGCAACTTGTCGGCGTCCTCCTGCTTGAGGAAGCCGAGCTTGACCATCGTGGGCTTGAGGTAGTTCTCCCAGCGCGCCTTGGCGTTCGCCAGGTTCTTGTTGGGGTTGTACCCGTCCGCGCCCTCCGGATCCTTGACGACGGCGGCGAGCACCATGGCCTCCGCCACGGTGAGGTCCTTCGCGTCCTTGCCGAAGTACGACTGCGCGGCCGCCTCGACGCCGTACGCGCCCTGGCCGAAGTACACCGTGTTGAGGTAGAACCCGAGGATCTCGTCCTTCGAGTAGCTCTGGTCGATCTTCATCGCCATGACCGCTTCGCGGATCTTGCGGGCGTACGAGACGCCCTGCAGGTCGAACGCGCGCCGCACGTACTGCTGGGTGATCGTCGAGGCGCCCTGCTGGCTGCCGCCGGTGACGTTGTTCCACGCGGCCCGGACGATGCCCCGCAGGTCGACGCCGTGGTTGGTGTAGAAGCTGTTGTCCTCGGCCGCGACCACGGCCTTCTTCACGATGTCCGGGATCTGCTCGCGCGGCAGAATGGTGCGGTTGGTGTCGCCGATCTTCGCCATCGGGGTGACGCCGTCGGCGTAGGTGACCACAGTGGATTCGGGCAGCGGGATGTCGTTGGGCAGCTTGACGCTGTCGAAGTAGTAGCCGCCGCCGACCACGGCGCCACCGGCGAGCATGATGAATACGGCCATGGCGGCGAGGATGATGTTGCGGCGGCGGGCCTTCTTGCCGCGCGGGCCCTTCCCCCCACGACGCGCGCCGCCGGGACCGCCCGGCCCGCCAGG
>JBKPCQ010000245.1:0-17491 GCA_046727455.1 Actinomycetota bacterium | reverse complement strand
ATCCGCTCCGTGGGGCGCTCCGGTGCGCCGCCTTCCCTCCTCGCTACGCTCGTCAGTCCAGGCGACGCCGCGCCCCACTCCACTCATGATCGCCTCCCGCGCCGGTGGCCGATCAGGCCGCGCAGGCCGCGTGTCGGGGCGGGCGCCTCGCCGGCGAGCCGGCCGTGGGCCAGCTCGCGGATGGCGGTACTGACCGGATGGCCGGGGCTGTCCAGCACGATCGGTACCCCCTTGTTGACCGAGATCGGCACGTCCCGGCTGGACGGTACATGCGCCACGATGGGGACCCGGATCACCCGCTCGATGTCCGCGCCGGTCAGCCCGACCCGGGCGTCGGCCCGGTTCAGCACGACCACCCGGTGGTCGCGCTGGTAGTCGAGCATCTCGAACATGTCCAGCGTGACCCGCAGGTTCTTCAGCGCCGGCAGGTCCGGCGTGGCCACCAGCACGTACAGGTGCGAGGCGTCGAGGGCGGCGAGCACCACCTCGTTGAACTGCGGCGGGGTGTCGATGACGACGTAGTCGAACATCCGCCGGGTCAGGTCGATGACGTCGGCCACGAGATCCCGGGTGACCTCCTCGGCGACGGCCGGCTGCACCGGGGCCAGCATCGCGTCGACGCCGGGGCAGTATGCCGTCAGCATGGTCCGGATCCCGGTCTCGTCGATCCGGTCGGCGACCGGGATGAGGTCGGCGATCGTCTTCTCCGGTACCAGCTGGAGCATGATCGCCACGTCGCCGAACGCCAGGTCGAGGTCGAGGATGCAGACCCGCCGGCTGCCGCCCTGCGCCAGCGAGATGGCGAGGTTGGTGGCGAGCGTGGTCTTGCCGCAGCCGCCCTTCGCGGCGAAGACGGTGATCACGCGGCCGTCGGGCGCGGGCCCTTCGTCCGCCTCGGCCGTCCGGGCCGGACCGACCCGCATCTGCCGGGACAGGTTCTGCGAGCGGGCGCACGCGGCCAGTACCGCGGCCGGGTCGTTGATGTCCGCGACCTCCCGTACCCCCGCCCGCAGCGCCTCACTGAGCACCCCGAGGTCCAGGTGCGGGCGGAGCAGGACCACGCCGAGCGCGGGCCGGACGATGCGCTGCGCGGAGGCGAAGGAGACCGCCTCGGACAGGGGTACGCCGGGACCGAAGATCACCAGAAGCTCGTCCCGGTCGCTGTTGATCAGGCCGGCGACCTCGTCGAGGGTTACGGCGGTATGGACGTCCCCGCCGACGAGCATGGCGAGGTGCTGGGCCTGCTGCCGCAGAGGCTCGTAGAGGACTGTCATGTGCGCCCCTGTCCTAGTTGTGCTGGTGGTGCTAGGGAATTGCCGCGTCGCGGTCGGTCACCGGGTGACCGGGTTGGACGTTCGAGGTGTCGGTCAGCAGGGCGAGGTACAGGTCGTTGCCGACCTCGAAGTGGATCAGGCGGGTGGCGTCGGTCTGGCTGACGGCGACCGTCACGTTGATCGCGACGCCGCTCGCATGCAGGGCGTTGTTGGCGGCCGTACCGCTGCCTCCGGGCAACGGCGCCGATTCCTGCGCCTGGCTGGCGGTCTGGCCGTTGTTGCCGTAACTCCCGATCGCCAGCACGCTCACCCGCGAGAGGATCACCTCGGTGATGTGGTTGTCGCTGCCGGTCTCCTTCTTCCACTGCTGGTCGGCCAGCTTCGCGACGCCGAAGATCGCGATCTGCGAGCCGGGCCGCACGTACTGCGCCACGTCGGCGGGTTCGAGCACCGAGACGGTGACCGCCATCATCCCGTCCGGGATGTCCAGGCCGCCGGAGAACTTGCCGGCCTGCCCGAACATGCCGCGCAGCAGGAGCTGGTCGGTCTGCACGTCGGCGGTGACGACCAGCTTGTCCAGGTCGACCGGAAGGTCGGACAGGACCCCTTCGGGGATCGACGACTTGGGCATCACGGCGTCGCTGACCATCTTCTGCGACCGGATCCGCGCACCGCTGGTACCGGCGGGGATGCGGGTGTTCGCGATCAGGACGTGTACCGGCTCCTGACCGCTGGAGACCGTCGCCTTGAGCCGCTGCATGTACAGGAGCACGGCCGCGGTGCCGGCCAGCGCCAGCACGATAGCGAGGACAACGCCGATGATTCGCCGGGTCATGATGTGCGGTTCCGATCGTGAGGATGCCGAGGGGCATGGTCAGCCCACCGTCTTGTAGGTGGCCACGCCCAG
Organism: Actinomycetota bacterium; assembly: GCA_046727455.1. Classification (GTDB taxonomy): domain Bacteria; phylum Actinomycetota; class Actinomycetes; order Mycobacteriales; family Micromonosporaceae; genus AC-43. The sequence goes on along the minus strand of JBKPCQ010000245.1, from coordinate 15,310 downwards.
GGTGTAGTTCCAGTCGAGGGCCGGCCAGGTGCCGTCGATGATGTTGGCCCACACGAAGTAGCCGCGCAGGTACCGTTCCGTGGAGGGGGTGCTGCCGCCGCAGGTCGAGGAGCTGGCGGTGAGCCAGTCGAAGGTACCGGTGGCGTCCAGGTGGTCGCAGGTCACCTGGAACGCGGCGATGCCGTAGATCTTCTCGAAGTCCGTGTGGTCCGCGTCGAGGGAGTACGCCTGGTAGATGGGCATGAGCAGGTACGGCTGCGGGTCGGACAGGTCGGGCCGCCTCTCCTTGCGGTCCAGCAGGTCCCGGCAGCCCTTGGGCAGCGGGTACGTGCCGGTCGCGTCGTTGGTGTGGCCGTCGATCGTGCCGTCCTGGTGCAGGTCGCCGGGCCGGTCGACCAGGCAGTCGACGGCGAACGTGTCGAGGTACCCGAGGTTGCCGAACCCGGGGTCGCCGCACCCCTGGCGGGTTGTCGGCGGCCCGGGCTGGAGATCGAGCCGCACCTCGGCGCTCGCGTTCGGCGGGCTGTACGGCGGGTAGAACGCGGGGTCGAGGGCGTGTATCCCTCGGGTCAGCTCGTCGAACACGCACTTGGACAGCGTGAACAACGGGTACGGTCCGTGCGGCGGTCCCCACGCGACCCGGGCGCACGCCTGCACGCCGTTGGTGTTGAAGCCGGGGACCGCCTGCCCGGCGAAGCTGGACGGGTAGACGGTCGCGCTGTCCGGCGCCTTGGTCGTCGCGTGCACCTCGGCGTAGCTGGTCCGGTCCGGCCGGGTACCGATGCACTGCTTGGCACCGGTCGGGTCGGTGCAGCGGTGCAGGCGTCCGGTATCGGCGTCCTTGCCGCAGACCGGCTGCCCGCTGATGTCCGCCGAGTCCAGCACGACCCCCGTGCCGGACATGTTGGCGGAGGCGTACTCGGTGTCCACGGTTCCGCAGCGGATGGGACCGGGCCGCACGCAGCCCTGCGCGGCGGCCATCGCGGCGGCGCTGGCGGAGTTCAGTGCCATGTCGCGGTACGAGTACAGGGTGCCGATGTCGACGGCGAAGGCGGTCATGCCGAGCAGGACGCCGCTGGAGATCAGCACGGCCACGAGGACGGTCACCGCACCACGGTCGGCGCCGCCGCGCCGGCCGAGCCGGGTCAGCCCCGGCACGGTACCGCCCCCGGCGCGGTCATCTCGCCGCCCGTGAGCCCGGCGAGCACGGCGACCGGGGTGACGAACTGGAAGTTGTACGTGAGCTTCACCTGGGCCATCTCACGGTTGCCCGGCGGATTGCCGCACCGGTGGAGGACCGAGACGCTGAGGGGGCCGCCCTGGAAGACCGCCGCCGCCGCGGCCGCCGCCGCGCTCTCATCCTCGCCGACGGCGACCGCCTGGGCGGCGGCCCGGGCGGCGGCCGAGAGCCGGACGTGATAGCTCGCCATGCGACCGAAGTCGATGATGCCGAAGACCAGCATCAACAGCACCGGCACGACGATGGCGAACTCCACCGTCGCGGTACCACGGTCGCGCAGGCGAAGACCACGCCCTCGGCGCACCGCCCCTCCCCATCCCGTCGTGGCTGCTCGTGACTCAGCAGGCGGCGCCGTTCTTCAGCTGGGAACAGGTCGTGCTGAACATGCTGGAGATCTGCTGGCCGAACGCGACGACGATGGTTGCCACGACAGCCACGATGCCGACGAGGATCAGCGCGTACTCCACGGCGGTAATGCCCTGGTCACGGGTGGCGAGTAACGCCTTGAACTTGCAGTACAGGTTGAGCATGAGAGATGCGCTCCCTGGTTCGGGTCCCGCGGACAACGTCGAACGGCCGGGCGGCCGCTACACCGGAACTTTGCCGACCAGCCTGCACCGCCAGAAGTCCGTCGAGCAGTCACCTTTCCTGGACGACGTACGGTCGTCGCCTGTCGACCGGTGTCGGGTAAAGACGACACAGCACTACCCGACCGGCCGAGCTGATAACGGCGCAAGCCCGGATGAACAAGACGTCACATGCCACCCCGGCGGCCCGAAGAGGCGTTTGATGCGGCAAGTATCAATGCCAATTCACAGTGTCACGTTGCCGACACAGGATCGATCGGGGCTTTCGGCACTGGTCGATCCGGCATCATCCGCCGCCCGATCGGGTGGACCAGACCAACGCCCCGCGCTGCCAACCGACGATCAGGACGACCGCGAGAAACGCCCCGGCCAGCAGCGCGGGGCCGAGTGGTATCGATGACCCTCGACGAGCCCGGCCGGACAGCAGGAGAAACAGCACGACCGGTCCATTGACCAGGTGGGGCAGGGCGGCGCCGGCCAGCACATACCCCCAGCCGAGCCAGCCGAGCGACAGGCCGAGCACGCCGGCCAGCTTGACGTCGCCCAGGCCCAGGTGCCCGCCCGGTACCAGCGCGAGCAGCAGGTACCCCCCGGCCATCGCGGCGGCCGCGAGTACCGCGCGCAGCAGTGCCCGGTAGTCTCCGGTGACCACCGACACGGCCGTCAGCAGCACGGCCGAGCCGGCGAAGGCGACGGCGACCAGCCGGTCGGGCAGCCGCATGACGGCCAGGTCGATCGGGGCCAGCAGCAGCCCGACGGCGGCGACGAACAGCAGCGCGGGCAGCAGCGGGCTCGGCCACAGAACCCAGGTCAGCGCGCCGAAGGCCAGCGCACCCGACGATGCGGTCAGCCAGCGCCGGGGACCCAGCCGGGTGCCGCATCCGGGACACCGGCCGGACCAGGTCAGCCAGCCGCGGGATCCGGCCGGGAACGGCCGGTCGCAGTGCCCGCAGCCGGGCCGGGCCGGCTCACCGTAGGGCACCGACAGCCGGTACGCCGGTCGGGGCACGAGGGCGCCGAGCAGCGCACCGAGCAGCGCCACGCAGGCGGTGGCGACAACGGACACCGCGTGATGCTAGCCGGGTCAGGCTACGGTGGCCGGGAAGAACCGTGCGGAAGGGCGAGCGTGCATGTCGTACTACGGCGGGTCCGGCCCGGTCAGCGACCCCTGGGACGCGGCCGGCGAGGACGGATCCGACGAACTCGGGCCGCCGGAGCCGGCACCGGGGTCGAAGGGCTCCACCGCCCTGGTCGCCGTACTGGTCAGCGTGCTCGTCCTGGTGCTCTGCGGCGGCGGCGTCACGGCGCTGTACCTCATCGGCGCCAAGGACCGCCCGTCCACCGCGACCGGCCCGGCGGCGCCGACCATGCGGGCGGCGGCCAGCGCGTCGCCGAGTTCCAGCCCCTCGTACGACCCCAGCCTGCTCGCCAGGGGCCAGTGCGTGGTCAACGACGGCACCGACAGCGCCCCGGTGCTCCGGGTGGTCGGCTGCGGACCGGACACCTTCGAGGTGCTCGCCCGCTTCGACGGCACGACCGACCAGAACAAATGCAAGTCGATACCCGACTCCAACTACCACTACTTCTACGACACCTCGCCGGACACGCTGGACTTCGTGCTGTGCCTCAAGAAGCGCACCAAGTGAGCTCTAGCCGTTTCTAGCAAGCCGGCTAGATATCGGTATACGCGGCCAGCGTCGGCGTGTTTCTACGGTTATCGCTAGACGCCCCGATACGGTGCGATACGTGGATCCGGTGCGGAACCCGTACGCCCCCGGCGCCGGCCAGCGCCCGCCCGAGCTCGCCGGCCGCGACCGCGAGCTGGAGGTCTTCGACGTCGTCCTGGAACGGGTGGCCCGCAACCGGCCGGAGCGCAGCCTCGTCCTGACCGGGCTGCGCGGCGTCGGCAAGACCGTCCTGCTCAACACCCTGCGCTCCCAGGCGATCAACCGGCTCTGGGGGACCGGGAAGATCGAGGCGCGGCCGGACCAGCCGATGCGCCGGGTACTCTCCGGCGCGCTGCACATGGCGGTCCGCGAGCTGGCCCCCCGGCACCGCGCGCCCGACCGGATCGACGACTTCCTCGCCGTCCTCAAGGCGTTCGCGCTGCGGTCCAACCCGGGCGGGGCCAAGCTGCGCGACCGCTGGCAGCCGGGCATCGACGTACCGCCCGCCACCGGCCGCGCCGACTCCGGCGACATCGAGATCGACCTGGTCGAGCTGTTCACCGACGCCGCCGGGATCGCCACCGACGTCGGTACCGGCATCGCGCTGTTCATCGACGAGATGCAGGACCTGTCCGCCGAGGACGTCTCCGCGCTGTGCGTCGCCTGCCACGAGTTGTCCCAGACCGGCGCCCCGCTGATCGTGGTCGGCGCCGGGCTCCCCCACCTCCCCGCGGTGCTGTCGGCGGCCAAGTCGTACTCCGAACGGCTCTTCCGGTACCAGCGCATCGACCGGCTCGACCGGATCTCCGCCGACCAGGCGCTGTGCGCTCCCGCGCTGCGCGAGGGCGTCGAGTACGAGGCGAAGGCGCTGGACGCCCTCTACGACACGAGCGGCGGGTACCCGTACTTCGTCCAGGCGTACGGCAAGGCCACCTGGGACCACGCCCCACGCAGCCCGGTCACCGCGGCCGACGTGCGGGTCGCCGCGCCCGAGGCCGAGGGGGAGCTGGCGGTGGGGTTCTTCGGGTCGAGGTACGAGCGGGCCACGCCGGCCGAGCGGGAGTACATGCGCGCGATGGCCGCACTGTCCACACCGGACGTCGAGGGCGAGGCGGTGGCCACGGCCGACGTCGCCCGGTCGCTGGACCGCCGCCCGGCGTCGCTGTCGCCGGCACGGGACGCCCTGATCAAGAAGGGCCTGATCTACTCGGGCGAGCGCGGCACGGTCGCGTTCACGGTCCCGCACTTCGGCCGGTACCTGCGCACCCAGCCGGCCTGACGCCCTGGTTAACGTGACCCCGCTGGGGTAAGCACGAAGCCATGACACCTGTACGTACGGCTGCCCGCACGATGCTGGCCGGCACCTTCATCGCCGGTGGCGCCAAGGCGCTGATCAACCCCGACCCGCTGGTCAAGGCATCCGAACCGGTCACCACCCGGGTCGCGCCGATGCTGTCCAGGCTGCACGTCAAGGCACCGAGTGATCCCCGTACGCTCGTCCGGGTCAACGGCGCCGTCCAGGTGCTCGGTGGCCTGCTCCTGCCCACCCGGCTGCACCGGGCGGCGGCGCTGACGCTGATCGGCTCGATCATCCCGACGACGATGGCCGGGCACCGGTTCTGGGAGTACGACGATCCGGGCCAGCGCCAGCAGCAGCAGATCCAGTTCCTCAAGAACCTCGGTCTGCTCGGTGGGCTGCTGCTCGCCGCCACCGATACCGGAGGCAAGCCCGGGCTGCGGTGGCGGACCCGGCATGCGGCCCATCATGTGGACCGGGCAATCCGCCGCAACGTACGCTCGGGGGCGCTCGCCGGTTACTTCGCCCGGCACATGCCGGGTTAGTGGACATCTACCTTTAACTATCTCGAAACATCTCTAAGTAGTGTGCGATCGGACACGTTCCCATAACGCGGCAGGCGCGGCTCGGGTGCCCGTTCTAGGCTCGACCGCAGACCTGGAGGGATCAGCGACCGCGGTTCGGGGGTGTCAGTAACATGCCGGCGCCCGTTGAGCAACGGCCGCGGCTGACCCCGGACCAGCACCACGTCACCCGGACCGGTCGCGGCACACTCATCCGCCTCGGTGTCGTCGTGGCCGCCGTCGCCTCCGCGCTCTGGGCAGTGCACAGGTACGGCCGCCACTACACGTTCTTCGACCTCAGGATCTACCACGGCGCGATGGTCTGGTGGACCCACGGCGGCAACCTGTACGACTTCGTGTCGCCGGGCACCACGCTCGGCTTCACCTACCCGCCGTTCGCCGCGCTCGCGATGGCCCCGATGGCGGTCCTGCCGACCATGGTTGCCGGCTGGATGAACACCATCGTCAGCCTCGCCGCCCTCACCCTGCTGCTCGGCTGGCTGCTGGTACCGATCGCCGACCGGTACGGCTGGCCGCGCTGGTTCACGGTCGCGCTCGCGGTACCGGTCGCCGCCGCCACCGAACCGGTCCGCGAGACGCTCGGCTTCGGTCAGGTCAACCTGCTGCTCGCGCTACTCGTCTATGCCGACTTCGTCGCCCTGCGCAACCGCGGCCGGCAGGTCGACCCCGGGCCCGGCACGGCACTGCCCCGCCGGCTGTGGGCCACCGGCGCGCTGGCCGGCGTCGGGGTCGGCCTCGCCACCGCGATCAAGCTGACCCCTGGCCTGTTCATCGCGTACTTCCTGGTCACCAGGCAGTGGCGGGCCGCCGCCGCCTCGGCCGGCACGGCGATCGGGGTGACCCTGCTGACGTTCCTGGTCGGCGGCCGGGAGACGATCACCTACTTCACCTCGGTGGTCTCCGACACCGGCAAGGTCGGCGCGGTCGACGCCACCGCCAACCAGGCACTCAGCGGAATCCTCGCCCGGCTGTACGACTCGCCCACGACGCCGACCCTGATATGGCTCGCGTTCGGTGTGCTGATCCTCGCGGTCGGCCTGTCCCGCGCGAACACCGCGCACGCCGAGGGCGACGAACTGACCGCGTTCACCCTGGTCGGGCTGACCGCCAACGCGGTCTGCCCGATCTCCTGGACGCACCACCTGGTGTTCCTCATCCCGGCGCTGGTCGTTCTCATGGACACCGCGCTGCGCCGCCGTGCCGCCGCCCGCGCACTCGCGTCACGTGGCCTGTGGTCCCGCGGCCCGGTCGGCATCCCGGCCCTGGCCGGCCTGCGGCACGCGGCCGCCGCGCTCGGCCTGTACCTGGTGTTCATCGTCTCGATCTGGCGCTTCGAGCACGTGCTGCCGAAGATGTCGCACTACGCGGGCGGCCTGGCCGGCGCGCTGGGCGAGAACAGCCTGGGGCTGGCGGTGATCGCACTGGTGGCACTGCTGCCGTGGCGGCCGGGCGCCGACCCGGCCTTCTACGGCGAGCCCGCGCCGGCCCGCCGGATCGCGGCCGTCAGGGGCAGTTGACCCACTCCTCGGAGCCGTCGGCGAACATCTGCCGCTTCCATATCGGCAGCCGCGTCTTGACCTCGTCGACCAGCCGCGCACAGACCGCGAACGCCGCCGCCCGGTGTGCCGTGGCCACCGCCGCGACCAGGGCCACCTCACCGATCTCCAGCTGGCCCACCCGGTGGGACACGGCCACCCCGTACACCGCCGGATCCGCCGCGATCTCCGTGGCGACCTCGCGCAGCACCGCCTCGGCGCTCGGATGCGCCTCGTACTCGAGCAGCACCACGGGCCGCCCCTGGTCGTGGTCGCGGACCACGCCCTGGAAGACCACGACCGCCCCGGCGCCGGGATCGGTCACCGCCCGCTCGTGAGCGGCGGCATCCAGGCGGTCGGTGGTGAGGCTGACGAGTTTGGTCACGGCCGCTCCCCCTCCAGGACAGGCAGTGGTACCAGGGCCACCTCGCCGCCCTCGGCAGCCGGCGACCCCGGTGGTACCACCGCGAATCCGGCCGCCCCGGCGAGGCCGCGCAGCATCGACGAGCCGACATGGGTAACCGGGCGCCCGTCCCGGTCCACGAGCGCCAGGTGGGTGTACCGCCCCCGGTCCGGTACCGCGGCGCGGAGCCTGATCCGCCCGAGGGCCGGTACCGGCCGGCCGCACATCCCGGCCAGCGCCGGCGCTACCAGCGACAGCAGCGCGACGACCGCCGACTGCGGGTTGCCGGGCAGCCCGGCGACCAGTGCCCGGCCGACCGAGGCGAGCAGCATCGGGAAGCCCGGCCGCACCTCGACGGTGTTGACCACGTACCCGGCGCCCAGCTCGCGCAGCGCCGCGTGCAGGTGATCGACCGGCCCGTGCATCGTCCCGCCGGTCGTGCAGACCAGATCGGCGCCACCGTCGAGCGCTGATCGGATAGCGGCGACGTGCGCGTCGAGGGTGTCCTCGACCGGGCCGATCACGCCGGGCACGGTGGCGACGGTCATCGCGGCGCCCGTTGTCGCGCCGCGGGTCGTCGTGACGCTGGTCACCCCGCGGGTCGTCCTGACGCTGGTTGTCGCGCCGCCGGTCGTCGTCACGCTGGTCGTCGCGCCGCCGGTCGTCGTCACGCTGGTCGTCGCGCCGCCGGTTGTCGTGGCGCTGGTCGTCGCGCCGCCGGTCGTCGTGGCGCCGAGCCGGCGCAGCCAGGCCGGCAGGGACGGGCCGAGCGAGTCGCGGACCCGCCCGGCCCCCGGCAGCCCGCTGGTCAGCAGCTCGTCGCCGAAGACGAGGACGGCCGCCTGGGGCCGGCGAACGGCGAGGGTGTCGTAGCCGCAGGAGGCGGCCAGCCCGATCAGACCTGGCGTCACGGGGGTACCGGCCGGAAACAGCTCCTCCCCCGCGTGCGCCTCCTCGCCCGGATCGCGCCATTCCCTGGTCGGGCGCGCGGAGCCGGTCACCCGCCCGTCGGCGGTCCGCGTGGATTCCTCGACCCGGACGATCTGCTCGGTGCCGTCGGGAACCATCGCGCCGGTCGCGATCTCGACGCAGGTCCCGTCGCGGTCCAGCGGCGCGGCGGTGGTACCGGCGAGGATCCGGCCGACCACCCGCCAGGGCCCCGGGCCACGCACGGCCCAGCCGTCGATGCTGGAGGTCGCGAACGCGGGCAGGTCGGTACGGGCCAGCAGCGGCCGGGCGAGCGTGCCACCGTCCGCCTCGGCGAGGGGCACCTCAACCGGGTCCACCAGATGTGCGGCGCCGGCCGCGTGTGCCGCGAGGCGAGCCTGGTCCCAGGCGAGTGCCGTCGTCGGCGGTGCGGTCATGCTTGCAGCCTAGTGTGGTCGCCGCCGCGGAGTTGGTCCACGGCGTGGGAAAGCAGCGGCCGCAGCACCGCCAGTCCGTCCTTCGCCCCACCGGTCGAGCCGGGCAGGTTGACGACGAGGGTACGGCCGGCCACCCCGGCAATACCCCGGGCCAGCGCGGCGGTGGGTACCTTGTCCCGGCTGTACGCCCGGATCGCCTCGGCGATGCCTGGCACCTCGTAGTCGAGTACCTCCCGGGTCACGTCGGGGGTACGGTCGGTCGGCGTGATGCCGGTACCCCCGCTCGTGACCACAAGGTCCATTCCCTCGTTGATGGCGTCATGGAGTGCGTTCCGGACCGGCTCCCCGTCGGGTACGACCACCGGCTCGCCGACCTCGCAGCCCAGCTCACGCAGCCCGGCGACGAGCAGCGGCCCGCTGGTGTCCGGGTACACCCCGGCGGCCGCCCGGTTGGACGCCACCACCACCCTCGCGCGGATCACGCCGGCCGCTCCCAGTGGCCGGTCTTGCCGCCCTCCTTGCGCAGCACCCGTACCGCCTCGATGGAAGCGGCCGGATCCACGGCCTTGACCATGTCGACCAGGGCGAGCCCCGCGGCGGCCACCGCCGTCAGCGCCTCCATCTCCACTCCCGTACGATCTGCGGTCTTCGTGGTGACCTCGATGGCCACCGCCGACTCCAGGAGTTTCAGCGTGACGGTAACGCCGTGAAGAGCGATGGGATGGCACAGCGGTACCAGATCCGGGGTCCGTTTGGCCCCCATGATGGCCGCGATCCGGGCCACCGCAAGGGCATCGCCCTTCGGCAGCGCATCCCGTCTGAGCAGGTCGATCACGGCCGGAGTGGTACGGACCTCGCCGGCAGCGGTCGCCTCCCGCGCAGAGACGTGCTTCGATGAAACGTCTACCATTCGAGCAGCGCCGGTCTCGTCGACATGGGTGAGCGGCGTGTGGGTCACAACAGCAGCCTACGGCGGCCGGGAATCCGGCCGACCCACGGTCCACCGGCCCGGCGGGAGGAGCCGGTTGGAGATTATTTAGAAAATGAATCACGCGTACCGTGAGGACGGGCTCCTTACCGCGAGGGAGACCACATGTGGGACTCGGGGCGCGCTCGCTTTGAATGCACGGGGGAGGCGGCCGCTGATCGCGCTCTGCTTAGCGCGAATTGTGGCTTGTGGTCCGTATTGCCGGGTCCCGGTGTCGCGCGATGCATTTATCAACTTACTCAAAGTGGTCAACTCTGTCATACTTGGCATATACTGAAATGACAGACAAATCTTGACCTGGTTTCTCTGGGTGGTGTCTTACGCTTTTCTCCTACACATTGGGGGGCTCACAGGTAGGAGAGGGCAATGATCAAGTGGGTTCACTGGGGCTGAGAGCACATCTCCCCTGACGCATCGACATCAGGGGATGCTCGCAGGCTGTCCAAACAGCGGCGACTACGCCTAGGCTGGCTGCGTACCCAGGTGCCGGAAACAGGCGGCTGATGAGCGCAGACACCGACGAGACCGACCGGCGGTTGAAGACGACCGTCGGTCTCGTCGCTGTTCTTGGCGCGGCCTTCCTTGGTTGGGCCCTGTGGGAAATAGTCCGAAGCGACCAACCCGCTGAACCACCCTGGCTGAAGATAGTCTCCATAGCTGCGCTACTCACAGCAGCCAGCAGCATGCTTCTTCACGTTCGGATCAAATCCAGCCAACACAGTATTGGCATGGAGGAAGCCGTCCTGTTGTTCGGACTTACCCTAATGCCGGGATCCTGGCTTATTCTTGCGACCACGGTCGCCACACTAGTCGCCGAGGCTTTCCACCCTAAGGCGCTTACCAAGGTCGTATTTAACGTGAGTAAGTCTGCTGCGATTGCTGGATGTTGCGTTGCAACCGCGCGTCTACTTGGGTTGTCCGGACCATTTGCCGCGAATGTTCACAACCTCCCGGCCATTATCGCCGCCGCCTGCGCGATCCCAATCGTCGATGAGGGTTTGTCGAACCCGGTGATTGCCCTGGCGACCCGGACTCCAGTACGGCAGATGTTCCGAATGAACCTGGACGTGCGGTTGGGCGGCATGGTGGTCCGCCTCGTCCTCGCAACAGCCGCATTGTTCTGGCTATCACAGCACATGATACTTATTGTGCTGGCTCCGCTCGTGATGGTGGGCGTCCACATAATTTCCGCCAATCAACTAAGGGAACGGGCAGAGCGCGCGGCCTGGCAGAAGCTCGCTCAAACAACGGACGAATTCAATGAAGTAAGCTTGGACAGCGTTCTGATCTCAGCCGTGAGTCGAGCAAGCGAGATGTTCTCGGCTGATGAGGTAGAGGTCGTGATCACCGGACGCGCAATGCCGGACCGGCTCATGCGTGGAAACGGAGGGGCCATCGCATATGATGGGCCACCTAATGGCCCACCGGATCGAGCTGGGTACGTCATTTCTACACCACTTGAAGGCCGCGACAACGCCAGCGACGCGGGAGCACTCCGGCTGCGGTTCTTCGGGAAAGTAACCCTGACCGAGAGGGAGGAGCTGACTCTCCGGACGTTCGCCGCCGCCCTTTCCACCGCCATCCGCAACGCCGCAGCCTATGCGGAGACCCAGCGCCTGTCCGCCGAACACGAGCACGCAGCCAAACACGACCAACTCACCGGGCTGGCCAACCGCCGGAAGCTCTACCAGGTCGGCGACAGTCTCCTCGCCCGCCCGACTCCGGACGGCCAGATCGCCCTCCTGCTGATGGACCTCAACCACTTCAAGGAGGTCAACGACACCCTCGGCCACGTCGCCGGTGACGAGGTACTCCGCCAGGTCGCGCGGCGCTTCGCCGGTGCCGCTCAGCCTGGTGACCTGGTGATCCGCCTCGGTGGTGACGAGTTCGCCGTTCTCCTCGTCGGCCTACCGGCGCCCGCGCTCGCGGTACCCCGCGCGCGCGAGATCATGGCCGCGCTGGACGAGCCGATGGAGGTCGACAGGATGCGCCTCGTCATCGAGGCCAGCGCGGGCGTAGCCGTCGCCCCCTCCCGGGGCGGCATCGAGGAACTGCTCCGCCGCGCGGACGTCGCCATGTACCAGGCCAAGCGCGCCGGCAACCGGATCTCCCTGTACACCCTGTCCCGCGACACTGCCGACGTCGGCCGGCTGGCGCTCTCCGCCGACCTGCCCAAGGCGGTCGCCCGGCGGGAGTTCACCGTCAACTTCCAGCCCATCGTGGATCTCGGCACCGGCCAGGTGCTCGCCACCGAGGCGCTGGCCCGGTGGCACCACCCGGACCGGGGCGACCTGAACCCGACCAGGTTCCTTGACAAGGTCGAGCGCTCCGGCCTGCTCGCCGCGTTCAGCGAGACCGTCCTCGAACAGGCCCTGCAGGCGGCCGGCACTCTCCGGGCAGAAGGGTTCCCGCTGCCCGTCGCGGTCAACGTGTCCCCGCGCAGCCTGCTCGACCCGACCTTCCCGGACGCGGTACAGGAGCGGCTGGTCAACGCCGAGGTGGCGCCCGAGGCGCTGACCATCGAGCTGACCGAGTCACTGACCCTCAGCCAACTCGACGTCGTCGACGAGGTCCTCCGCCGGCTGCGCGACCTGGGCGTACGCCTCGCGCTCGACGACTTCGGCACCGGGTACTCGTCGCTCGCCACCCTCGCCCGCGTACCCGTCCATGAGCTGAAGATCGACCGTACGTTCGTCAGCGCCATGGACTCCACCCCCGCCGACGCCGCGGTGGTCCGTTCGACCATCGACCTCGGGCGCAGCCTCGACCTGCTGGTCGTGGCCGAGGGTGTGGAGAGCGAGGAGCAGCGCCGCAGGCTCTGGGAGCAGGGTTGCCCCGCCGGGCAGGGCCACCTCTTCGGCCGGCCGATGACGCTGGACCGCCTGCTGACCGCGCTCAACCGGGGGTACGGCGACCGCCCGGCCACCCTCGCCGCCCCGCTGCACGACTCCGGCTCGGTGATCCGGCTCCCGGCCCGCCGCCTGATGCCGCAGCGGCGTGACGAGCTAGGCTGATCCGTGCTCGACACCTCCGACCCGGCCCGCAGCCGGGTCGCCGCCCTGGACGCCGCCGCCGGGGGACTGGTCGTCGACCTCGGGCTGTACGCCCTCTCCGCGATCTTCGCCCTGATCACCGCGCTCACCGCGACCCTGGCGCCGCACCGGCCCTGGGGCTGGATTGCCACCGCCGGATATACGGCAGCCACCGTCGTCGTACTCCTCCAACTCGCCACCCGCCGCGCCGGCCTCGCCAGCCGTGCCGCGCTCACCGCCGTCACCTGGGCGGCCGTGGCGCTGCTGCCGCTCGTTGTCGAGGCCGTCCAGCGGGCCGCCGGCCACGCCGAGAGAGCACAGGAGGAGGTCATCACCGTCGAGCGTGGCGGCGAACGCCTACTCCACACCGGTACCCCGTACCTCTCACACGACGCCATCGCCGCCCTCCCGCCCGACGAGCGCCTACTCGGCTACTTGCCGTACCAGCCCGGCATGGCCGTCTTCGGCCTCCCCCGCGCGGCATTCGGCGGCGGCTGGTGGACCGACGCCCGGGTCTGGTTCGCCGCCGCTACGGCGGTGGCGTTGGCCCTCGCGCTCCGCCAACTCCCGGGGACCCCCCGCACCATCCGCGCGCTCCAGGCCGCCACCGTCCTCCCGGTCTGCGCACTCACCCTCGCGGTCGGCGGCGACGACCTGCCCGTCCTAGCGCTGTGCCTGCTCGCGCTCGCCTTCGCCAGCCGGGGCCGGGCGGGCGCGGCCGGAGTCGCCGTGGGACTCGCCGGGGCGCTCAAGCTCTTCGCCTGGCCGGTCGCCGTCGTGTTGCTGTTCCTGCCGATCGACCGGCGCCGGTACGCCCTCGGCGCTGTCGGCATCCCCGTTCTCACCCTCGTGCCGGCCTTCCTCCTCAACCGGGATGCCGCCATCGAGAACATCGTCCGCTTCCCGCTCGGCCGGGGCCTCGCGCACAGCCCGGCAGCGAGCCCCTTCCCCGGTCACCTCATCGCGACCGGCCTGTCCCCGACGATCGCCGCCGCGCTCCTCCTGCTCGCCGCGCTCGCCATCGGTTTCTGGCTGGCCCGAAGGCCGCCGCGCGACGCGCCAGCCGCCGCGTGGATATGCGCGGCCGGCCTGCTCACCGCGACGCTGATGATGCCGGCGACCCGCTTCGGATATCTGCTCTATCCCGCCGCGTATGCAGTATGGGCGACAGCGCTGCCGACGCCAGCGCGGCCACGATCACCCACGCCATCGACGTAACGCCGAACCGGTCGATGGCGAGCCCCCCGAGCACCTGACCGACCGGCAGCACCGCCAGCGACGCCACCTCCTCCGCGGCGCTGACCGGCCCGAGCGCCGCACGCGGCAGGCGATCCCGGAGCGCCCGGGCCAGCAGCATGTCATGCACCGGCTGAACGGCGCCCACCACGGCAAACGCCAGAAACGCCAGCGGCACGCCGGCTCCGAACGCCACGACCAAGGGGCCCACGGCTGCCGCGCTCAGCCAGACCACCGCACCCTTCCGGAGGTATCCGCTGAACACGCTCCCCACCACCGCTCCGCCCCCGATAGCGGTCAGGATCAGGGAGTAGCCGAAGACTCCGGCCCTCGCAGGCGCCAGCGTGAGCAATGGCCCGGCCGCGAACAGGTTGACCGCGACCACGGTGGCCAAGGTCCGGCGGAGCCACCTGCGTCGGGCGACCTCCCGCCAGGCCATGGCGAGCGGAGGCCGGACGGGCATCGGTGTGTCCGGGACGCGCAGCACCAAGGCAGCGGCGAGCAGATACATCACCACGTCGACCCCAAGGGCGGCGACGATGCCCGGGCCGGCTATCAACCGGTACCCGATGAGGGGACCAAGGACCACGGCGAGAGCCGGCACCAACGCGCGGCGGCCGCCCACCGCGTGCGCTGCGGGGGTGAAGAATGCCGACGCGAAGCCGCGCCAGAGCATCAGCCCGGCGAGTACCGGGACCGCGAGCGCATGCATCGCGTACAGCGCCACGACCGCGGCCTGGATACCCGTAGTGCTCAGGTTGGCCACGACCATGACTCGCCTGGCGGGCAGCCGGACCCGGCCGATCAGCAGGTACAGCAGGCTTCCGGCGACGTGCGCGCCGAGGACGAGGCCGACCTGGGTTGCCGTGCCGTGCCAACGTTCCAGTACCAGGTACGCCAGCGTCACCGGAAGCGCGAAGTCGCCGATCCCGCAGGCGAGCCTCGCGCACGAGAGTCGTCGCATGTCCACCTCCTCCGTTCGCGGCTGTACCGTAGGCGGGCGCTGTTGCACGACAGTTGGCGGATTGTTGGCAAGGAGTCGACAGGCCATCGATCGGCGCGGTTATCGTGCGGGGGTGCAGTTCCGAGTGCTCGGGCCGGTTGAGGTCGAGGCCGGCGGTGAGGTGCTGTCGCTGGCCCGCCGCCAGGAACGGTGCCTGCTCGCCGTCCTGCTGCTGGAGGCCGGCCGGATGGTGTCCGTGGACCGGCGACTCGGCATTACCCTACCGAAGGGGCGCGCGTCGGGGCTCAGGAGCCGATCGACGATCAGGCTGGCCAGGACCAGGCCGATCTGCTCGACGCTCCATCGGGCACGGGAGAAGAACCAGTGCGCCCGGCTGTGGTGCCAGACCTGGGACAGCCCCGCCCCGACCAGCA
>JBKPCQ010000244.1:0-6357 GCA_046727455.1 Actinomycetota bacterium | reverse complement strand
AGGCGCACCACGAACCGGCCCTTCCGGGCCCGGTCGACGAGAATCCGGTTGATCTCCTCCTGCGCCCTGGCCGGCCCGTAGGGGATCTTCGAGGCGTCCACCAGCTCGACCTCCGGGCGCAGCTCGTCGAGCAGCAGCCCGGGTACCAGCCGGTCGGCGACCACCACGTCGGCGAGCGCGAGCAGCCGGCGGCCCCGCACGGTGATCAGCTCCGGGTCGCCCGGCCCGGCGCCGACCAGGGCCACCCCCGCGCCGGGCGATGGCGGTCCGGGACGGCATCCGCGACCGGCTGGCCGACGGGTCGCTCGACGCCGGGCCGTCCCACCCCGTCGCCGGCGTCGCGCTGGTCGGCGCCGGGCCCGGCGACCCCGAGCTGATCACCGTGCGGGGGCGCCGGCTGCTCGCGCTCGCCGATGTGGTCGTCGCCGACCGGCTGGCGCCCGGACTGCTGCTCGACGAGCTGCGGCCCGAGGTCGAGCTGGTGGACGCCTCGAAGATCCCGTACGGGCCGGCCAGGGCACAGGAGGAGATCAACCGGATCCTCGTCGACCGGGCTCGCAAGGGCCGGTTCGTGGTCCGCCTCAAGGGCGGCGACCCGTACGTCTTCGGCCGGGGCGGCGAGGAGGTGCTCGCCTGCACCGCCGCCGGGGTACCGGTGACGGTGGTGCCCGGCGTGACGTCGGCCATCTCGGTACCGGCCGCCGCCGGCATCCCGGTCACCCACCGGGGCGTCGCGCACGAGTTCGTGGTCGTCTCCGGGCACGTCGCCCCCGACGACCCGCGCTCGCTCGCGGACTGGCCGGCGCTCGCCACGCTCCGGGGTACCCTCTGCGTGCTCATGGGCCTGAACCACCTGCCGGCCATCGTCGAGGTACTGATCGAGCACGGCCGCCCGGTGGACACCCCGGTCGCGGTGATCCAGGACGGTACGACCGGTGCGCAGCGGGTGGTGCGCGGGCCGCTGCGGGACATCGCCGACCTCGTGGCGATCGAGCGCATCCACCCGCCGGCCGTGGTCGTCATCGGCGGCGTGGTGGACGCTCTAACGGGCGAGGGCGTCGTCAAGTAGCAGGGCGCAACGGATGAGGCCGAGATGGCTGTACGCCTGCGGGTGGTTGCCCAGCCCGTGCTCGGCCTGCGGGTCGTACTGCTCGGGCAGCAGACCGGTCGGTCCGGCGCAGCCCCGCATCTGGTCGAACAGCTCCTCCGCGTCGGCCCGCCGGCCGGTGCGCAGGTACGCCTCGACCATCCAGGCCGAGCAGACGTGGAAGCCGCCCTCGCCCCCGGGCAGCCCGTCGTCCCACTTGTACCGGTACACGATGGGGCCACTGCGCAGGTCGGCCTCGATGGCGAGCACCGTGGACAGGAACCGGGGGTCGTCGTCGGGCAGCAGCCCGGACAGCCCGATCCACAGCGAGGAGGCGTCCGTCTCCGGGTATCCGTAGGCGACCGTGTACGCTCCCGTGCTCTCGGACCAGCCGCGTTCGAGGACGTTGGCGCCGATCCGGTCGCGCAGCCTCAACCAGTCCGGGCGCTCGCCGTCCCGGTGCTGGCGGACGAGCTGGATCGCGCGGTCCACGGTCAGCCAGCACATCACCTTCGAGTAGACATGGTGGCGGGGCGGCCGGCGGGCCTCCCACACCCCGTGGTCGGGCTCGTGCCAGCGCCGCTCCACGGCCGCCACCATGGCCTCGACGACCCGCCACTCCTGCTCGCGCACCGAGCCGCGGACCGCGGCCAGACCGGCGATGAGGTCGGCGATCGGCCCGAACACGTCGAGCTGGAGCTGGCGGTTGGCGGCGTTGCCGATGCGTACCGGCCGGGACCCGGCGTACCCGGGCAGCGTGTCGATGACCGCCTCGGCCCCCAGGTCCCACCCGTCGACGGTGTACAGCGGGTGCAGCCGCTCGGGATGCCCGCCGGTGCGCTCGACGCAGCGGTCCACCCAGCCGAGGAACGCCTCGGCCTCGCCGAGCGAGCCGAGGTCGACCAGGGCCCGCGCGGTCATCGCGGCGTCACGCAGCCAGCAGTACCGGTAGTCCCAGTTGCGTACCCCGCCGATCTCCTCGGGCAGCGAACTGGTCGCCGCCGCCAGGATCGCCCCGGTCGGCCGGTGGCACAGGCCGCGCAGGATCAGCGCGCTGCGCAGCACCTGGTCGCGGGCGATGGTGGGCAGCTTGAGCGCATGCGCCCAGTCGCGCCAGCCCTGCTCGACCCGATCCTGCCGGACCCCGATCGGGTCGTCCCAGTCGCGCAGGCTGTGCGTGCCGCAGCGAAGCTCCAGGACGCACTCGCCGCCCAGAGCGGCGAGGTCGACGTCGGCCAGGGCGGAGTCGTGGCCGCCGTCGGTGTGGATCTCCCACTCCACGCCGGGGGAGTGCAGCGACATCGGTTCGTTGGAGCCGAGTACCAGCAGCCCGTCGCCGAGCGGCTGGAGCCGGATCGCCACCTGCCCGTACTCGGGGCGGGGCGCGAACTCGACCCGGGCCGGAACGGTGCCGGTCAGCCGGCGGACCAGCGAGGTGGATTCGAGGGCGGTGGCCGTCTCGCCGCGCGGGACGCCGCTGTCCAGCCAGTCGGTGACGGCCAGCCCGGACCAGCGGGTCTCGACGGTGAGCGTGCCGGGCCGGTACCGCTGGCCGAGCGGGACGCCGTCGCGCTCCGCGGGGCGCACCGAGAAGTGCCCGGCCGCGCTGCCGCCGAGCAGGTCGGCGAAGACCGGGGCGGAGTCGGGACCCGGGTGGCACATCCAGGTGACCTTGGCGTCCGGGGCGACCAGGGCGACGGTACGGCCGTTGCTGAGCATGGAGTGCCGCTCGATCGGTACCGCGCGCTCGCCGTACAGCCACGCCCGCCGGGTCTCCAGCAGGAGCCCCAGCACCCGGACCGCCTCGACCGGGTCGCCGACCCGGTACCCGGCGCGGGTCTCGCCCGGACCGATCTTGATGCCGACGTCCGGTCCGTGCAGGTGGGCGAAGGCGTTCTCGTCGGTCACGTCATCGCCGACGAACAGCACGGCGCTCACGCCGAGCTGCATCCGTAGCGAGTCGATGGCGGTACCTTTGTGGGTCTGCAGGATCAGCAGCTCGACGACCTCCTTGCCCTGCGTGACGTGGACCCCCGCCCAGCTCGCCGGCCCCTCGAAGATCGCCTCGCGGACCGCGTCCGCGTCGTCCGGCGCGGCGGTCCGGGTGTGTACCGCGACGCTCGCCGGCTTGGACTCCAGCCGCACCCCGGGCTTGTCCCCGACGATGTCCTCGACCGCCTTCTGGATCCGGGTACGCAGGTCGACCAGCTCCGGCGCGAGCCGGTGCACGAACCCGATGTCGAACTCGGAGCCGTGGCTGCCGACCAGGTGCACCTCGCTGGGCAGCCGGGACAGCGTGGCCAGGTCGCGCAGCGCCCGCCCGGAGACGATCGCCACGGTGGTCTGCGGCAGGGCGGCCAGCGCCCGGACCGCGGCCACGGCCTCGGGCAGCGGGTGCGCCGCCGACGGGTCCTCGACGATGGGGGCGAGCGTGCCGTCGTAGTCGCAGGCGATCAGGAGCTGGGGGACCCGGGCGATCAGCCCCACGGCGTCGCGCAGCGCGGGGTCGATTTCGTCAGACACCTAATCCTCCGATGCGGGCAGCGCGGCCGAGGGGACGCCGAGGGCGGACAGGAAGGAGAACGCCCAGTGCCGGACATCGTGGGCGCGCAGGTGCCGCCGCATCGCGCGCATCCGCCGGGAGGCCTCGATCTGGTCGGCCTGTACCGCGCGTGCCAGCGCGTCCTTCACACCCTGCAGGTCGTGCGGGTTGCAGAGGAACGCCTGCCGCAGTTCGCCGGCGGCCCCGGCGAACTCGGAGAGGACAAGGGCGCCGCCCAGGTCGACCCGGGCGGCGACGTACTCCTTGGCCACCAGATTCATACCGTCCCGCAGGGGAGTCACCATCATGACGTCAGCCGCGCAGTAGAGCGCGACCAGCTCGCTGCGACTGTACGACTGGTGAAGATAGTGCACGGCCGGTACCCCGACCCGCCCGTGATCACCGTTGATCCGCCCCACCTCGCGCTCCACCTTGACCCGCAGCGACTGGTAGTGCTCGACCCGCTCCCGGCTCGGTGTGGCGACCTGGACCATGACGACCTCGGGTACCCGGAGTCGGTCTTCCGACAGCAGCTCCCGGAACGCCTTGAGACGTTGCTCGATCCCCTTGGTGTAGTCGAGCCGGTCGACCCCGAGGATCACCGTCTTCGGGTCGCCCAGCTCGGCACGGATCTGCTCGGCCCGGGCCCGGACCAGCGGGCTGGACGCCAGCGCCTCGATCTCGGCCACGTCGATCGAGATCGGGAACGCGGCCGCGTGCACGATCCGCCCGTCGTTCTCCACCCCGGCCCCGCGCGGGCGCAGGCCGAGCAGGTGCCGGGTCAGGCGCAGGAAGTTCTGCGCGGCAAGGGGGCGCTGGAAGCCGACGAGGTCGGCGCCGAGCAGCCCGCGCAGGATCTCCGCCCGCCGGGGGAGCTGCATGAACAGCTCGACCGGCGGGAACGGGATGTGCAGGAAGAACCCGACGCGCAGGTCGGGGCGCATGGCGCGGAGGATGGCCGGTACCAGTTGGAGCTGGTAGTCCTGCACCCACACGGTCGCACCCTCGGCCGCCTCCTCCGCGGCCGCCTCGGCGAACCGCTGGTTCACCCGCTGGTACGACTCCCACCAGCTCCGCTTGTACACCGGGGTCTCGATCGCGTCGTGGTACAGCGGCCAGAGGCTGGAGTTGGAGAAGCCCTCGTAGTAGCGCTCCACGTCGTGTGTGGTCAGGGCGACCGGGTGCAGGGTCATCCCGTCCAGCTCGAACGGCTCCGGGTTGGGCAGGCCGGGCTCCGCGGCACTGCCGGACCAGCCGACCCAAGTGCCGGCCTGCGCCGCCAGTACCGGATGGAGCGCGGTCACCAGCCCGCCGGGGCTGCGCCGCCAGGTCCGCCGCTCGCCGATGGTCACCTCGTCGACAGGCAGCCGGTTCGCGACCACGACGAAGGAACTGGGTGCCACCGAGCCTCCCTCCGATCCCCGATAGAGCCTACTGGACCCGGCTGAACGGCTGAGTTTTGTGCATCCCGATCGCCGGCCCTTGCACATCGGTGTCATCCTGCGAGCCATGGCAGAGGGATCGACCCGCCGGGTCATCGGCCCGCTCCTGCTCGCCGTGCTCTTCCTCGGGGCACTCGGCGGCGGGGTCGGCTTCAGCCTGGGCAAGCTGTCCCAGCACCAGCGCAACGCGGCGGCGGTCCAGGACGACGGCGGGACCAGCCGGCGGGACGACGGTACCGGCAACGGCAACGGCACCGGAGGCGGCAACGGCACCGGTACCGGCGGCGGCCAGAACACCCGGCCGCGCTGCAAGGCTCACACCGAGGAGCAGGCCGGCGCCGGACCGCTCAGCCAGCTCCTCTATCTGCGCACCGACAAGTCCGAGGTGTGGATCTGCGTCTCGGGCGACGGCACCCTGTTCTACCAGGGCCACTCGGGGCAGCCCGGCGAGGATCTCGTCGAGGGGTCCACCGCGCTGTTCCTCAAGGACGTGCAGCGTGAGGGTGGCAACGGGTACGTGGCCACCAACGCCGACCCCAGCGGGCCGGTCACCAAGTACCACGTCACCCCGCGACGCCTGGTCAAGGAGTTCCTCAACTACCGGACCCCGAAGCCCAACCAGACCGAGGACGCGGTCACCTGAGTTGGGTCGGGTAAGGACGTGTAAGGATTGGTGCGTTCTCACCCATTCACGCGGAGGTAGGCCGCACCGTGGCCCAGTTCATCTACACCCTGGAAAAGGCCCGCAAGGCATACGGCGACAAGGTTGTCCTCGACAACGTGACGCTGAGCTTCCTGCCCGGCGCCAAGATCGGTGTGGTCGGCCCCAACGGCGCCGGCAAGTCGAGCCTGCTCCGGATCATGGCCGGCCTGGACAAGCCGAGCAACGGCGAGGCCCGGCTGATGCCCGGGTACACCGTCGGCCTGCTCGCCCAGGAGCCGCCGCTCAACGACGCGAAGACCGTCCTGGGCAACATCGAGGAGGCGGTCGCCGAGACCAAGGCGAAGCTGGAGCGGTTCAACAAGATCGCCGAGCAGCTCGCCACCGACTACTCCGACGAGCTGATGTCGGAGATGGGCACCCTGCAGGAGGAGCTGGACCACGCCGACGCGTGGGACATCGACTCCAAGCTCGCGCTGGCGATGGACGCGCTGCGCTGCCCGCCGCCCGACGCCGACGTGACCACCCTCTCCGGCGGCGAGCGGCGCCGGGTGGCGCTGTGCAAGCTGCTTTTGCAGCAGCCCGACCTGCTGCTGCTCGACGAGCCGACCAACCATCTCGACGC
>JBKPCQ010000243.1:0-9639 GCA_046727455.1 Actinomycetota bacterium | reverse complement strand
GGCCAGGCCCGCGCCGCGGCCGGCCGCCACGGCCGCGCTCCGCGCCACTCCGGGCGGCAGGGCACGTGCCGCCTCGCTCACCGCGGCGAGCCCGGCCGCCGGACCGAACGCGGCGAGGATCCAGGTGCCGACGGACATCGGCGAGGTCGGCTTGGCCACCCGCAGCATGTGGTGGAAGCGGCCCGGCCGGCCCAGGTCGTTGACCAGGAAATAGGTACTCGCGCCGAGCGCGCCGAGCGCGGTCAGCCGCCCGGCCCGGCGCAGGACCGGCCGCCCGGTCAGGTCGGCTCCGGCGGCCAGCATCGCCGAACCGGCGGCGAGCCCGCCGGTGAACAGGTAGGCCGCGATGTCCTTGCGCCAGACCGGCGGCCGGACCACCGGCCGGCCGTAGTACGAGCGGAACTCGGCGGGCGGTACCATCTCGCGCTCGGCGGTCCGCCGGATCCGCGGTTGTGCGGCCGTCACCGTGACCTCCCGAAGGCCGACCCGCCAAGGAAACTCGTCACGACGGCCGCCGCCATGGTCAACGCGGCGATCCCCGCCGCGCGCCACATCTTCGGCAGGTCCCGCGTGGTCACCACCGGGTCGGGTGGCAGCCCGTACACCTCGGGCTCGTCGAGCAGGAGGAAGAACGCCCCGTCGCCGCCGACCCCGTCCTCGGGATCCTCGCCGTACAACCGGGCGCTCGTCTCGCCGTCCGCGTGCAGCCGGGCCAGCCGCTCCCGCGCGCGCTCGCGCAGCTCGTCGAGCGGGCCGTACTGGATCGACCGGGTCGGGCAGGCCTTGGCGCACGCCGGCATCAGACCGTCTCCGACGCGGTCGTAGCACAGCGTGCACTTCCACGCCCGGCCGTCGCCCTGCCGCTGGTCGATGACCCCGTACGGGCAGGCCGGGATGCAGTACCCGCACCCGTTGCAGATGTCCTCCTGGACCACGACGGTGCCGAACTCGGTGCGGAACAGCGCGCCGGTGGGGCATACGTCCAGGCACGCCGCGTGCGTGCAGTGCTTGCAGACGTCGGACATCATCAGCCAGCGGAAGTCGGTCCGCTCCGCGGCACCCGCCGGCTGCTCGATGAACTCGACCGCCCGCCAGGAGTTCGCGCCCAGCCCGCCGGTGTTGTCGTACGACATGCCGAGCAGGTTGAACCCGTCGTCGGGCACCCCGTTCCATTCCTTGCAGGCGACCTCGCACGCCTTGCAGCCGATGCAGATGCTGGTGTCGGTGAAGAAGCCCACCCGCTCAGCCACCATCGCCCTTCCCCTCCCGCCCGTTGGGCAGCCCGGCCCGCCGCCGGTACCCGGCGAGGTAGTCCAGCACCGCCCGGCCGGTCGGGCGCCGCCCCGGCCGGACGTCGCAGGTGCCGACCTTGCTCTCCTGGATGAGCACGTTCGGATCCAGGACGATGCCGAACAGGTCGTTCGCCACGTCGCCGGTGACCAGGCCGGAGTATCCCCAGTGGTACGGCAGCCAGACCTGGTGCACCACCCGGTCCTCGACCCGCAGCGGCCTGAGCCGGTCGGTGACGAGTACCCGCGCCTCGACCACCGCCCGTGCGGTCACCACGTGCGCCCAGCCGAGCGGGGTCAGCCCGCGCTCGGCGGCCAGCTCGGGGGAGACCTCGATGAACATCGCCGGCTGCAGCTCCGACAGGTACGCCAGGGTCCGGCTCATCCCGCCGGCCGTGTGGTGCTCGGTGAGCCGGCTGGTGGTGAACACGTACGGGAACACCGCGCTGCCGACCGGGTTCAGCGGGTTGTCCGGCCGCGCGTAGTGCTTGCTGGTCGGGCTGAACTGTTGCTTGTACAGCGGGTTGGGCACCGGCGACTCGACCGGCTCGTAGTGGGTCGGCAGCGGCCCGTCGATCAGCCCGCTCGGCACGAACAGCCAGCCCTTCCCGTCGCCCTGCATGATGAACGGGTCGTCGCCGGCCAGCGCGGCCGGCCCGGTGGCGCCCTCCGGCGGCCGGTACGACGGGGGCTTGGTCTTCTCGAAGTCCGGCACGTCGTACCCGGTCCATTCGTTACGCTCCGGGTCCCACCACACGTACTTCTTGCGCTCGCTCCACGGCTTCCCGTCCGGGTCGGCCGACGCCCGGTTGTAGAGGATGCGCCGGTTCATCGGCCACACCCAGCCCCACTCGCTCGCCACCCGGTCCTGCTCGCTGCCCGGCGTGCGGCGGGCCGCCTGGTTGACCCCGTCCGCGAACACGCCGCTGTAGATCCAGCAGCCGCAGGCCGTCGACCCGTCGTCCTTGAGCGCGCTGAAGCCGGACAACGGCTTGCGGTCCGCGACCGTGTATCCGTTGATCTCCATGAGTACCGCCTCGGCGCTCGGCTCCCCGTGCGGCCCGTACGTCGGGTAGTCCCAGGCGAGGTCGAGGATCGGGCGGTCGCGCGGCTGCGTCGAGCCGGCCAGCTTCGCCCGGATCCGCCGGCCGAGGTGGTAGAAGAACCACAGCTCCGAGCGGCAGTCGCCGGGCGGGTCGAGGGCCTTCTCCCGCCACTGGAGCATCCGCTGGGTCTGGGTGAAGGTACCTTCCTTCTCCACGTGCGAGGCCGCCGGCATGAGGAACACCTCGGTGCGGCACTCCCCGGTCACGATCTCACCGGTCTCGATCTCCGGACCGTTCTTCCAGAACGTGGCGCTCTCGATCTCGTAGAGGTCGCGGACCACGAGCCAGTCGAGGTTGGCCATGCCCAGGCGCTGCGCCCGGCCGTGCGCGGAGCCGACGGCCGGGTTCTGGCCGAGCAGGAAGTACCCGGAGATCCTGCCGTCGACCATGTCGAGCACCTGCTGGTAGGTGCCGTGGTCGCCGGTCAGCCGGGGCAGGTACCCGTAGCAGAAGTCGTTGTCCGGGGTGGCCGCGTCGCCCCAGTACGCCTTGAGCAGGCTCACCGCGTACGCGCGGGCGTTGCTCCAGTAGCCCTTCTGCGCCTGGTGGGTGACGCTGTCCACCCACGTGTCGAGGGTCGGGTGCTGCGCGTGGTGCGGCATCGGCAGGTAGCCGGGCAGCAGGTTGAACAGCGTCGGGATGTCGGTCGAGCCCTGGATGCTGGCGTGCCCGCGCAGCGCCATGATCCCGCCGCCTGGCCGGCCGATGTTGCCCAGCAGGAGCTGGATGATCGCGCCGGTCCGGATGTACTGCACGCCCACGGTGTGCTGCGTCCAGCCGACCGAGTAGACCAGCGCGGTGGTCCGCTCCCGGCCGGAGTTCTCCGTCCAGGCCCGGCAGACCTCCTCGAACGCCTCGGGCGCAACCCCGCACGCCGCCTCGACCATCTCCGGCGTGTACCGGGAGAAATGGCGCTTGAGGATCTGGTAGACGCAGCGCGGATTCTTCAGCGTCGCGTCCCGCTTCACCTGCTGCGGTACCGGCGCGCCGTGCGACTCGTGCTGCAGCGCGCCCGCGACCTCCTTCTGCGCCGTCACGTCGTCGACGCTCGGGCTGTCCCCCTGGTGCCCCTCGTACTGCCAGCTCCTCGGGTCGTACAAGCCCCGCTCCGGGTCCCAGCCGGAGAACAGCCCGTCGAGGTCCTCGGTGTCCTGGAAGTCCGCGCTGACGATGGTCGCCGCGTTGGTGTACGCCAGCACGTACTCGCGGAAGTCCAGCTCGTTGCTCAGGATGTAGTTGACCACGCCGCCGAGGAACGCGATGTCCGACCCGGCCCGGATCGGCACGTACCGGTGCGCCAGCGCGCTGGTCCGGGTGTACCGCGGATCGACGTGGATGATCTTCGCACCGCGCTGCCTGGCCTCCACCACCCACTGGAACCCGACCGGGTGGGCCTCCGCCATGTTGGAGCCCTGGATCACGATGCAGTCGGCGTTGCGCAGATCCTGCTGGAACGTCGTGGCGCCGCCACGGCCGAAGCTGGTCCCCAGACCGGGGACGGTGGCGGAGTGTCAAATGCGGGCCTGGTTCTCGATCTGGATGGCGCCCAGCGCGGTGAACAGCTTCTTGATGAGGTAGTTCTCCTCGTTGTCCAGGGTGGCGCCGCCCAGGCTGGAGATGGCGAGCGTCCGGTTCAGCGGCCGGCCCTCGGCGTCGCGGTCTTCCCAGTGCGCCGCGCGGGCGGCGATCACCCGGTCCGCGATCATGTCCAGGGCCGTGTCCAGGTCGAGGTCCTCCCAGTCGGTACCGTACGGCCGGCGGTACCGCACCGTGCGCAGCCGGTTCGGGCTGGTGACCAGGCTCTTGCTCGCCGAGCCCTTCGGGCACAGCCGGCCGCGCGAGATCGGCGAGTCCGGATCGCCCTCAATCTGGGTCACCTGGCCGTCCTGGACGTACACCCGCTGCCCGCAGCCCACCGCGCAGTAGGGGCAGACCGAGCGGGCCACCCGGTCGGCGGTCCCGGTGCGGGCGGTCAGGGCGGCCGAGCGGGGCGACTGGACGGCGGCCCCGCGGCCCAGCGGGTCCGGGCCGGTCAGTTGTCGGTACACCGGCCAGCTCTGGATCAACCGCCGAATGTCCATGAAGGCGACCCTACGCCCCCCGGGTGGTACCACGAGCGGAACGGCATAGGGTGGACGGCATGACTGGACGGGTAGTGCACTTCGAGATCCCGGCAGACGACGTCGAACGGGCGCGGTCCTTCTACCGAGAGGCGTTCGGCTGGCAGATCACGCCGATGCCGGAGATGAACTACACCATCGTCAGCACGACGGCCGTCGACGAGAACGGCGCCCCGACGGAGCCCGGCGCCATCAACGGCGGCATGATGCAGCGGCAGGGTCGGTTCACCGCGCCGGTCGTCACGATCGAGACCGACGACATCGACAGCAAGCTGCAGGAGGTCGAGAAGCTCGGCGGGTCGACCGTCGAAGCCAAGATGCCGATCGGCCAGATGGGCTTCGCCGCGTACTTCGCCGACCCCGAGGGCAACGTCATCGGCCTCTGGCAGAACGCCTGAATGTTGGTGCTCGCTCGGCTTGCGCGAACATCACAGCGCCGCAAGTGCCGCCTCCCGCGCCTCGGGGTCGCGGAGCGCGGGAGGTCCGCTGACCAGCGGGTGCAGCGCGACGCGGGCGGAGCCGGGCGAGTCGGGCCACCGTACCGCCCGTAGTGCCGCCACCCACCAGCCGAGCAGGAAGGCCCGGTCCCGCTCGCGTCGCTCATCCTGAACCGGGCCGAGTGGTCGTTGAGCGAGTTGCCGGCCCGGCGGGAGTCAGCCAGCCAGGCGCGCACCTGCCGGCCCAGCTCGCCCTCGGCCGGCACCGCGGCGCCGACAGCATCGGCTCGTCGAGGACGCCGGGCGGTACCGTGACGCCGGTGAGCCGCTCCGCCAGCAGGAGCGCCGGTACCGTGCCCTCGACGTACTCGGCATCGTCGAGCGCCATGCCGACCTCGGTCATCGAGGGGAGCAACCGGTCGGGCTCGACACCCCAGCGCCGTGACGGCCAGGTCGGGTCGAACCCGGTCAGCAGCCGCCCGGCCGTCGCGTACCCGAAGCTGTTCGACGCGTAGGCGTGGCTGAGCACGGACACCGCCTCGCCGCCCTCCGACAGCGCCGCGCCGCTCGACCGTGTCGTCGAGCGCCCCCACCCCGCCGCAGCGCGCCAGCCTCGTCGACGTCTTTGACGAACGTGAGGCAGAAGATCTCGCCGAGCCGCTGCGTGACCTGGGCGGCCCACCCCCCGTGATCAGATGTCACGCCGGCTATCCTACGGCCACTCGTGGACCGGTGTGTTGGTGTGCATCCGTTCCCGGTACTCCACCAGCATCGACCGCAGCGCCCCGGCGCGCTCGCCGCCCCTGCGCCGGAACGCGCCGACCTGCCAGCTCGCGCCGTTGCTCGCGGCCATGCAACGGCCGGCGATGATGCCCAGGTACCGGTCCCGCTCGCCCGGGTCCACCGCCCACCGGTCCAGCCCCTCGGCCGCGATCGGCAGTAGCCGCCGCAGCACCAGCTCGCCGGCCGGTACCGTGCCGAGGCCGGGCCAGTACACCGAGGCGTCCATGCCGTACCGCGCGCCGCTGTGGAAGTTCTCCTCGGCCGCGTTGAACGACATCTGCGTCCACACCGGACGGTCCTCCTCGGCGAGCGCGCGGACCAGGCCGAAGAAGAACGCCGCGTTGGCGATGACGTCCGCGACGGTCGGGCCGGCCGGTAGCACCCGGTTCTCGACGCGGACGTGCGGCCGGCCGTGGACGACCGAGTACACCGGGCGGTTCCACCGGTAGATGGTGCCGTTGTGCAGGGTCAGCTCGGCGAGGCGCGGCGCCCCGCCGCGCTCCAGTACCGCCACCGGATCCTCGTCCTCGACGATCGGCAGCAGCGCCGGGAAGTACCGCACGTTCTCCTCGAACAGGTCGAAGATCGAGGTGATCCAGCGCTCGCCGAACCATACCCGGGGCCGTACCCCCTGGGCCTTCAGCTCGACCGCCCGGGTGTCGGTGGCCTGCTCGAACAGCGGGATCCGGGTCTCCCGCCACAGCTCCCGGCCGAACAGGAACGGCGCGTTGGCGCCCAGCGCCACCTGGATGCCGGCGATCGCCTGCGCGGCGTTCCAGTACGCCGCGAAGTTGTCCGGGGACACCTGCACGTGGAACTGGGCGCTGGTGCACGCCGCCTCCGGCGCGATCGAGTCGCAGTGCACGTCCAGCCGCTCGGCGCCGTCGATGGTGATCTGCATGTCCTCGCCCCGGGCGGCGAAGATCTGGTCGTTGAGCAGCGCGTACCGGGGGTTGGCCGACAGCGTCTCCATGGTCAGGTGCGCGTCGGTCAGGGTGGGCAGGATGCCGATCATGACGAGATGGGTGTCGACGGCCGCCGCGCGTACCTCGGCCGCGTTGAGGCTCGCCCGGATCCGCTCCTCGAAGCCGGTCAGCCCGCGGTCGCCCAGCCGCCCGGGCGGTACGTTGATCTCGATATTGAACTGTCCGAGTTCGGTGACGAAGTCCGGATCGGCGATCTCGTTCAGCACCGATGCGTTGCGCATCACCGGCTCGCCCGCCGCGTCGACCAGGTTCAGCTCGATCTCCAGCCCGGTCAGCGGATCGTCGGTGTCGAAGGTGGCGTCCCGCAGCATCCGGGTGAACACGTCGAGGTTGAGGCGAACCTTGTCACGGTAGCGCGTACGGTCCTCGCGGCTGAAGGTCCGTAACTCCACGTCCCTGCCCATACCGTCAGCGTAGGCGCGGACGGCTCAGGACACAGCGGACCGCTGGTCCCGGATCCAGGCGTCGATCAGGCCACGGAAGTGGGCGAGGAACCGCTCCTGCTCGTGCTCCGGGTACGTGCTCCGCACGGTGTCCCCGAGCAGCGTGTCGAACTCCGGCGAGCGCACCCACTCGTAGACCATCTCGTCGACGTGGCCCAGCTCCCGGGCGCAGAACTCGGCGTACCGGTCCGCTTCGAAATACTCGTCGGCCAGCCGCCGGTACTCGGCGATCTTCTGCGCGTACGAGAGATCCGGATTGTCAGCGATGTCGAAGTACCGCCGTGTGTCCGTGTCCAGCCGCGGCCGGCGCCCGCTCACCACGCAGAACACGCTCCAGCGCAGCAGCGCGGACATCGCCCACGGGAAGTAGTAGTGCAGCGAGGTCAGCGCCACGTCGGGACAGGCGTTGGCGTAGTCGATCGGGTGCACGTCGGCGCCCCGGACCAGCGTCTCGCACGAGTTGAACTCCCACCGGAAGAACGCGTTGACCAGCCGGGAGATGGTGACCACCTCGAATCCGGTTTCGGGGGAGAGGAAGTCGTGCTCCACCGCGTACCGGTCGTGCATCGGCAGGTCCGGCCGGAACTTCATGACCATGGTCTCCGGCCCGATCGACAGCGACCGGGCGAACACGTCGAACCCCTCGACCGACTGCTGCAGGTGCATCAGCCGCTCGCCGGACGCGTCGTACGCCCGGTGCAGGTCGTCGCGGTTGCGGATCTTCGAGACGCCCACCCAGGCGCCGCCGTCGTACGGCTTCATGTACAGCGGGTACCCCATCTCCGTGGCGATCGCGTCGAGGTCGAACGCCTGGTTGTACCGTTTGGCCGTGTACGCCCACCGGGAGTTCTCCAGCGGGTGCTTGTACGGCACCAGCACCGTGTCGGGCACCTTGAGGCCCAGGCGCATCATCGCGCAGTAGGCGGCGTGCTTCTCCATGGACTGGAACGTGAACGGGCTGTTGAGCAGGTACACGTCGTCCATCAGGGCGGCCTTCTTGAGCCACTCGCGCGGGTGGTAGTACCAGTACGCGAGCCGGTCGATGACGAGGGAGTGCTTCGGCCGGTACCGGAGATTGAACGGCTCGATGGTGACCCGGACGGTGCGCAACCGGTGCGCGGACCCGGCGTCGTCGCGGACCGGCCCGAGCCGGCGCACCAGCGCCTCGAAGGCCCGCGGCCAGTCGTCCTCGGTCCCGAGCAGCAACCCGATGATGTTCTCGACGTCGGACATCGATGTCTCCTAACAGAACCGGGGCAGGTGGTACGCGAGCTGGGCGCGCCAGGACGGCCAGTCGTGCGGCACGTCGTACCCCCACAGGTCCAGCTCGTGACGGATGCCCTTCCCGGCGAGCAGCCCGGCCATCCGCTTGGTCGACTCCAGCGAGCCGGTGGTGTCCTCCCACTGCCCCTGCCCGCAGACCAGCAGGATCGACAGCCGCGAGCGCAGCCAGTCGAGGTGGTCGCCGTGCAGGTTGGCCACGTAGTCGGTGGGGTTGTTGAAGTACGTCGCGTCGCCGCGCCCGCCCCAGCCGTGCCAGGCGGACGGGTCGTAGTTGCCGGAGAAGCACAGCGCGAGCGGGAAGAGGTCGGCGCGCTTGAACGCGAAGTTGAGCGCGTGGTAGGCGCCCATCGACGCGCCGAGCGTGATGATCTCGGTGAGCCCGCCCGAGTCGGCGGCGATGTGCGGCACGACCTGGTCGACGATCCACGACTCGTACCCGCCGTGCCGCCGCGCCCGCTCCTCCAGCGGCAGGTCGCGGGCGGCCCACGAGCCGGCGTCGTACGAGTCGACGCAGTACAGCTTGACCCGGCCCGCCTCGATCAGGTCGGCCACCGCGCCGACCATGCCGTTGTTGGCGAAGTCCCACGCCCGGCCCGCCTCGGACGGGAACACCAGCGCCGGCCGCCCGTAGTGCCCGTAGGCCATGACGGTGCCGGCCGCGTTCAGGGCCGGCGACCAGATCTCCGTGGAGTACTCCCGCATCGTCACCCCCACACGCGTCGCAGCAGTTCGGTAAGGTACGGGTCGAACGCGTCGCGCCAGCAGGTGTAGTTGTGCGCGTCCGGCACCTCTGCCATCGTCACCGGGTAGCCCTGCGCCTTCAGGGTCTCCGCCATCTGGCGGTTGTTCTGGAGGTTCTCCTCCGCCAGGCCGCAGGTCAACACCGTGGGCACCGGGAGCGCTTGTTCCGTGGCCCGGTGCAGCTTGCCGACGAAGCGCACGATCCGAAGGTACCGGCGGAAGCCCGACTCCATCCGATCGTGCCTGGGCACGAAGAAGCTGCCCGACTGCAGGAACAGCCCGGCGAACGCGGCCGGGTACCGGCGCTGCGCGTGCAGCATCGCCAGCCCGCCGAGGCTCGCCCCCATGCCGACCACCGACTCGGAGGTGTCCAGCACCCGGTACACCCGCGGGAGCACGTCGGCGACCAGCGCCCACGAGTACGCCGGGTTGGCCGAGTACCACTCGTTG
>JBKPCQ010000242.1:0-23259 GCA_046727455.1 Actinomycetota bacterium | reverse complement strand
GCGTCGAGCAGGGTCACCTTCTCGTAGTCGGTGGCGTGCGCGGCCAGCTCCTCGTGCAACCGCGCCTCCCGCTCCTCCAGCTTCCCGACCAGCCGTTCCAGCCGGGCCAGCTCCTTCCGGTCGGCGCGGAGCCGGGCGGCGTCCGAGGGCGGCGCGGGCGGCCGCTCGGCGGCCGGTTCCGGCGCGGGCGCCACGACCCGGGACAGATACTCGTCCACCCCGCCCGGCAGGTGGGTGAGCCGGCCGTCGCCGAACATCCCGTACACGGTGTCGGCGACCCGCTCCACGAGGTACCGGTCGTGGCTGGCCACGATGAGCGTGCCCGGCCAGGAGTCCAGCAGGTCCTCCAGCGCCGCGAGGGTATCGGTGTCCAGGTCGTTGGTGGGCTCGTCGAGCAGCAGCACGTTCGGCTCCCCGGCGAGCAGCCGCAGCAGCTGTAGCCGGCGGCGCTCCCCGCCGGACAGGTCGGCGACCGGCGTCCACAGCCGCTTGTCGGTGAACCCGAACACCTCGGCGAGCTGCGCGGCGGACAGCTCGCGTCGACCCAGTACCACCCGGCGGGCGACCTCCTCCACTGCCTCCAGTACCCGCCGCGACTCCGGCAGCTCGGCCAGCTCCTGGGAGAGGTACGCGGCCCGGACCGTCGCGCCGACGGTGACCCGGCCGGCGGCGGGGGTGACCCCGCCGGTCAGTACCCGCAGCAGCGTGGTCTTCCCGGCGCCGTTGGCCCCGACGACCGCGATCCGGTCGCCGGGGCCCGCGTGCCAGGTGACGCCGTCCAGCAGCGCCCGTCCGCCGAGGGTCACGGTCACGTCGGACAGCTCGTAGACCTGCCGGCCCAGCCGGGCCGTGGCGAGGCGGACGAGGGACACCGCGTCGCGGGGCGGTGGTACGTCGGCGATCAGCGCGTTGGCCGCCTCGATCCGGAACTTCGGCTTGCTCGTCCGGGCCGGCGGCCCCCGCCGCAGCCAGGCGATCTCCTTGCGGAGCAGGTTCTGCCGGCGGGCCTCGGCCGCCGCCGACAGCCGGGCGCGCTCGGCCCGGGCGAGCACCCACGCGGCGTACCCGCCCTCGTAGACCCGCACGGTCCGGTCGCTGACCTCCCAGGTACGGGTGGTCACCGCGTCGAGGAACCAGCGGTCGTGCGTCACCACGACCAGCGCCCCCCGGCGGCTCCGGAGATGCCCGGCCAGCCAGGCGATCCCGGCGACGTCGAGGTGGTTGGTCGGCTCGTCGAGGACGAGGAGGTCCACCGGACGGACCAGCAGCGCGGCGAGTGCGACCCGGCGCCGCTCGCCCCCCGACATCGGGCCGACCGCCTGGTCGAGGCCCAGCCCCGGCATGCCCAGCCCGGCCAGTACGGTGCGGATCCCCGCGTCGCCGGCCCACTCGTGCTCGGCCGCGAACGCGGCGGGCAGCCAGGCGTCGCCCAGCACGACGCCACGAACCGTGGTGCCGGCCGCGAAGTCGAGCACCTGCGGCAGGGCCAGGACCCGCAGGTCCCGCCGGTGCGTGACGCGCCCCTCGTCCGGCTCTTCGTGGGCCGGCACTTGGGCCGGACCAGCCGGGCGGCGCTCATCGTGGGCCGGCACTTGGGCCGGACCAGCCGGGCGGCGCTCATCGTGGGCCGGCACTTGGGCCGGACCAGCCAGGCGGCGCTCATCGTGGGCCGGCACTTGGGCCGGACCGGCCGGGCGGCGCTCATCGTCCCTGGTCAGCAGCCGCAGCAGGGTCGACTTCCCGGCCCCGTTCAGGCCGACGACGCCGATCCGGTCGTCGTCCTCGATCCCGGCGGACACGTCGGTCAGCAGCCGGCCCACCGGACCGTACCCCTTGGACACCCGGTCCAGGTTGACGATGTTGGGCACGTCAGACCACCCGGGCGCCGGCGACCGGGCCGGTGACGGTGAGCGCCATGCGGCAGGTGTCGCTCTTGGCCAGCTCGGTCGCCAGCTGGCTGGCATGGCCCGCGTCCCGGGCGAGGAACAGGCAGGTCGGGCCGGAGCCGGAGACCAGGCCCGCCAGCGCGCCGGCCTTCTGCCCGGCGGCCAGCGTGGCGACCAGGGCGGGGCGCAGGGACAGCGCGGCGGCCTGCAGGTCGTTGCCGAGCGCGGCGGCCAGTACCCGGGGGGTGCGCTGGCGCAGCGCGCCGAGCAGCTCGTCGGGGGCGCCGAGCGGCGGCTGGGCGTCCCCGGCGGCGCGCAGCCGGTCCAGCTCGGCGTACACCGCCGGGGTGGCCAGGCCCACCTCGGCGACCGCGATGACCCAGTGCCAGGTGACCGGCCGGGCGAGCACCGGGCTGACCGCCTCGCCCCGGCCGGTACCGAGGGCGGTGCCGCCATGGACCAGGA
Source organism: Actinomycetota bacterium (assembly GCA_046727455.1). Taxonomy (GTDB): domain Bacteria; phylum Actinomycetota; class Actinomycetes; order Mycobacteriales; family Micromonosporaceae; genus AC-43. Next base: position 20,908 of record JBKPCQ010000242.1, on the reverse strand, counting down.
AGGGCACGTCCGAGCCGACCCGGGCGGCGACCTCGGCCAGCTCGTCGCGGGACAGGCCGGTACCCCACAGGGCGTCGCAGGCGACCAGCGCGGCCGCCGCGTCGGCGCTGCCGCCGGCCAGGCCGCCCGCGACCGGGATCTGCTTGCGCAGGTGCAGCCGGGCGCGGGCCGGTACCCCGGTCGTCTCGGCCAGCGCGCGGGCGGCGCGCAGGACCAGGTTGGCGCCGTCGAGCGGCAGGATGCCGGCGCCCTCGCCCTCCATCGTGAGCGTCAGCTGGTCGCCGCGCCGGGCGGTCACCTCGTCGTATATGGCGATAGCGTGATAGACAGTGGTCAATTCGTGGTACCCGTCCGGCCGCAGCGGTCCGACCCCGAGATGCAGGTTGACCTTGGCCGGTACCCGGACCTTCACCGGACCGGACGCCCCCAACCTCGGCCGGCCCTCCTCGAACAACGCTTCTGTCATCGACCCCCCGCAACCGCCGCGAACTGCTCCACCGTGAGCGTCTCCCCCCGGGCGCCCGGATCAACCCCGGCGGCGGCGAGAATCCGCGCCGCCTCGTCCGCGCCGCCGGCCCAGCCGGCGAGCGCGGTCCGCAGCGTCTTGCGCCGCTGCGCGAACGCCGCGTCGACCACCGCGAAGACCGCCGCCCGGTCGACCTCCGCGGGCGGCTGCCGGGCCGTGAACGCGACCAGCCCCGAATCCACGTTCGGTACCGGCCAGAAGACGCCCGGCGGCACCCGGCCCGCCGGCCGGGCGTGCGCGAACCACGCCAGCTTCACCGTCGGCGCGCCGTAGACCTTCGAGCCGGGCGCGGCGGTGAGCCGGTCGGCCACCTCCTTCTGCACCATGACGAGCCCGTGCCGCAGGGTCGGTACCGTCGCCAGCAGGTGCAGCACCACCGGTACCGCGACGTTGTACGGCAGGTTGGCGACCAGCGCGGTGGCGCCGGCCACCTCTTCGGCGCCCAGCCGCAGCGCGTCGCGGTGCAGCACGGTCAGCTTGTCCGCGTGCTCCGGCGCCTTGTGCTTCACCGTCTCCGGCAGCGCGGCGGCCAGCGCCGGGTCGACCTCCACGGCGTACACGTGCGCGGTGGCGGGGAGCAGCCCGAGGGTCAGCGAGCCCAGGCCCGGCCCGACCTCCAGCACGATGTCGGCCCGGTCGAGCGCGGCGGCCGCGACGATGCGCCGCACCGTGTTCGCGTCGTGCACGAAGTTCTGCCCGAGCGTCTTGGTCGGGCGCACCCGCAGCCGGGCCGCGAGATCACGGATCTCGGCCGGGCCCAGCAGACCGGTCACGGGCGCCAACTCCCGAAGACCCGCTCGCCGGTGGCCGAGATCCCGGCGCACACCTCGCCGAGGTCGGCCTCCTTGACGGCGGCCAGGGCGCGGACGGTCAGCGGGATCAGGTACGGGGCGTTGGGCCGGCCCCGGTACGGCATCGGGGTCAGGAACGGCGCGTCGGTCTCGACGAGGAGCTGGTCGAGCGGGGTCACCCGGGCCGCTTCGCGCAACTGCGGGGCGTTGCGGAACGTGACGGTACCGGCGAACGACAGCATGTACCCCCGCTTGACGCACTCGACCGCGAACGCCTCGTCGCCCGAAAAGCAGTGCAGCACCACGACGTCCGGTGCGCCCTCCTCGTCGAGGATCCGCAGCACGTCCGGGTGCGCGTCCCGGTCGTGGACGACCAGGGCCTTGCCGGTGTCCTTGGCGATCTGGATGTGCGCCCGGAAGCTGCGCTCCTGGGCCGCCCGGCCGTCCTCGCCGGTCCGGTACCGGTCCAGGCCGGTCTCGCCGATGCCGCGCACCCTGGGCAGCCGGGCCAGGCCCTCGACAACGCGCAGCGCCTCGTCCAGATCTACCACCCCGGGCGCCTCGTTGGGGTGCAGCGCGACCGTCGCGACCACGGCGGGCTGCGCGGCGGCCAGCTCGGCGCTCCAGCGCGACGACTCGACGTCGACCCCGACCTGGACCAACCGGGTCACCCCGACGGCGGCGGCGGCTTCGATGCCGGCCACCGGATCGCCGCCCACGATGTCCAGGTGGGTGTGCGAGTCCAGGACCGGTACCGGCAGCGGCGCGGGCGGGGGCGGCTGTGTCATCGGGTACCAGCATGCCAGATCCGTCGATCAACACCCGCGTGCGACCAACCTCACCTGACGGCAAGCAAGCTTCACATGCCGTTAACCACGGAGGGTCGCATCCGGCCTACATTCGGGGCGTGCGAGTGGCCTACGACGGGGCGATCTATCCGGCCGAGCCGGTCGCGCGGGGGGCCGCCTACGAGCTCTTCGCCGACCGGCCGGCCGACGGCTTCCTGCCCAACCCCCGTCCGGGCGCGCAGGTGGCCTACCGGCGGTTCGTGCCGGGCGGCGACGTCCAGGTGGTCGAGGGGGTGGCACCGGTACCGCCCGACGACCCGCTGCGGGCGCCGCTGAGCCGGGCGCTGGACTGGGCGACCGTGCAGCGGCTGAGCCAGTCGCCGCCGGTCCGCGACGTCGTCGCGGCGATCCGGAACAGCGTGCGGATCCGCCCCGGCACCCGCATGGTCAGGGTGCTGTCGGCGGCGCAGCTCACCGAGTACCTGCACGGTGCGCTGCCGCGCGGCTTCTGTTACCGGGAGCACGACGTCGCCCACCTGCGTACCCCGGCCGAGCTCGGCGTGCTGCGCGCCGACGGGGAGGACGCGGCGCCCGGCTGCGACGACGTGGTCTTCGTGCTGCGCTGGCGGGCCGTGGACGCGATGGACTATGCCATCCCGTACCCGTCCCAGGTCGACGGCCTGGTCCGGATGCCGCCGCACCACCGGCTCGGGCCGGCCGTCCTCGGCACCGGCTTCGCCCCGTCGGACCAGCACCTCATTCCCGAGTGGGTCACCGCGCACCTCATCGACCTGCCGCTGCCGGCGCAGGCCGAACTGGTCGGATACACCGCCGACGGCACCGAGGTCGTGCTGTACCGGTACCTGCCCGAGCAGCGCGCGTGGAGCCGGCTCGTCGGCCCCGAGTGGCGGCAGCTCCTCGCGCACGTCCCCGGAGTGATCCCCGGCCACGAGTACTTCCCGGTGCCGGAGACCCCGACCGTGCTCGTCGGCTGGTACCGGGCCCAGGAGTTCGAGGCGGTCGCCGACCCGCCGGCCGAATACCGGGTGCTCGCCAAGACCCGCGCCACCCGGTACCCCGTGGAGGCGCTGGCCCGGCGGACCCGGTACGTGCGCTGGCGGGGGCAGGACTGCGTGGTGGTCCGGGACGATGGCGACTGGCTGCGGGTACGGCTGGTCCGCCCGGACGTCGAGGGGGTGGTCCGGCTCGGGGCGACCTGCCTGGAGCGGGGCGTGTACGAGACCTGGGCGCCGTACCACGAGACGACCGCACACCGCAGCCACGACGTCCGGTACGAGCTCACCGCCCCGGTCGCCGCCTGAGCCGTTCCGCCGGCACACGTGGAGATTCCACATCGCGGGACAGGTACTGACCCTGCTACCCGTCCGCGAGTGAACGGCGCAGGGTGAGCGACTGGAAGTCGTGCTTGTCCAGCGGCACCACGTGGAAGTCCACGATCTCGAAGAACTCCCGGGCGTACCGCTGGATCTGCTCGTCGGTGCGCCGGGAGAAGAACCGGGGCGGATCGTGCACGTCGTCGTCGAGCACCCCCTCCTCCCCCTCGCCGCCGTGGACACCGAGGAAGAACAGGCCGCCCGGCCGCAGTACCGCCCGGATCGCCGCCAGCACGGCCGGCAGGTCCGCGTTCGGCACGTGCAGCAGGCAGTTCAGCGCGTACACCGCGTCGAACGAGGCCGGCGGGAAGTCCAGGTGCAGGAAGTCCATCACCCGGGCGTCGAGACCCTTCTCGCGGCACCGCGCGACCATCGCCGGCGACAGGTCGGTCGCGACGACCGTGCGGCCGTGCGCGGCGAAGAAGGCGCTGTCCTGGCCGGTACCGGCGCCGACTTCGAGCAGGCGGGCGGCGGCTTCGGAGCGGAGCCGGTCGAGGAACGCCGCACGCTCGGCGAGCTTCCAGGGCGCCTTCTCCATCCGGTCGCGCCGGGCCGCACCGCCGTCGGCATAGGCCGCCCGGAGCGGGCCGATGACGTCGTCGTACCGGGCGGCCGTCATCCACCCAGCCGGGCCAGCTCCTCGTCCACAATGGACGGGTCGAGCTTCCTGAACACCGGCTTGGGCGGTTGCAGTGCCCGGCCCACCTCGACCGGTGTCGATTCCCACCGCGCGCCGCTTGTGTAGTCGCCGGTCAGCACGGGGTACCCGGGGCCACCGTCCAGGTCCTCGACCTCGACGATCGACGGCATCGGCGCGTGGATGCCGGCACCCCCGAGAAGCTCGTGGATTTTCTGCGCCGCGTGCGGGAGGAACGGCGTCAGCAGCGTGTTGCAGTCGCTGACCACCTGCAACGCGACGTGCAGGATGGTGCCCTGCCGCACCGGGTCGTCCTTGATCTTCCACGGCGCCTGGTCGGACAGGTACCTGTTCGCGTCCGCCACCACCCGCATGGCCTCGGTGATGGCGTGCTTCTGCCGGTGCCGCTCGATCAACCCGCCCACCGTGTCGAACGCGGCCCGCGCGGTCTCCAGGAGCGCCCCGTCGGCCGGGGTGGGCGCCACCAGAGCAGGGATCGCGCCGAAGTTCTTCGCTGCCATCGAGATCGACCGGTTGACCAGGTTGCCCCAGCCGGCGACCAGCTCGTCATTGTTGCGGCGGAGGAACTCGGCCCAGGTGAAGTCGGTGTCGGTGGTCTCCGGCCCGGCGACCGCGATGAAGTAGCGCAGCGCGTCGGGGTCGTAGCGCGAAAGGAAGTCACGGACGTAGATGACCACCGAGCGCGACGAGGAGAACTTCTTCCCCTCCATGGTCAGGAACTCGCTGGACACCACCTCGGTCGGCAGCGCCAGCTTCCCGTACCGCCCCGGCTCGCCGCCGCGCGCGCCCTCACCGTTGTATCCCAGCAGCTCGGCCGGCCAGATCTGGGCGTGGAAGGTGATGTTGTCCTTGCCCATGAAGTAGTACTGCCGGGCGTCCTCGGTGGCAGCCGACCACCAGCGCTTCCACGCCGAGTCGTCGCCGGAGCGGCGGGCCCATTCGATGGCGGCGGACAGGTATCCGATGACCGCGTCGAACCAGACGTACAGCCGCTTGTTCGGGTTGTCCTCCCAGCCCGGCAGCGGTACCGGGATGCCCCAGTCGATGTCGCGGGTCATCGCGCGCGGCCGGATGTCGTCGAGCAGGTTCAGCGAGAACTTCAGGACGTTGGGGCGCCAGTCGGTGCGCGTGCGCAGCCACGCCTCCAGCGTGTCGGCCAGCGCCGGTAGGTCGAGGAAGAAGTGTTCGGTCTCGACGAACTCCGGCGTCTCGCCGTTGATCCGCGACCGCGGGTTGATCAGGTCGGTCGGGTCGAGCTGGTTGCCGCAGTTGTCGCACTGGTCGCCGCGCGCGCTGGGGTACCCGCAGATCGGGCAGGTGCCTTCGATGTACCGGTCGGGCAGGGTACGGCCGGTGGACGGGGAGATCGCGCCGTGGGTGGTCTGTTTGATCATGTACCCGTTGGCGTACACCGTCCGGAACAGCTCCTGCGCCACCGCGTAGTGGTTGCGGGTGGTGGTGCGGGTGAACAGGTCGTAGGACAGCCCGAGCGCCTGCAGGTCCTCCACGATCAGCCGGTTGTACCGGTCGGCCAGCTCGCGCGGGGTCACCCCCTCCTTCTCGGCCTGGACCAGGATCGGCGTGCCGTGCTCGTCGGTCCCCGACACCATGAGCACGTCGTGCCCGGCCATCCGCATGTACCGGCTGAACACGTCGGAGGGCACCCCGAAGCCGGACACATGACCGATGTGGCGCGGCCCGTTGGCGTACGGCCAGGCAACCGCGGCGAGAACGTGGCTCATGGGCAGTAAGACTACTGACCCTCCGGGTCGACGACGACGACCTGGTAGACCTCCCGTCTGGGCAGCCCGTGCCTGCGCGCTACCAGGGCGATCGCGTCGCGGCGCGCGGTACCGCCGGCTTCGTGGTCGGCCACCTCGGCCCGCAGGCCCGCGTCGTCCGGGCGCTGTGCGGGCGTCGCCGGTGCGCCCGCGACCACCAGGGTGATCTCACCCCGCGGCGGATCACCCGCGGCCAGCTCTCCCAACGGGCGCCGGACGATCTCCTCGTAGGTCTTGGTCAGCTCCCGGCACAGCGCGGCCGGCCGGTCGGCACCGAACGCGGCGGCGAGGTCGCCGAGAGTGGCGGCGATCCGGTGCGGCGCCTCGAAGAGCACCAGCGTGCGCCGCTCGGTGGCCAGCTCGGCGAGGCGCGCCCGACGCTCCCCGGCCCGGCGGGGCAGGAACCCCTCGAAACAGAACCGGTCGGTGGGCAGCCCGGACAGCGCCAGCGCGGTGGTCACCGCGCTCGGGCCGGGCGCGGCGGTGACCGGTACCTCCGCTTCTATCGCCGCCCGGACCAGCCGGTAACCCGGATCGGACACGCCCGGCATGCCGCCGTCGGTGACCACCGCGACGGTCGCGCCCGCGCGCAGGGCCTCGACCAGCTCGGGTGTCCGGCGTTCCTCGTTGCCCTCGAAGTAGGAAACCACCCGGCCGGCCACCTCGATGCCGAGGTCGCGGGCGAGCCGGCGCAGCCGCCGGGTGTCCTCGGCGGCGACGATGTCCGCGCTGGTCAGGATCGACCGCATGCGCTCGGACGCGTCGCCGGTGTTGCCCAGCGGTGCGCCGACCAGGACGAGCCCGCCCATCCCGACCCTCCATCCGGGTGTCACCTGTCGTACCCGCAGCCTACGATCGCAGCGTGACTGCGGCCGTGCTGACCGAACCCGACGTGCGTGACCGCGCTGCGGCGACCGAGCCCGGCCGGACCCCGGTACCGGAGCTGACCCGCCGGCGGCTGCTCCCCCCGATGCCGTCCGACGCGGCCCTCTCCTGGGTCGCCACCATCATGATCACGGTAGTCGCCGCGATCATCCGGCTGGTCGGGCTGAGCAAGCCCAAGGGGATGATCTTCGACGAGATCTACTACGCGCCCGAGGGCCAGGACCTGGTTCGCCACGGCGTGGAGTGGAACCACGAGAAGAACATCGGTGACTTCGTCGTCCACCCCCCGCTGGGCAAGTGGCTGATCGGCTGGGCGCAGGCCATCTTCGGCGAGAACGAGTTCGGCTGGCGGATCGCCCCGGCGGTGGCCGGCATCCTGTCGGTACTGATCGTCATCCGACTCGCCCGGCGGATGTTCCGATCGACCGTGCTCGGCTGCGCCGCCGGGCTGTTCATGGCGCTGGACGGGCTGCACTTCGTGCTGTCCCGGTCGGCGCTGCTGGACATCTTCGTGATGTTCTTCATCCTGGCCGCGTTCGCGTGCCTGGTGCTGGACCGGGACAAGCGCCGGGCGCGGTGGCTGTGGGCGCTGGAGAGCGGCTTCGACCCGACGACCGGCGAGCGGCCGCCCCTGGGGGTGCCATGGTGGCGGCTGGCCGCCGCCGCGCTGATCGGCTGCGCCATGTCGGTCAAGTGGAGCGCGCTGTGGTACATCCTGCTGTTCGGGGTGCTCGTCGTCGTCTGGGAGGCGGGTGCCCGGCGCAGCGCTGGAGTACCCCGGCCCTGGCTGCAGACCGTGCGCGACGAGCTGCTCTGGCTGCTGCTGTGCGGGGCCGTCGTGGTGGCCGTCTACCTGGCGAGCTGGACCGGCTGGTTCGTCACCGGCACCGGGTTCGACCGGCACTGGCTGCAGAGCCGGGGCCGGCCCGAGCCGCCGGTCATCGGGCCGCTGATCAACCTGTACCAGTACCACCACGAGGCGATGCACTTCCACAACAGCCTGACGGCCAAGCACTCGTACCAGTCCTGGCCCTGGCAGTGGCTGCTGCTCGGCCGGCCGGTGGCGTTCTACTGGTCCAGCGCCGGCCCGTGCGGCTCCCCCAACTGCGCCTCGGAGGTGCTGCTGCTCGGCACGCCGATCCTGTGGTGGTCGTTCATCCCGGCGCTGGCGGGGCTGGCCTGGTTCGGCATCAGCCGGCGGGACTGGCGGGCCGGCGCCATCGGGCTCGGTGTGGCGGTGGGCATCCTGCCCTGGTTCATCTGGGAGTACTACGACCGCACGATGTTCTACTTCTACGTGTTGCCGGCCGAGCCGTTCCTCATCCTCGGGCTGGTGTACGTGCTCGGTGCGCTGATCCGCCGGCCGGACGGGCCGGGCGTGGTGCGCGCGGCCGGCGGCACCGAGCTGCTCGACCCGGCCGACCGGCGCATCATGGGCGTCATCTTCGGCGCCGCGTTCGTGTTCGCGGTCGCGGTGATCTTCGCGTGGTTCTATCCGATCTACGTCGGCTCCACCATCCCGTACGAGTCGTGGCTGGCCCGCATGTGGCTGGGCAACCGCTGGATCTGAGGTTTCCGCGAGTCACCGGGCGTCGAACAGCGCGCTGACCGACTCGCCGTCGTGGATCCGGCGGATCGCCTCGGCCAGCGCCGGTGCCACGGACAACACCCGCAGCTTCGGTACCCGCTTGGCCGCCGGGATCGGTACCGTGTTCGTGCAGACGATCTCGGCGACGTCGTCCTGGCTCTCCAGGCGGTCCAGCACGTCCCCGGCGAACAGGCCATGGGTGCAGGCGATCCGGATGGAGCCGGCCTTCCGTTCGTGGAGCCGGTCGAGTAGCTGCAGCACCGTGCTCCCCTTGGCGATCTCGTCGTCGAGCACGATGATGTCCCGGCCGTCGACCTCGCCGATGATCGCGCTGATCTCCACCCGGTCGTCGGCGAAGCGCTGCTTGGCGCCGGCCGCGACGGGTACCCCGAGCAGCCGGGCGAACGCGGCGGCCGGCTTCGCGTTGCCCAGGTCGGGGGAGACCACGACCGTGTTGGCGAGGTCGTACCCCTGGAAATGCGCCGCCAGCTCGCGCAGCGCGTGCAGGTGGTCCACCGGCACACTGAAGAACCCGTGCACCTGGGGTGCGTGCAGGGTCATCGCGAGCACCCGGTTGGCTCCGGCGGTGACCAGCAGGTCGGCCACGAGCCGGCCGCCGATGGAGATCCGCGGGGCATCCTTCTTGTCCGACCGCGCGTAGGCGTAGTACGGCATGACGACGGTGGTCCGGGCGGCCGAGGCGCCGCGGGCGGCGTCGAGCATGAGCAGCAGCTCGACCAGGTGCTCCTGGACCGGCGGTACCAGGGGCTGGATGAGGAAGACGTCGCGCTCCCGGCAGTTGGCCTGGAGCTGGACCTCAAGGCAGTCGGTCGCGAACCGCTGTACCCGTGCCGGCTCCAGCGGCGTCTCCAGGTAGGCGCAGATCTCGCCGGCCAGCTCCGGATGGGCGCTGCCGCTGAACACCGCGATGTCTCGCACGACGTACTCCATCCAGCGGGATAAATTTGATGGCCGTCACTGTCTCGTGTACACCGAATGGCGGGTGTCACAAACGTTTGGACGAGTTTGCATCCTCCGTCCCGCCGACGACCGAGGGAGTTTACGTGGCAGTAAAGCTACGGCGGACACTGGTCGGAATCAGCGTACTGGGCGGGCTTGCCCTCGTGGCCGCGGTGGCCACGCCCGCGCTGGCCGCCGACACCAAGCCGCCGACCTCGCCGACGAACAATCACGTGACGGCGTTCACCGAGACCACCGTCTCGCTGGCCTGGAGCAGGTCGACGGACAACGTCGGGGTCACCGAGTACGACGTGTTCAAGCAGGGCCAGCAGGTCATGAGGGTGGGCGGGAGCACGCTGACCGCCACGGTGACCAGGCTGACCCCGGGTACCCAGTACGTGTTCACGATCGTGGCCCGGGACGCGGCCGGGAACTCCTCGCAGGACAGCAACGAGGCGACGGTGACCACGAAGCCGTCCAACGACCACACCCCGCCGAGCGTCCCGACCAACCTGCACTCCACCGGGCGCACCGGCAGCACCGTCACCCTGGCGTGGAACGCCTCCAAGGACAACGCCGGCGGGATCGGGCTGGCCGGGTACGACGTGTACGTGAACGGCGGCGCCACGCCGGTCGCGTCGACGGACACGCCCGGGGCCACGGTCGGCAACCTGAAATCCAACACCAGCTACACCTTCACCGTCCGGGCCCGGGACCTGGCCAACAACCGGTCCGCCCCGAGCAACGCGGTCACCGTGAAGACCAACGGCGGCGGTGGCGGGATCGGCGCGGTCACCACGATCGCCTCCGACTCGGACATCCCGTGGGGGCTGGCGTTCCTGCCCAACGGCGACGGCATCTACACCGAGCGGGACGCGCAGACGGTCATCGAACTGTCCCGCACCGGTACCAAGACCACGCTCGGCAGGATCCCCGGGGTCTCCGGTACCAACGGTGAAGGCGGCCTGATGGGCCTGGAGCTGTCGCCCAGCTTCAGCAGCGACCACTGGGTCTACATCATGCACACCTCGTCGAGCGACAACCGGGTGATCCGGCTGAAGCTGAACGGCCGGACCCTCGACACCGGCTCGATCCAGGTGCTGCTGAAAGGCATCCAGCGCAACAAGTTCCACAACGGCGGCCGGCTGCGCTTCGGGCCGGACGGCAAGCTGTACGTCTCCACGGGCGACGCGGAGAACGGGAACAACGCGCAGAACAGGAACAGCCTCAACGGCAAGATCCTGCGGATCAACCCGGACGGCTCGATCCCCGCCGACAACCCGTTCCACAACGCGGTCTGGAGCTACGGCCACCGCAACGTGCAGGGCCTCGCCTTCGACTCGCAGGGCCGGCTCTGGGAGTCGGAGCTGGGCAACAGCATCATGGACGAGCTGAACCTCATCCAGAAGGGCGGCAACTACGGCTGGCCGGCGTGTGAGGGCACCTCGGGCAGCTGCGGCGGCTTCATCAAGCCGATCCGGACCTGGCCAGTGGCCGCGGCCTCGCCCAGCGGCCTGGCGATCGTGAACAACACGCTCTACATGGCGGCGCTGCGCGGCTCGCGGCTGTGGGTGATGCACATCCAGGGTGGCGGCACCTCCACGCCGCAGGCGTTCTTCCAGGGCCAGTTCGGCCGGCTGCGCACCGTCGAGCCGAGCCCGGACGGCGGGCTGTGGCTGACCACGAGCAGCGGCGACAAGGACAGCACGCCGAACAACAGCAACGACCGGATCCTGCACGTGGCGCTGCGCTGAGACGAGGTCTCCCGGGGTGGCCGCGACCACCCCCGGGGGTACGGCTCCCGGTGGCCGGCGGCGGGGACGGCGCTGCCGGCCACCGGGTTTTCGCGTGCTCGGACCGCCCAATTGACTCGCCCGCGCCCGGGCACTAACATCCTTGTGGGGCAATCGTTAGGCAGACTGCCTAATAAAGAGCGAGGCCCCGGGCCGTGCGGGTACGGCCGACGCAACCCACACTTGCCACCTGTACCGCCCGGTGAGACCCGCGGGCGGGTGCGCCGGAGCGGCGTCCGGCACACCCGCCCGCGCCGTCGATCAGCAGCACGCGGGCGGTGCGCCGCGCGTACCGTTGGTCCGACCTCACCGCAGCCTAACGAGGGAGAGCTTCCGGTGACGTACCCGCAACCGCGCTATCTCGGCAGCACCGGCGAGGCCACCGCCACCTACCGGCCAGCCGGCCGCGAGCCAGAGCTGGCCTACGCCATCGGCACCCGGGTCCACTACCTGGCGACCGGGGCCGCCACAAACGGCCAGTTCGGCCTCTACCGGTGGGACATGGGCCCCGAGCCGAGCGGCCCGGACCCGCACTTCCACCGATCCATCTCGGAGTCGTTCTTCATCCTCGCCGGCACTGTACGGATCTACGACGGCAACCGCTGGATCGACACCGCGCCCGGCGACTTCGTCCACGTACCGGAGGGCGGCATCCACGCGTTCCGCAACGAGTCCGGCGCGCCGGCGTCGATGCTGCTGCACTTCGCGCCGGGCGCGCCCCGCGAAGGGTACTTCGAGGGCCTGCTCGACCTGGCGGGCAAGAGCGAGGAGGAGCGCGCGGAGTTCTTCCTCCGACACGACAACGTCTGGCTCTCGCGCTAGCGCGCCGAGGGGGCGAGCGCCAACATCTCGTGGGTCCGGGTGGACACGGCGATGATCGTCGCGGATATCGAGGAGGCGCTCGACCACGTCGACCGGGCCATCGAGATCCGCCGGGAGCTGGGCGACCACGACGGCTGGACCACTTCCGTGGCGAACCGCGGCCGGGTCTTGCTGCGCCGGTGAGGAGCCCCGGGCGGCTCCTGCCGGGCGTCGCGCGGAGGACGCCGCCGCGTTTGCGCTCAGCCGACCAGCAGCACGAGTTTCCCGCGCACGTGGCCCTGCTCGCTCACCCGGTGCGCCTGGGCAACCTCGGCCAGCGGGAAGGTCCGCGCGACCGGGAGCCAGAAGCGCCCGGACTCGACCAGATCGCCGATCTCGCCGAGCGCGTGGACCGCGCGGCCGGCATCGCCGCTGCTGAACCTCACCCCATGCTCCCGGGCGCCGGCGAAGTCGGCGACCGTGACGACGTGCCCGGCGCCGCCGGCGAGCTCGATGAGCTCGGGAAGCACCCCGCTCCCGGCGACGTCGAGCGCGGCGTCGACGCCGTCGGGCGCGAGCGCGCGGACGCGCTCGACCAGGCCCTGGCCGTAGGCGACCGGCTCGGCGCCCAGCGAGCGCAGGTAGTCGTGGTTCGCCTGACTCGCGGTCCCGATCACGCGGGCGCCGCGCACCGCGGCGAGCTGGACGGCGGCGCTGCCGACCCCGCCGGCGGCGCCGTTGACGAGCAGCGTCGCGCCGGACCCGACGCCCAGCGCGTCGAGCGTTCGCGTGGCGGTCTCGATCGCAACCGGCAGGCCGGCGGCCGTCGCGAAGTCCAGCGACGGCGGGATCGGCGCGTAGTGGGCGAGCAGCGCCAGCTCGGCCGCGCCGGCGCCGTCGGCGGAGAAACCGAACACGCCGTCGCCGACGGCGACGTAGCGAACGTTGTTCGTCAAAACCAAGGTTCGTGACGAACGATGTTCGTAGCTGCCGTGCGGCTGGCCGATCGCTCCCCTCCGTGCGGCGTCGCCGCCATGCGCCTGACCACAGCCACGCGGCAGCGGGGCGAGGTGCCGAAGGCGGGGTTCACGCGCGGGACCCGGGCGCTGTCGCGCCCAGTTCAGGGGGTCCGACCACCGACGTGCTCGGTAGCAGCGCCTGCGGTGCTACCCGGCGGGGTCGGCGGCGAGCGAGCGCAGCGCGCGCAGCGTGTCGTGGACCAGGTCGGAGAGGGCCTGGTCGCCGTCCTGGTCGAGCCAGCGGGTGGTGGTCACGGTGAGTGCGTTGTGGTCCAGGCCGTGGTGTCGAGCCAGGCGGATGTGGGTAGCCAGCCGGTCGTCGGTGATGCCCTACGCGGCCAGGGCGGTGATGACGGCGATGCCGCGTTCGCGGTCGGTCAGCGCCGGATCCGACCAGGCCCGCCCACCCGCTGCATGCAAGGCTTCCTCGGCGAACGCGGGGCCTACCCGCTCGCGTCACACGTGCTCCGCGCAGAAACAGCCGACGCCCTTTTCGATCCACTCCTGCCCGGCCCACTGCGGGTGCCGCTCGATCATCAGTGCCTCGACCTCCGCGACGAGCGTCTCGGTGGGCATCGCCGAGTCGCGCCGTGCCCAGGTCTCGTCGCGCAACCGCTCGAGATACTCACGGACATCAGCGAGTACCTGCGGGCCGGAGATGTCCCCGTGGCCGGGTACCACCACACGCGGGCCGGTGGCGATCAGGCGGCGCATCACCTCGATCCACCGCAACCCCGAGACGTCGACGTCGTACGGCGGGAACCACGGGAAGATCGAGAACTGGCCGGCCTCGACCAGGTCCCCGGTGAACAGCACTTCGGCGTCGGGGACGGTAACGACCTGGTCGCCCTTGCTATGGGCGCGGCCCGTCGCCCGCATCTGCACGATCCGGCCGCCGAGGTCGAGCTCGTACGTGTCGTCGTAGACCACATCCGGTGTGACCAGCTCGACGCCTTCCAACTGCCGCGCGACCGGTACGCCGAGGCCGCGGAACATCTCCAGGTAACCCGGTCCCTTGCCGGCGAGGTCGGCGGCCTGTGCGCCGTTGACCAGGTACGTCGCCTCGCCCGCGAAGGCCTGCGCGCCGAATGCGTGCTCGGGGTGGAAGTGCGTCGTGGTCAGGTACAGCCTGCGGCCCCCGGCGTACTCGGATGCGAACACGAGTACCTTCTCCGCGTTGCGCGGCCCCATGCCGGTCTCGACGACCAGCACGGCGCGGGTACCCCCGATGACGCCGACATTGGGCACAAGCTCGACCCCCCGGTTCGGGATCACCACCACGTCGCGGGCGACTTCCTGTGCCCGGCTGACCTCGACGACCGGCTCGTGGGTGAGAGGTTCGAACGGCATGATCCGACCCTCCCGCCGACGGCTCGCCAGCGTCCAACACCACTTCCGCGGCCCCGATACCGCACGGGTATCCTCGCTGGTCATGGAGTTGCGTCTGCTGCGCTACTTCGTGGCACTCGCCGAGGAACGGCACTTCGGGCGAGCCGCGGCCCGGCTGCACATGACGCAACCACCGCTGAGCCGCGCCATCAAGCAGCTCGAAACCGACCTGGGTGTCGTACTGCTGCATCGGTCGGCCACCGGGGTCGAGCTCACCCCGGCCGGAAACGCACGGTACCTGGAAGCGCGTACCTTGCTGGAACAGGCGCAGCAGGCACGCGAGCGGGTCACGGCAGCACCCGGCGCGGTGACGCTCACCATCGGTACCCTCGTCGACACCGCCGCGGAAGTCGGCACCCGTCTGGTGGCCACCTTCCGCCGCCGCCATCCCAAGGTCTCGATCCGCATCCGCGAGGCGGACTTCACCGACCCCACCGCGGGACTGCGCAACGGCCTGGTCGACGTCGCGCTGACCCGATCCCCCTTCGACGACACCGGCATCAGCATCCGTACCCTGCGTTCTGACCCGGTCGGGGTCGTCCTGCGCGCGGACGACCCGCTCGCCGGCCGCGGCCCGCTACGCCTGGCCGACCTCGCCGACCGTGCCTGGTTCCAGCTGCCCGACGGTACCGACCCGATCTGGCGCGAGTACTGGAACGGAGCCACCCCCGTCGGCCAGCGCCCCGCCGGCCCAGTGGTACGAACCGTCAACGAATGCACCCAGGCCGTCCTCTGGAACGGTTCCGTTGGCATCGCACCGCTCACCCACCCCCTGCCTGACGGACTGACCTGGGCAGCCCTGACCGACATGCCCCCGAGTCCTCTCGTCGTCGCCTGGGCGACCGCGCAACACAGCCCACTGATCCACTCATTCGCCCGCATCGCCGCCGACACATCCCGGTCGACGCAGCCATGACCCACTGGGCCGGTGCGTCAGGGTCCCTCCAGGCCCGCCAGCACCGGGGCGATCTGTGCCAACTGGTCGATGCCGGCCGCGAACTCGGTACCGATCGGCAGCAGAAGCGTGACGTGGTCCGCACCAGCGGCGGGGTGGGCGCGGACCTTCGCGGCGATCGTGTCCGGCCCGCCCACGTCGTGCTGGCCACCCGCGCCGACGACCGCGGTCGCCTGGACCGCTGGACACTAACCCGGCCAATATCATGCGCGCCCGCCACGACGAGTGCGCAGTCCTCGCACGTCAGCGGGATCATCTCGTCGTCAGGAGGTAGTCGTCGGCTTCGGGACTCCATTGCAGGGCGACGACCCCGTTCGTTGCGGCGGCTTGGCAGAACTGGAGGAAGCTGCGGTATCCGAGCTTCTTCTCGCTGAAGTCCGGCCGTACCCGGCGCAGCTGGTTCTTCAGCCCGGACAGTGGTGTCGCGCCGGGGCTTTCGCCAACGACGGTACGCAGTAGCGCGAAGGCGTCCTCGCGGTCGCCGTGCTCGGGCAGGGACACCTCGGGGTCGCCCTTGGCCGGGCCGTCGGTGAGCTCGACGACGTTGCGCCCGGCCAGGTGCCGCAACAGTTCGCCGAAGGTACGGAAGCCGTAGTCGGACTCGGTGAACGTCGGGTCCTTGCGCAGCAGGGTGCGTTTGAGGGTGGACGCGGTGACGGTGCCGCTGGCGTTGCCCTGGATCCCGGCGACCGTCTGGGCGACCAGGACCGCGAGACCGTTGACGTCGCGGGCCGGTTCCTCGGCCGGTGCCGCCTCGGGTTCGGTACGTTCCGGCTCGACCTGTTCCGGCTCAGCGTGTTCCGGTGCCGCTGGTCGGACCGGACGGGCGCGCCGGGCCTGGACCGCGCGCCCCTCTACGCCTTCCAGCCGGTCGTAGTACAGGAACTCGTCGCACGCCGGCGGCAGCAGTGCCGAGGTGGATCCCTCCACGCCGACCCCGATGACCCGCTTGTTGAGCTCGCGCAGCTTGTGTACCAACGGGGTGAAGTCGCTGTCCCCGGTGCAGATCGCGAACGTGGAGATGTATCCGCGCTCGAACGCCAGCTCCATGGCATCGACAGCCATCTTGATGTCGGCGGCGTTCTTGCGGGAGGCGCCCAACCGCTGCGGCATCTCGATCAGCTCGACGTGCGAGCGGGTCAGCATCCGCCGGTCCTCGTCGAAGAACGACCAGTCGGCGTACGCCCGGCGGACCACCACCCGGCCGCGTTCGGCGAGGGCGTCGGCGATCGGCCGGAAGTCGAAGGCCATCCCGCCCAGGTTGTCCCGCGCGCCCAGCGCCAGGTTCTCGTAGTCAAGGAACAGAGCGATACGTTCTTCTTGATCCACGCGGGTCAGCGTACGCCGGTCCGGCTCACCAGGCGGTTCCGATCAGACGACGTAGACATTCGGTCCGGACTCGACCTGGTTGAGCTGGTGCGCCTGTTCTGTACCACCATCCCGCATCTCGGGACACCAACGGCCCAGGCGATCGCGACCCTGGACCACGCCGGTGAGTACTCGGGGCCGCCGGGTGTGGGCGAGCGGCAGGGTGCGCGCCGTGCGCCCATTGGGCCTCCCAGCGGCCGTCGCTGGCCATCGCGAACGTGTCGGGTACCGGCAAGTGCGCAGCGCAGCAGAACCGCGGCCACTTTGTGGGGATGGTTTGTTGCTGGCCATTGGCCGCGTAGGGCTGACCGGACGCTGGGGATGTGCTACCCGCGTGGATCAGTTGGCGGCTGTGCGACCGGGGCGTCCGTCACTGGTTGCCGGCGGGTTCGATGGACCTCCAGGAGTCGGGCCGGCTGGCGTACGAGGTCTGTGTCTATCGAGGGTTGCGGACCGTGTGGTCTGGGACCCTGGGCCGCTGTCGGTCGTGCCAGGGCAGCTACTCTCGGGCGGGGTGAGCCATTTTGACCTGGGAGTTGTCTGTGGGGGATGGTCCGACCGTCGAGGATGGGCGTCGTGTGGTTGGCGGGGGCGGCCGGCGCCTGGACACCTCGCGGGACTCGGCGATTCTTCGGGCGGCGTTGGAGGCGTTGGCCGAGTGTGGTTATGACCGCCTCACGATGGACGACGTCGCCGCTCGTGCCCATGCCGGCAAGGGGGCCCTGTATCGGCGATGGCCGTCGAAGGCGGCGCTGGTGGTTGACGCGGTCGTGGCCTGGCGGCAGGAGTTCGCTCCGCTGTCGATCCCGGACACCGGGTCGCTGCGTGGTGATGTGGAGGCGGTGATCGCCAACGTTCCGACTACCGATGTCGGGCAGGTTGCCCTGATCGTCGGCTTGGCCACGGCCGCGAGCCGCGATCCTGAGCTGCGGGCGGCGTTGTCCGAGCACGTCCTGGAAGGCCCACGTCGGGCGGTACGGGAGATGTTGGATCGTGCGGTCGAGCGGGGGGAGATTCCTCGGGACCGGGTCCTCGACCTGGTGCCGGATGTGATCATCGGTTTGAACGCTTTGCGTGTCCTGACCGGTGAGGATGCGGATGGAGCCTTCTTCCGGCGGGTGTTCGACGAGGTCGTCTATCCGCTCGTGACCGGGCCTCGTTCAACTCCGCCATCCTGACGCCTTCGAGTTTCTCCGGCACCCGGTCCTCAGCGCACCCCCTCTGGCGATTCACGCAGCCATTGCGGTACGGTACTGTACCGTACCGCACCTACGATGGAGTCGATGATGACGGCATCGTGATCGGGATGGAGGCGGTCGCCGAAGGGCGGGTCGGCGTCGCGCGGCAACGGATCGCGGGCACCGCCCGTGCCTTGTGCTGCGCTCATCCTGACCTGATCCGACCGGCAGCGCAGGGGGAATCTATGAACGACGTGGTGGCCGTGTCGGGGCTGCGGAAGAGCTTCGGTCGGACTCTCGCTTTGGGAGGGCTGGATCTGCGGGTCGGGCTCGGTGAGGTGCACGGTTTCCTTGGTCCCAACGGGTCAGGCAAGACCACCACGATCCGGATCCTGTTAGGTCTGCTGCGTGCCGACGGCGGCACCGCGACACTGCTGGGTGGCGACCCGTGGCGCGACGCCACGGCGTTGCACCGGAGGCTGGCGTACGTGCCCGGCGACGTCACGTTGTGGCCGAACCTGTCCGGTGGCGAGGTGATCGACCTGCTGGGCCGGCTGCGCGGCGGGTTGGACAAGCGGCGCCGCGATGAGTTGCTGGAGCGCTTCGACCTCGACCCGCGCAAGAGGGGCCGGGCCTACTCGAAGGGCAACCGGCAGAAGGTGGCGCTGGTCGCGGCGCTGGCGTCCGATGTGGAGCTGCTGCTGCTGGACGAGCCGACCTCGGGCCTGGATCCGCTGATGGAGGAGGTCTTCCGCGAGTGCGTCGCGCAGGAGAAGCAGCGGGGACGCACGGTGTTGCTGTCCAGCCACATCCTGGCGGAAGTGGAGGCGTTGTGCGACCGGGTCAGCATCATCCGGCTGGGTCGCACGGTGGAGACCGGCACGCTCACCGAGCTGCGGCATTTGACCCGTACCTCGATCTCTGCCGAGCTGGCCCACCCGCCGGACGGGCTGTCCGGGCTTAGCGGCGTGCATGACCTGCAGGTGGACGGGGCGCGGGTGCGGTGCGAAGTCGACACCGACCGGCTCGATGACCTGCTGCGCCAGCTCACCGCCGCCGGGGTGCGCAGCCTGGTCAGCCAGCCGCCGACGCTGGAGGAGCTGTTCCTGCGCCATTACCGGGACGACCTCAACGCTGGCTCGTTGCACGAGGCGGCGGCGCGGTGAACGCGCTGGCCGGTATCGGCGGGCTCGCCCGCCTGATCGTGCGTCGAGACCGGATCCTGCTGCCGATCTGGATCTTCATCATGTCCGTCGTCCCGGTCGAGTACACCTCGGCAACCAAGGGCCTGTACCCGACGGCAGCGTCTCGCGAGGACTACGCACACCTGATCGCGACCAGCCCCACCACCCTGGCGTTGCTGGGCCCGATGTTCGGCCCGAGCATCGGCGCGCTTGGCGCGTGGCGGGCCGGTTTCGGGATGGTGGCCGTCGGGCTGGCCAGCATCCTGACCGTCATCCGGCACACCCGTACCGACGAGGAGGCCGGGCGCCGTGAACTGCTGGGCTCGACCGTGGTCGGCCGGCACGCATCGCTGGCAGCGGCGCTGATCGTGGCGTTCGGCGCGAACCTCGTCCTCGGCCTCCTCACCAGTCTCTGGATGATTGGGATCGGGACACCAGTGACCGGCTCGATCGCGCTGGGGCTGTCCTGGGCCGCGACCGGATGGATGTTCGCCGCGCTGGCCGGCCTGGGCGGCCAGCTGACCCAGGGCGCCGGTGCCGCCCGCGGCATCGCCATCGCCGTGCTCGGCGGGGCGTACCTGCTGCGCGCCGCCGGCGACGCGGGCGGCCAGAACGGCGACCTGTCCTGGCTGTCCTGGCTATCACCGTTCGGCCTGCTGCAACGGGTGCGGCCCTACGCGGATGAACGCTGGTGGATCTTCGCGGTCGTCGTCGCCGTGACCGCCGGGTTAGGTGCGGCGGCCTTCGTGCTCGGTGCCTGGCGGGATGTCGGCGCCGGTGTCCTGCCCGCCCGGCCCGGTCCGACCAGCGCCGCACCCACGCTTGCCAGCCCGCTGGCGCTCGCGTGGCGGCTACACCGCGGTCTACTGGCCAGCTGGGCCGTCGGGTTCGCCGTGTACGGCCTCGTCATCGGGGCCAGTGCCAAAGGCGCGGGGGACCTGGTGAACACCAGCTCCGGGCTCGCCGACACCATGCGGCGGCTGGGTGGCGCGGCCGCGATCAGCGACTCGTTCCTCGCCGGCCTGTTCAACCTGATCGCGTTGGGTGCGGCCGCCTACGCCATCCAGGCCACGCTGCGGCTACGCACAGAGGAGACCGCACTGCGTGCCGAACCCGTGCTGGCCACCTCGGTCAGCCGGCTCCGCTGGGCCACCAGCCACCTCGTCTTCGCCCTGGGTGGGCCGACACTCGTGCTGGTCATGCTCGGTTCGGCCGCCGGTCTGGCCTATGGGTTGAGCATCCACGACGTTGGCGGCCAGCTGCCCCGGGTGCTGGCCGGCGCGCTCGTCCAACTCCCAGCCGTGTGGCTGCTGTCCGGCATCGCGATGGCACTGTTCGGCCTGCTGCCCCGCGCCGCCTGGGCCACCTGGACGGTACTGGTGGCCTTCGCGCTGCTCGGCCAGGTCGGTGAGGTGTTGAAGCTCAACCAGCGGATACTGGACGTCTCTCCGTTTACCCACATCCCCAAGGTCCCCGGTGCCGCCGTAACAGCTACTCCGCTGGCGTGGCTCGCCGCCATCGTCGCGCTGCTCGTCGCCGCCGGGCTGGCCGGCCTCCGGCGCCGCGACGTGGGCTAAGTGGTTCCGGCCTGAAGTTCGTCGGGGGTCAGTCGGTGCGCCAGGCGGTGGGGTCGTTGAGGTAGAGGCCGCAGGCGCAGTCGAGGACTTCGTCGGCGGTGCCGACCGCCCAGCCGTTGGGGAGAACGGAATCGTCCGGGTGCGCGCAGTGTATGACCAGGACGGTCTGGCCTGCCTCGCCGATCAGCCAGGTAATCGCCGGGCCGGAGACGTGTTGAGAGTGCGCGGTGAGGACGGCAACGGTCACGCGCCGGAGCAGCTGCGCCGGGGCGC
>JBKPCQ010000241.1:0-7623 GCA_046727455.1 Actinomycetota bacterium | reverse complement strand
CGGCAGGGCCACCCGGTGCTGCTCGGCCGCGCGCACTGGGCCGGCGTCGCGGAGCTGGCCGTCGGCGACACCGGCGCCCGGCCGTACCTCGCCGCCCACGAGGTCAGCCTGGTCCCCTGCGACGACGTCGCCGACGGTGCCGACGTGGACCGTCCCCCGGCCGGCGGAGCATAGTGGGCGGGTGGCCCCCGACTCCCCCGCGCAGCTCGCCCGCGACCTCGCCGCCACCGGATACCTGGCCGACGACGGGCTGGCCACGGCCGGGTACCTGGCGTTGAAGCTGCGCCGCCCGCTGTTCCTGGAGGGCGAGGCCGGCGTCGGGAAGACCGCGTTCGCCCAGGCCCTCGCCGAGGCGATCGGGGCGGACCTGGTACGGCTGCAGTGCTACGAGGGCCTGGACGCCGCCCAGGCCCTCTACGACTGGGACTTCCCCCGGCAGATCCTGCACCTGCGGGCGGTCACCGCGGCGCAGGCGCATCCCGACCCGGTGAGCCTGGAGGCCGGCCTGTACGACCGGCGGTTCCTCATCGCCCGGCCGCTGCTGCAGGCCCTGGAGCGCGAGCCCTGCGTGCTGCTCGTCGACGAGATCGACCGGGCCGACGACGAGTTCGAGGCGTTCCTGCTGGAGGTCCTCGCCGACGCGGCGATCACCATCCCCGAGGTCGGCCGGATCGCCGCCGCGACGCCGCCGCTCGCGGTCCTCACCAGCAACCGCACCCGGGAGGTGCACGACGCGCTCAAGCGCCGCTGCCTGTACCACTGGGTGGAGCATCCGGGCTTCGAGCGGGAGGTGGCGATCCTGCGCCGCCGGCTGCCGGACCTGTCCGAGGAGCTGGCCGGGCAGGTCGCCACGGCGACCGCGCGGATGCGCAAGCTGGACCTGATCAAGCCGCCGGGCGTGGCCGAGTCCATCGACTGGGCAGCCGCGCTGAGCGCGCTGGGTGCCCGCACCCTGGACCACGAGGTCGCCGCCGCCACCCTCGGCGCCGTCCTCAAGTACCGGGAGGACGTCGACCGGGTCCGGGCAACCGGGGTCGTCGGGGACTCGTCATGATCGACGTGCTGGTCGGGTTCGCCCGGACGCTGCGGCACGCCGGGGTCGCGGCCACCGCCGACCGGGTGCCGGCGATGCTCGCGGCGGCCGCCGAACTGGGTGCCGACGACCCGGCCGGGGTGTACTGGGCGGGCCGGCTCACGCTGTGCACCGAGCCCGACGACCTGCCGGTCTACGACGCCGCGTTCGAGGCGTACTTCGGCGGGCGCCGCCGGGCCGCGCCGCGCCAGCCTCCGTTCGCCGTCGCACTGCCACAGGTCTCCGCGATGTTCGGCACCGGTACCGGCGACGGGGACGAGGAGCCGGCCGACGTGCTGGCGCTGTCGGCCAGCCCGGTCGAGGTGCTCCGCCACCGCGACGTCGCCGATCTGTCCACAGTGGAGCGTGCCGAGGTGCGCCGGCTGGTCGCGCTGCTCGCCCCGGCGACCGCGCCGCGGCGCAGCCGCCGGCACCGGCCGAACCGCCGGGGTACCGTCGACGCCCACCGCACGGTCCGCGCGGCGCTGCGCCAGGAGGGTGAGCCGGCCCGGCTGCTGCGGCAGAGCCGGCGGACCAAACCGCGCCGCCTGGTCCTGCTGCTGGACGTGTCCGGCTCGATGGCGCCCTACGCCGACGCGCTGCTGCGCTTCGGGCACGCCGCGGTGCGCCGCCGGCCGACGCTGACCGAGGTCTTCACGCTGGGTACCCGGATGACGCGGGTGACCCGCGCGTTGCGCCACCGGGACCCGGACGCGGCCCTGCGCGCGGCCGGCGCGGCCATCCCCGACTGGCACGGCGGTACCCGGCTGGCCGACTCGCTTCGGGCCTTCCTGGACCGGTGGGGCCAGCGGGGCACCGCCCGGGGCGCGGTCGTGGTGGTGTGCAGCGACGGCTGGGAGTTCGGCGACCCGGCCGGCCTCGCCGCGCAACTGCGGCGGCTGTCCCGGCTGGCGTACCGGCTGGTCTGGGTCAACCCGCACCGGGGCAAGCCCGGCTACGCCCCGCTGGCCGGCGGGATGGCCGCCGCGCTGCCGTACCTGGACCACTTCGTCGCCGGGCACAGCCTCGCGGCACTGCAGGACCTGGTCGGGGTGATCGCCCGTGCGTGACGTCCTGGACGAGCTGACCCGGTGGTGGGAGGCTGGCGAGCCGGTCGGCATGGGTACCGTCGTCGCGACCTGGCGCTCCGCGCCCCGCCCGCCCGGCGCGGCGATGCTCGTCGGCCCGGACGGGTCGGCCGTCGGCAGCGTGTCCGGCGGCTGCGTCGAGGGTGCCGTCTACGAGCTGGCCAAGGAGGTCGCCGGCACCGGTACCCCCGTGCTGCAGCGCTACGGGGTCAGCGACGAGGACGCCTTCGCCGTCGGGCTGACCTGCGGCGGCATCATCGACGTGTTCGTCGAACGGGTCGACCGGGCCGGCTTCCCCGAGCTGGGCGAGGTCGCGGCGGCGATCCGCGACGGTACCCCCGTCGCCGTCGTCACCGCCGTCACGGGCGACCCGACGCGGCTGGGCCGGCGCCTGGTGGTCTGGCCGGACCGGGTCGCCGGCACGCTGGGCTCCGCACGGCTGGACGCGGCCGCGACCGACGACTCGCGGGGGCTGCTCGCCAGCGGGCGCAGCGGCACCCTGCGGTACGGGCGCGACGGGCAGCGCCGGGGCGACGAGCTGAACCTGTTCGTCGGCGTCCACGCGCCGCCGCCCCGCATGATCGTCTTCGGGGCGATCGACTTCGCCGCCGCCGTCGCCCGGATCGGCGCGTTCCTCGGGTACCGGGTCACCGTCTGCGATGCCCGGCCGGTCTTCGCCACCGCCCGCCGCTTCCCCGACGCCGACGAGGTCGTGGTGGACTGGCCGCACCGGTACCTGCGCGCGGAGGCCGACGCCGGCCGGGTCGACGGCCGTACCGTGCTGTGCGTGCTGACCCACGACCCGAAGTTCGACGGGCCGTTGCTGGAGGTCGCGCTGCGCCTGGACGTCGCCTACGTCGGCGCGATGGGTTCCCGGCGTACCCACGACGAGCGCCTGGCCCGGCTGCGTGAGGCCGGCCTGGCCGGTGCCGAGCTGGCCCGGCTGTCCTCCCCGGTCGGGCTGGACCTGGGCGCCCGTACCCCCGAGGAGACCGCGGTCAGCATCGCCGCGGAGATCATCGCGGCCCGCTGGGACGGCACCGGCCGGCGCCTCACGGAGCTGACCGGCCGGATCCACCACGAGCCCCCAGGTTGATTTCCACCGCGTTACGTCCGTCCTCTTGCGATCCACTCGGGGGAGGGATTGGCTGAGGGGATCGAACCCCGATCCCCGCCGGGAGGCCTCATGACCCGGATCAGCATTACCGTCGACGGCGTCCGCTACGACGACGACGTCGAACCCCGTACCCTGCTCGTCCACCACCTGCGCGAGCGGCTCGGCAAGGTCGGCACCGTGGTCGGCTGCGACACCAGCAACTGCGGCGCCTGCACCGTCCTGCTGTCCGACGCCGACGGTACGCAGGTCAGCGTGAAGAGCTGCGCCGTGCTCGCGGTCCAGGCCGACGGCCGGCAGGTCACCACGATCGAGGGCCTGGCCGGTCCGGACGGCACCCTGCACCCGCTACAGCGGGCCTTCCACGAGCGGCACGCGCTGCAGTGCGGGTACTGCACCCCCGGCATGATCATGGCCGCGGTCGACCTGCTCACCGAGAACCCCGACCCGACCGACGCGCAGATCCGCGAAGGGTTGGAGGGCAACCTGTGCCGCTGCACCGGGTACCAGAACATCGTGCGGGCGGTGCGCGACGCGGCGGAAGCGCTGCGCGAGCACGTCCCGGGCGAGGCCGTCCCCCAGCCGGTGCCGTGAGGAGGGCGACATGACAGTGACAGCGGAGGTCGGCGCCCCCCGCCGGCGCAAGGAGGACGCGCGGCTCATCACCGGCCGCACCATGTGGACCGAGAACATCACCCTGCCCGGCATGCTGCACCTGGCGATCCTGCGCAGCCCGCTCGCGCACGCCCGGATCACCCGGGTCGACTGCGCGCCGGCCCTGGCGCAGCCGGGTGTGGTGGCCGCGTTCAGCGGCCGCGACGTGGCCGACGTCCAGGGCAGCGTACCCACCGCATGGCCGGTCACCGAGGACCTCGTCACCCCGCCGCACCCGCCGATCGCGGTCGACGAGGTGTGCCACGTCGGCGAGGCGGTCGCCGTGGTCGCCGCCCGGTCCCGGGCCGAGGCGGTGGACGCCCTGGCCGCGATCGAGGTCGACTACGACCCGCTTCCGGTGGTACTGGACCTGGAACGGGCGCTGGCCGAGGGCGCCGACCGCGCCCACTCCGACCTCGCCACCAACCGGGCCTACGACTGGGTCTACGACTCGGCCCAGACCGGCGCCGGCGGCTCCGTCGCCGAGGCGCTGGCCGGAGCCGAGGTCGTGATCAGGCGGCGGTACGGGCAACAGCGGCTGATCCCCGCGTTCATGGAGCCGCGCAGCGTGGTCGCCGACCCGACCGGCGACCAGTACACGATCTGGTCCGCCACGCAGATCCCGCACATCGTCCGGTTCCTCGTCTCGGTCGTGACCGGCACGCCGGAGCACAAGGTCCGCGTGGTCGCCCCCGACGTGGGCGGCGGATTCGGCGGCAAGCTGCAATTCGTCCCCGAGGAGCTGATCGCGTTCGTGGCCGCCAAGCGGCTGGGCAAGCCGGTCACGTACACCGAGTCCCGCTCCGACAGCCTGGCCTGCGCCCACCACGGCCGCGACATGATCCAGGACGTCGAGCTGGCCGCCCGGCGCGACGGCACCGTGCTCGGGCTCAAGGTGCACCTGACCGCGAACCTGGGCGCCTATCTCGGCACCGTCGGCCCGGGCTGCCCGTTGCTCGGCGCGTTCATGTACAACGGCATCTACAAGTTCCCGGCGTACCGCCTGGAATGCACCGGCGTGTTCACCAACACCGTGCTGGTCGACACCTACCGGGGCGCCGGCCGGCCGGAAGCCACCTTCGCCATCGAGCGGGTGATGGACGAACTGGCCGTCGAGCTCGGCATGGACCCGCTCGACCTGCGGCGGCGCAACTGGATCGGCAGGGAGGAGTTCCCGTTCACCACCGCGGCCGGGCTGACCTACGACTCCGGCGACTACGCCGCCGCCACCGACAAGGCGCTGGCCCTGCTCGGCTACGACGAGCTGCGCAAGGAGCAGGAGCAGCGGCGGGAGTCCGGCGACTCCGTGCAACTGGGCATCGGGGTGTCCACCTACACCGAGATGTGCGGGCTCGCGCCGTCGCGGATCCTCGGTGCGCTGCGTTACGGCGCGGGCGGCTGGGAGACCGCGAGCATCCGGATGCTGCCCACCGGCAAGGTGGAGGTGGTCACCGGTACCTCCCCGCACGGGCAGGGGCACGAGACGGCGTGGAGCCAGATCGTCGCCGACCAGCTCGGCGTGCCCTTCGAGGACGTCGAGGTGCTGCACGGCGACACCCGTACCGCCTACAAGGGGCTGGACACCTACGGGTCCCGCTCGCTCGCGGTCGGCGGGATCGCCCTGTACCAGGCGTGCCAGAAGGTCGTCGAGAAGGCCCGGCCGGTGGCGGCGCGGCTGCTCGAATGCGACCCGGCCGACCTGGAGTTCACCGGCGGGCGGTTCCAGGTGCGCGGCCACCCCGACGGCGGCAAGACCCTCGCCGACTGCTCGCTGGCCGTGTTCACGGCACACGACCTGCCCGACGGCATCGAGCCGACGCTGGACGCCGACGCGGTCTACGACCCGGTCAACTTCTCCTTCCCGCACGGCACGCACCTGTGCGCGGTCGAGGTGGACACCCAGACCGGGCGGGTGACCGTCCGCTCGTACGTCGCCGTCGACGACGTCGGCAAGGTGATCAACCCGATGATCGTCGAGGGGCAGGTGCACGGCGGCGTGGTGCAGGGCATCTCGCAGGCGCTGTTCGAGGAGGCCGTCTACGACGCCGACGGGAACCTGCTGACCGGCACGTTCGTCGACTACACCCTGCCGTCGGCCGCCGACCTGCCGGACCTGGTGACCGACCGCACCGAGAGTCCGGCGCCCGGGCACCCGCTGGGCGCCAAGGGGGTCGGCGAGGCGGGCACGATCGCCGCCACGCCGGCCGTGGTCAACGCGATCGTCGACGCGCTGCGGCCGTACGGGGTACGCGACATCCCCATGCCGTGCACGCCCGAGCGGGTGTGGCAGGCGATCCAGCAGGGAGGTGCGGCATGATCCCGGCAGCGGTGCGGTACACCCGGCCGTCCACTGTGGACGACGCGGTGGCGGCCCTGGCCGACGCCGAGGCGAAGGTACTGGCCGGCGGGCAGAGCCTGATCCCGCTGCTGCGGCTGCGGCTGTCCGCCCCGACGGTGCTGGTCGACCTCGGCGGCCTCGCCGACCTGCGCGGGGTACGCGAGGACGGCGACGCGCTGGTCATCGGCGCGATGA
The DNA here is from genome assembly GCA_046727455.1 of Actinomycetota bacterium. GTDB lineage: Bacteria > Actinomycetota > Actinomycetes > Mycobacteriales > Micromonosporaceae > AC-43. Next base: position 1,162 of record JBKPCQ010000241.1, on the reverse strand, counting down.
CCACGCACGCCACCGTGCTGCGCGACCCGCTGGTGGCCCGGTACGCGCCGCTGCTCGCGAAGGCGACCGCGACCGTCGGCGACCGGCAGGTACGCCACCTCGGTACCATCGGCGGCTCGCTCGCCCACGCCGACCCGGCCGGGGACCTGCCGGCCGTGTCCCTCGCCCTGGACGCGACCCTCGACGTCGCCGGGCCGGCCGGCCGGCGGAGCATCCCGGCGGCGGAGTTCTTCGTCGACTACCTCACCACGGCGCTGCAGCCCGGCGAGGTGCTCACGGCGATCCGGGTACCCAAGCGGGAGGGCTGGGCCAGCCACTACGAGAAGTTCAACCGGGTCGCCCAGGCCTGGGCGATCGTCGGCGTGGCCGCGCTGGTCCGGCGGGACAACGGCGGCATCGCCGAGGCCCGGGTCGGGCTGTCCAACATGTCCACCACCCCGCTGCGGTCATCCGCGGTCGAGACGGCACTGACCGGTGCGGCCGCCGACCCGGCCGCGGTCGCCGCGGCGGCCTCCCGGGCGGCGGAGGGCACCCAGCCGGCCGACGACCTGTCCGCCTCCGCCGGGTACCGGACCCACCTGGCCCGGGTGCTCACCGAGCGGGCGGTCCTGGCCTGCCTGGCACAGGGTGCCGCGCATGCGGCTTGAGCACGGCTTCACCGTCCCGGTACCGGTCGACGCCGCGTGGGAGGTCCTGCTCGACCTCCCACGCGTGGCGCCGTGCCTGCCGGGCGCGACGCTGACCGGCGTCGAGGGGGACACGTTCACCGGCACCGTCATCGTCAAGCTCGGCCCGATCGGGCTGACGTACCGGGGCAAGGGCCGCTTCGTCGAGCGTGACGAAGCGGCCCACCGGGTCGTCATCGAGGCCGCCGGCCGGGACACCCGCTCCGCCGGTACCGCCTCGGCCACGGTCACCGCGAGCCTCGTCCCGGACGGCGACGGCACCCGCGCCGAGGTGGTCACCGACCTGACGGTCACCGGCCGGCCGGCCCAGTTCGGCCGGGGCCTGATCGGCGAGGTCGGGGCGAAGCTCATCGACCAGTTCGCCACCTGCCTCGCCGAGACCCTGACCGGCCCGGCGGCGGCCGGCGCGCCGGCCGGGCCGCCTGCGGCGGAGGCCGCCGAAGGCGGTGCCGCGCCGGCGGCCGAGCCGATCGACC
>JBKPCQ010000240.1:0-10453 GCA_046727455.1 Actinomycetota bacterium | reverse complement strand
TCGTACCCGAGCATGCCGCTCTCCCACACCGCCCCTGGCTCGTCGGCGGGCAGATCGGCGCTCGCCAGGTCGGCGGCCTCCAGCGCGGCCAGCGCGCCGGGCAGGTCGCGCGACCACAGCAGCGACCCGGCCTGCCTGCGCTGCGCCCGTACCGCGTCGAGCGGCAGGTCGGCCCCCCGGTACCGGGCGGCGGCGGTGGCGAACCGCGCGGCCGCCGCGGCGTCCCGGTCGAGCCGGTCGAGGATGTCGCCGATCTCCTCGGCCATCTGCCCGGCACCCGCCAGGTTGTCGACCGACAGGCAGTGCGCCTCGACGATCTCCAGTACCGCGACCGCGTCGTCCGGCTGCCCGAGCCGCACGTCGGCCGTTGCCAGCAGGTGCCGTACCGCGTGTGCGTGCGGATCCCCGGCCGCGTCGAACGCGGCGACCGCCGCCTCGGCCGTCTCCGCCGCGTCGAGGACCCGCCCCGCGTTGAGGTACGCGATGGCGAGCTGGTGGCGGGCCGCGTTCGCCGCCGCCATGTCGGTCTCGGTCGCCACCGCCTCGGCGAGGTCCGTGATCGCCTCCTCGGCCCGGGGCGTACCGGCGAGCAGCGCCGCCCGCTGCCGCCGGATCAGCCCCTCGAACGGCACGTCCTCGACCGCCGCCAGGGCCTCGTCGTACGCGGCCACCGCACCCGCCTGATCGTGCTGGAACTCGGCGGCCAGGCCGAGGATCCAGTTCGCGCGGGCCACCCCCTCGGCGAACCGCGCCGCCTGGGCCAGCCGGACCGCCTCGGTCGCGGTCTCCCGGGACAGCTCCACCCGGCCGGCCGAGCCGTACTGCTGGGCGCGGTCGATGACCAGCCGGATGGGCACGTTCGGGTCGGGGCTGAACTTCACGTACTCCTCGGCCCGCTCCAGCGCGGCCAGGCCCTCGTCATGCCGGCCGACCGCGCCGTGCGCGGCCGCCAGCGACATGAACGCGCCGGCCCGCCGGTCGAGCCCGCCGTGGGCCAGCACGTAGGTGGTGGCCTCCTCGACCATCGGCAGGCCGTCCGCGTCCCGCTCGGTCACGCAGTACGCCAGGCCCAGCCGGCCGCGCGCGATCTGCCGGCGCAGCTCGTCGCCGGCCTCCGCGTACAGGCGCACGGCCGAGCCCCAGGCCGTCTCGGCCGGTGCCAGGTCGCCGGAGTTGGCTGTTTCCAGGGCGTACCCGTCGGCCCGCCGGGCGCGCTGGAGCGCGCTGAGGTCGGCCGCCGCGTACCGGTCGTCGAAGGCGTGCCAGTAGCCGTAGGCGGCGGCGAACTCGCCCCGCCGGTAGTGCCGTTCGGCGAGGTCCAGCAACCGGTCCGGGCCGGCGTCCGGGGGCACGTCCGGCGGCGCGGGCCGGCTCGGCGCCGCCGCCGGTCGCCGGGGCAGCGGCGGTACCAGGGCCAGCTCGCCCACGATCGGCTCGGCTTCGAGCACCGCGCGCACCTGGGCGCTCTGGTGCCCGGTGCCGTTGCGGGCGTCGAAGCGCCCAGCCAGCTCCAGCGCCCGCGCGGCCAGCTCGGTGCCGAGGGCCGTACCGGTCACCGCGCCCGCCGCCCGCGCGCCGTGCCCCGGCCGGTGCAGCCGGTACTCCCCCGGCGCGCGGCGCAGCACGAGCGCGGCCCGCGCGGTGAACCGCATCTCGGCGAAGGGCGAGGGCGGCACGTCCAGCCACGGCAGGTGCCGCTCGACGAGGTCCAGGCCGCGCGCGGTGTTCCCGGTCACCGCGCAGAACCACACGTGGTCGGCGACCTCGCCCATCGCCGCGAGGCTGCCGCGCAGGCGCCGGTACCCGCGCCGGTGCGCGTCGCGCGCCTCGGTGAGCGCGCCGCTTCGCAGGTACGGCTCCAGCAGGTCGGTGAGGATCCCCTGGGGCTGCTCGGAGCAGGTCGCGCGCCCGTCGAGCACCGGCTCGGCGATGCGCACCGCTTCCGCGTACCGCCCCCGCAGCGTCAGCCACCGCACCCGCCGGCCCGGGTCGCAGGCCGCGCAGTCGGACAGCTCGTCGCGCGGGCTGGCGATCCACCGCTCGTACCAGGACTGGGCCGCCGCCTCGTCCCCAACCTGCCGCGCGACCAGGTGCCGCAGCGAGTACACGGCGTGCGGGCTGTGCCCGCCGGCACGCCAGCGCCGCGCCATGTCCGTCAGCACCTCGTACACGTCCGGCAGCGGCGTCTCCGGTACCGCCAGCAGTGCGGTCACCGTGCTCTTGAACTGCCACATCAGGCTGAGCCGGCTCTGCGCGTACCCCACCGGGTCGCGGTCGAACTCGGCCAGGCACCAGGTGAACGTGTCGACCGACTTGGCCGGCTCGCCGCCGTAGGTGTAACAGGTGGTACCCGCCAGCCGCGCGTGGAAGGCCAGCCCGGGATACCGGTCGGCGTCCGCCTCGGCGATCACCTGCTCGACGAGCGCCGTCCGGTTGGCCCCGAAGGGCAGGTCCTCCGCCTGCCGAAGGAGCCTCCAGAGTCGTTCCTCGGAGTAGGCCATCGCGCGCTCACGGTACCGGGAAGTACCCGCCCCGTCGCCCCCTGATCGGGCCGGGTCAGTCCGGCGGCGGACCGGGCATCGGCCGTTTGGGCAGCCGGTCGTCCCCGCTGGACCGGCCGGTGAGCCGGCGCCGTACCCAGGGCGCGAGGTGCTTTCCGACCCACCGCGCGTCCTCGACCCGGCTGGCCGTCCAGGAGCGCGCCGGCCCGGGTACCGGCGGCTCCCACCACGCCGGGTCCGGCTCGATGCCAAGCGCGGTGAGCACGTGCGCGGCGACCCGGCGGTGGCCGGCGGTGTTGAGGTGCAGCCGGTCCACGCTCCACAGCAGCGGGTCGGCGAACCCGCCGTCGGCCCACAGGTCGACCAGGCGGGCCTCGTGCCGCCGGGCGACCTCGGCGACCACCGGGTTGAGCAGCCGCGCGCGGGCCTGGAAGATGCTCCGCCCGAGCAGGCTCGGGTTGGCCGGCGCGAACGTGAACAGCAGCAGGTCGGCGCCGGTCGCCCGGAGCCGGCCGGCCACCTCGTCGAGGCCGGCGCCGAGCCGGGCCGGGTCGAAGCCCCGGCGTAGCGCGTCGTTACCGCCGGCCGCGAAGCTGACCAGGTCGGGTTCCAGGCGCACCGCCACCGGTACCTGCTCGGCGACGATCGGGGCGAACAGCCGGCCCCGGATCGCCAGGTTGGCGTACGTGAGGTCGGGTACCTCCCCGGCCAGCCGCCCGGCCACGAGATCCGCCCAGCCCCGATAGTGCCCGTTGGTCGGGTGCGGATCGTCCAGCCCTTCGGTGAAGCTGTCCCCCACCGCCACGTACCTACGCCACATGGTCCTTCCCACCCGTAATTCGCGCGCCTGGCCGATCGCGTCACCCTACGCTTCCGGCATGCTGCGCATGTCCCGCCTGCTTGTCCGCACGCTACGCGAAGACCCCGCCGACGCCGAGGTACCCAGTCACCGCCTGCTGACCAGGGCCGGCTACATCCGCCGGATCGCCCCGGGCGGGTACCTGTGGCTGCCGCTGGGCAAGCTGGTGCTCGACCGGGTGACGCGGGTGGTGCGCGAGGAGATGGCCGCGCTCGGCGCGCAGGAGGTCTCCTTCCCGGCCCTGGTCCCGCGCGAGCCGTACGAGCGCAGCGGCCGGCGGGAGGAGTACGGCGACGACGTGTTCCGGCTGACCGACCGGCGGGGCACCGGGTACCTGCTCGCCCCGACCCACGAGGAGCTGTTCGCGCTCCTCGCCCGCGACCTGTGCGGCTCGTACCGCGACTACCCGCTGGTCCTGTTCCAGATCCAGACCAAGTACCGCGACGAGACCCGGCCGCGCGCCGGCCTGCTGCGCGGGCGCGAGTTCCTGATGAAGGACTCGTACTCCTTCGATCTCACCGACGCCGGCCTGGAATCGGCGTACGCCGCGCACCGCGCCGCGTACCAGCGGATCTTCGACCGGCTCGGGCTGCGGGCCACCCCCGTGGCCGCGATGTCCGGCCCGATGGGCGGCTCGGTCTCCGAGGAGTTCCTCGCCGAAACCCCGGCCGGCGAGGACACCTTCGTCGGCTGCCCGTCGTGCGGCTACGCCGCGAACGTGGAGGCGGTGACGACGCCCGTCCCTCCTGCTTCGGTCGGAGACCACCCGCCGCTCAAGGTCCTCGACACCCCGGACACACCCACCATCGAGTCGCTGGTCGACCTGCTCAACGCTCGCGGTGCCGGAGGCCGCACCGACTGGCACGCCGCCGACACGCTCAAGAACGTCGTGCTCACCGCCGACGGCGAACTGCTCGTCATCGGCCTGCCCGGCGACCGGGACGTGGACCTCAAGCGCGTCGAGGCCGCGCTCTTCCCGGCCCGGGTCGCGATGTTCGAGGACTTCGCGTCCCGGCCCGACCTGGTCCGCGGGTACCTCGGCCCGCAGGGCACCTGGAAGGCGCGGTACCTCGTCGACCCGCGCGTCGTCCCCGGTACCGCCTGGGTCACCGGCGCCAACGAGCCCGGCCGGCACGCGATGGACGTGGTGTGCGGCCGCGACTTCACGCCCGACGGCACGATCGAGGCCGCGACGGTCCGGGCCGGCGACCCGTGCCCCCGCTGCGGCACCGGCGTGGAGCTGCGCCGGGGTGTCGAGGTGGGGCACATCTTCCAGCTCGGCCGCAGGTACGCCGACGTGTTCGGGCTCGACGCGTCCGGCCCGGACGGCCGGCCGGTCCGCATCACGATGGGCTCGTACGGCATCGGCCTGAGCCGCGCGGTCGCCACGATCGTCGAGCAGCACCACGACGAGCGTGGCCTGGTCTGGCCGGCGTCCGTCGCGCCCGCGCACGTGCACCTCGTCCCACTCCGCGACGTGGACGCCGCGCTGGAGCTGGGCGCCCGGCTCACCGACACGGGCTGGCGGGTACTCGTCGACGACCGGCCCGGCCTGTCGGCCGGCGTACGGCTGACCGACGCCGAACTGCTCGGCATGCCGTACACGGTCGTGCTCGGGCGCCGCTTCGCCGAGGGGTACGTGGAGCTGCGCGACCGGGCCGGCGGCGAGCGCCGCGACGTGCCGGTGGCCGAGCTGGCCGGGTCGCTGGTGTAGCGCCGTGCGGCGCCGGGTAGCACATCCTTGAGCGGACGACCGACCTTCCAGGAGGGATCATGCCGGCGCGGACGGTACAGGAAATCATGACCACCGATGTGGTGCGGTTGCCGGTGGACACGACGGTGGTCGATGCCGCCCGGGAGATGCGGGACCGGGAGATCGGTGACGTTGTCGTGATCGACAATGACCGGCTGGTCGGTGTGGTGACCGACCGGGACATCGTGGTCCGGGCCGTGGCGGACGGGCTCCCTCCGGACCAGACCACGCTCGGGGCCGTGGTGAGCCGGGATCTGGTGACGGTACGCCCGGAGGACAGCATCATGGAGGTGGCGCTGCTCATGCGCGACCGGGCGGTCCGCCGCGTGTTGGCCTGCGACGACCACGGCCTGGTCGGCGTCGTCTCCATCGGCGACCTGGCCGTCGACCTGGACCCCGGGTCGGTCCTCGGCGGCATCAGCGGGGCGCCCCCGAACAACTGACCGGACGGGTGCGGCCACCGTTCCTCCCCCGGTGGCCGCACCTCACGCTGCCAGATCCCAGATCACTTCCGCACCGGGCAGGTCCGCGAGGGCCTTACCGGGCAGCACCAGCTTGCTGCCGCGCACGCCGGACCCGATGACCACTTCAGCGGTACCGGCGACAGCCGCGTCGACCAGCACCGGCCAGCCCGCCGGCAGCCCGATCGGGGTGATCCCGCCGTACGCCATGCTGGTTTCGGCAACCGCGGTATCCATCGCCGCGAAGCTGGCCTTGCGCACGTCGAGGTGCCGGCGCACCACCCCGTTGACGTCCGCGCGGGTGGTCGCCAGGACCAGGCAGGCCGCGTACCGGACCTGCCCCTCGCGCTTGCCCGCCACCACCACGCAGTTGGCGCTCACGTCCAGACCGACCTGGTACGCCGCGCAGAAGGCGGCGGTGTCGGCCAACTCGGGGTCGATCTCGGCGACCAGGACCTCGTCGGCGTGCGGCCAGGTACGCAGGGCGGCGGCGACCGGCTCGGCGAGCAGATCCGGCCGGGTCAGGGCCGGTACGGTCCGGAGGGTACCCATCACGGCAGCCATCGTGCCTTAGATGGAGGGATGCGACCAGCACCCGGCGAGGTACTGCATTTCTCCGAGGACCCGACAATCGTGCGGTTCGTCCCGCATGTCGCGCCGACCTCCCGGGAGCCGGACGCGTTCGTCTGGGCGGTCGACGCGGACCGGTGTCCGGACTACTGGTTCCCGCGCGACTGCCCGCGGGCACTGGCGTGGGCAGGTCCGGACACGACCGACGAGGACCGGGACCGGATCGTCGGGCCCGGCTGCGGTGACCGGGTGCACGCGATCGAGTACCGCTGGCTCGACGCCATGCGTACCACCGAGCTGTACGCGTACCGCCTTCCGGCCGGTCCGTTCCGCCCCATAGGAGAGCCCGTGCCACACGCGCTCGTCGCTACCGTCCCGGTCACTCCGCTCGGCCCACCGGTACCGGTCGGAAACCTGCTGGTCCTGCACGAGACCGCCGGGATACACCTTCGCGTCATGCACAATCTGTGGCCGTTCTGGGACGCCGTGCAGCGAAGCACGCTCGGCTGGAGCGGGATTCGACTGCGAAACGCCTTGCAACGTAAGGGATCCGAGCCTAGATTTGAGCCACACACGAAGGGAGGTGGTCCAAACTTTGAGTAGTTATTGGACTGGTGAGGTGGCTGTCCGCTAGCCGCCGTCCTTCTGGACTCCGACTCGTCGAGACCGATTGACGTCGGTCTGGCGAATACCAGACAGCTACCCGACCCCTGGGGTGCCGGCTCAGTCCAACCGGCCCGCGTACGCGCGGTACGCCCCAGGGGTCGCTCATTGCCACCGCTGGGCGTTGGCGTCGGTGAGTGCGCCAGGCTCCTCCGGTATGACGCAGAAGAGCAGGCCGGCCGGATCCTCCATGATCCACCAGCCGTGCACCTCGCGGACCCGCCGCGCGCCCAGCCGCTCCAGCCGGGCCACCTCCGTCGCCAGGTCGTCGGTGTGGACATCCAGGTGCACCCGGCTCGCGCCGTCGCCCAGCCGCTGGACGAACAGCTCGATGTCGGTGCCCGGCAACTCTCCACCGTGGTACTCCGGGTGCCGTTCGAGCCGGCGCAGCGGCTGGCCGGTCGCCGCCGCCCAGAATGCGACCTCCCGGTCATGGTCCTCGGGAGCCACGTCGATCACGATCTTCTGGACCCTGCTGTAGTGCGCCACGGCGCGACAGCTTAGCCGGTACCGGTACCGGCCGGCGCCGCGGTCACTGCCGGTGCCGGCCGGCTTTTCCGGTGACCTCCTCGGCGGCCACGGCGAGTTGTTCCAGCCCGTCCAGCAGCGCCCCCCGTACCGCCGGCGTGAGCTTGGCCAGCGCCGCCGCGAGCGCCGCCGGTTCCAGTACCGTGTCCTCGCCCAGCCGGACGCGCCCCCGCTCGGTCAGCGTGATGGCCAGCCGCCGCTCATCCCCCGGGTCGCGCGCCCGCTCGACGAGCCCGCGCTGCCCCAGGGCCTTCACGACCGTGGAAGCGGTGCTCTTCGGCAGCCCGAGGTGCTCGGCCAGCCGGGTCAGCGACACGACGCCGTCGGCCGGGATGTGGTGCAGCAGCTGGCGTTCGTGCTGGCTGAGATCTGGCGCGTCCGGGCGGTTGAGCGCACCCCACACCCGGCGGTACAGTTTCTCGAAATGTTCCGCTGCTGAACCTTTCATATCTCCAGACTATCGCCGGATCGGGAGGAACCGATGATCGAGGTGGTACGTGAGCGCCGGGTACCGGCCGCCCCGGCGGCGGTGTGGGCGGTCGTGGCGGCGCCCGACCGGGCTCCGGAGTGGTTCGCGTTCGCCGAGCGGGTCGAGGTGCTCGACGGCGAGGGAGTGGGTCAGCGCCAGCGGCAGCACGGCCGGTGGGGCAGGCGCAGCGCCGAGATCGACCGGGAGATCGTCGAGTACGACGCCCCCAGGCGGTACGCCTGGCGGCACCTCGCCGAACGGCTGGACGGCAAGCCGGCTGCGAGGTTCGCGCGCTCGACCAGGTTCGAGATCAGCCTGGAGCCTTCCGACGGTGGCACGCTCGTCCGGCTGCACTCCGCCCAGGAGCCGGCCAGTGCGGTACGCGGCCTGGTCATGCGCGCCTTCGCCACCCGCGGCGTCGCCGGGACCATGGACCGTTCGCTGGAGCGGCTGGCCGGTCTGTTCCCGGCGACCTGAATGGTCGGTGCCTATGCCGGCGTCAGCTCGCGGATGCCGATCAGCTCGCGGAGATCGTCGAAGTCGGCAGCCTCAGCCATCGCCAGATAGGGCTCGAACACCCGGTCGATTTCCGACTGCATAAAGCGCTCGAAGTCGTGCCAGATCAGGCCCCAACGCAGTTCGTTCTCGATGTCGGTGACCAGCTCCGGGCTCACCTCGATGCTGCGTAAGGCACGTAGTTCCCGGCCGAAGCTCTCGGTGGCGCCCTCGTGGGCGACCGGTCTACCCAACCGGACCGGTAGCGTATCCGGTGCCCTGGTCAGCCGTTGCAAGGCGAGCTGGCAGAGTCGTTTGAGGGCATTGGTTACCAGGACGGCGTATCCGGCCAGGTCGACCAGGGCGGGCGTCAGCCGCCGGCGGATGGTGGTCACGGGTCCCCCAAAGCAATCGTCGTCGCGAATGGCAAAGCCGGGCATGCGTTTACCCCACGATGCACGTTTCTAATCGCCGAAGGGTTCGGCCAATCTTCAATCGGCGAAGTTCGGCCCCATTTATCCGTCACAATTGTGCGTGAGATCACGAGATCTTGGCCGTTCGGCGCACCGGACGGCGGGAAACCGAGGGTGCAGACGAGGGGACCTTTATGAATCCCTGAACGGTGAAAGCCGGGGGAAACGACACGGCTCCCGGGGACTTCGCGCCGCAGGGGCCACGCCGGACCGGGATCACATGGTCAAATAACGCATGCCCCGATCCGTGCGCCTTGCTGTCGGTAGCGTGCTCTCCGGGCTCACCTGCCTCGCGGCCATGGGGTGCTCGTCCGGGCACACCACGACGGCAGCCGCAACGCCCGCCGCGACGTCGGCAGCCGCCACGCCGTCCGCGACCGCGTCACCCGCGGCCACCACGCACTCCGCCGACCTGAAGACCTACCTGCTGCCGCCGCCGGCCGGCGCCCAACCGGCCAGCTCCTTTCCCGCCGTCCGCGGCGCGTTCGCCGTTCCCGCCGAGGCAAACCTGACCCAGGCACAGGCCGCCAGCCTGTCCATCAACCCGAACGGCAACAAACTGCTGGCCGAACACCACCTCGTGCGGGCCGCGGCGACCGCCTGGACCACCGGCGACGGCACGGCGGTGCTCGTCGAGCTGCTCCAGTTTCCGGCAGTCTCCAGTGCCGCCAGCTACTTCACGGCGGAACGCGACACGGTGCGGAACCAGTTCTCGCCCAACTTCCGGTACGCCGTGGACGCGATACCGGACGCGGGTACCTACGTGGTCCACTCGGCCGACGCCCACGGAACCCGCCGGTCGTACAGCTATGCCAACCGCGGCGACGTGGTGATCTTCGTGATCACCGCGGCCAATGTCGCCACGGTCAACGTGGACGCGGCCAACGCGGTGCTGACCCAGCAGTACAACCGGCTCTGACGGCATCGGCGGATCACGTCAGGGCGGAGACCATCCCGCACCTCGCGCGTGGGCACACCTGCCCGGCAGGCCCCTTCGGGATCGGCCACGCCTCGGTCAGGGTCAGCCGTTGGCCGGCGACCTCGGACCCGAGTCGCGGTCGACACGCCGATCCAACTCGCTCAGCGCCGGTCGACGTACGGCGTCATCGGCAGGTGTCACGTGCCCGAGGACGCACGCCACCGGCGGGTCGAGGTCGAGTATTTCGGTTCGGAGGTGCTCGAACCCAGCTTCGGTAAGCAGGTCTGCCAGCTCGTTGGCGGCCGCCGCCGAAGTGGCCGCGGTGGCACCGGGACAGCGGGGCTGGGATACCAGAGCGATGCGCCCGCCGGGGCGCAATAGCCGGGCGATTTCGCGTAGCCGGGCGGTTGGGTCGGGCCACATGCCAACTGTGTTGACCGCAAGCGCCGCGTTGAATGGCCCGTCGCTGATGGACAGGCTCTCCACCGGCGCGTGGATCAGGCGTACCCGTCCGGCCCGTAGGGCGGCCCTGTTGCGGCGGCGGGCCTGGCGGATCATTACCTGCGAATGGTCGACGCCGACCACCAATCCCCGGATCGCTCGGGCGGCGAGGGCGGCGAGGGCCACGCCCGGACCGCAGCCGAGTTCGATGACGCGGTCGGTCGGCTGGACGTCGAGAAGCTGCACCGCCCAGCGGTTGCGCGCCACGTTCGACGAGCGCCGGCCCATGATCCAGCCGGCGACGTGCCCTACGGCTCCGGT
>JBKPCQ010000239.1:0-9463 GCA_046727455.1 Actinomycetota bacterium | reverse complement strand
CTGCGAGCCGGCCGAGCGCGGCGTCGAGCTGGGGCTGCGCGCCGGACAGCGCCTGGTGCGCCTGCCGCCACGCCGGGTCGATCCGGACCAGCTCGTCGACCCTGGCGTGCTCGTGCGCGTCGAGCAGGCCGGCGGCGTAGTCGGCGAGCCGATCGAAGTCAACGTCGCTGATCGGGCTCACCTCCTCCCCTCCTCGCCAGTCCAGGTCGTCGCGCTCTGAGATGGGACGTCCGCCTCCGGTACCGGGTTCCGCAGGTATCCCAACAGTGCCGCAAGTCGCGCCCGGCCCCGGGCGCACCGGCTCTTCACCGTGCCCTCGGCGACCTCGAGGATGGCGGCCGCCTCGACGACCGAGTACCCCTGAACGTCGACGAGGACCAGCGCGGTGCGCTGCTCGACGGGCAGCCGCGCGAGCGCCGCCCGGACGTCGAGCGCAGTGTCCGAGTCGACCGGCGCGACCGGTGCCGGCTCGGTGTCGGCCAGCGCAACGGTCGGCCGGGCGGTCCGCCGCCGCACCCGGTCCAGGCACGCGTTGACCACGATGCGATGCAGCCACGTGGTGACCGCCGACTCGCCACGGAAGCGGTGCGCCGACCGGTACGCCGAGATCAGCGCCTCCTGGAGGGCGTCCGCGGCGTCCTCGCGGTCGCCGAGGGTACGCAGGGCCACCGCCCACAGCCGGTCGCGGTGCCGGCGGACCAGCTCGGCGAACGCGTCCCGGTCACCGGCCACGTGCGCGCGCAGCAGCGCCGCGTCGTCTGCCGGCGGCTGCCTGTCCACGGCCTGCACCCTATCGGTCGCGCGCACGCGATGTTGGCGCTGAGTTGGCTGGCGCTCGCTCCGCTCGCGCGTCGGGGCTAGCTCGCGAGGACCTTGATGTCCTGAATCTGGACGATGTACTGGCCGTTGCTGTCCGGGGTGGGCGGCAGCTTGCTGATCCAGACCAGAAGGTACTGCACGGGCTGCTCAGGCCCGTTGAGGATCGTGGTGCCGGGGCCGGCGGTCTTCGGCTGCCCGGCCGTGAAGGAGTCGGCGATCTGCTTGTCGCCCGGCGAGCCGCTGTCCGCGCCCGGGTCACTGGTGCCGGTGCGCAGCTCCACCTGCGCGCCCGGGCTGATGCTCACCCGTACCGCCGCGACCTGCTTCGGGCTGCCCAGGTTGATCAGGATCCCCATCCCGCGCTTGAACCCGCCGAAGTTGGGACCGCTGGCGAAGTAGTGGTTACTCGTCCAGGCGCTGGTGGGGTCGTTGTCGACGGCCTTCTGTACACCGGTCAGCTCCCGGCGGTCGCCGTCCGGGTCGACCACCCGGACCTGGTTCGCCGCGATCGGGATCGGGGCCGGGTTCGCCTGGGCGCCCGCGCTCGGCAATTCGCCCGTGATCGGCGGGACGGTCGCCGGGCTGCCGTGCCGCCCGGACAGCGCGTTGATCGTCAGCAGCAGGCCGGCGAGCGACAGGACCAGCAGGACGGCGACCCCGATGACGAGCTTGCGGACCGACCGGGGCGGTTCGGTGACCGTGGCGGTCGGGTAGCTGCTCGGTTGGTCGAAGTCCAGCGGGCTGCCGACGCTGAAATATGGCTCGTCCCGTTCGCTGTCCAGCCGGCCGAGGTCGGCCGCCAGGACGTCGGCCGAAGGCGGCGCGACCGCCGGGTCGAGCAGGTCGGTGGCCAGATCGGACAGGTGGCCGGGGATACCGCCCCGGACCTGCCGGGGCGGGGTGATCGCCCCGGACTCGTCGCGAACCGCGTCCGGTACCGTCGACGGCCCGACCTCGGCGTGCGGCCAGTGACCGGTGAGGGCGCAGTAGAGCACCGCGCCGATCGCGCGTACGTCGGCATCGGGTGTGACGGACTCGTCGGCGCGGGCGTCGGACAGCACCACCCGGCCGTCGGAGCCGATGAGGACCGTCCCCGGGTGGATGTTGCCGTGGGCCATCCCGGTCGCGTGGATCGCCGCTACCGCGCTCGCGATCGCGCTGGCCACGGCCGTGGCACGGTCGGGGTCGAGCGGCCCCTCGGCCACGTACTCGCGCAGCGCGCCGCCGTCGACCCATTCCCGGACGACATAGGCGCGGTTGCCCTCGTCGATCGCGTCGTACACGTCGACGAGGTGCGGGTGCACGACCCGGCTCGCCGCCACGGCGGCGTCCAGCATCTCGACGGCGGCCTCGCCGCCCGGGTAGCGCATGACGACCGCGACCGGCCGGCGCAGGATAACGTCGACGCCCCGCCAGACCTGCCGGCCGAAGGCGTCGTCGTTGATGTGCTCCTGAAGCTCGTACCGCTCGGCGAGCACCTCCCCGGCGGAAGGCGTGCCGAAGGTGAGCACCGCCGGCGTCCCGGGCGACTCGGGGCCTTCGTCCACCTGGGTCACCCGTCCTCCCTCCCGGTCGAGCGCACCGCTACCCCTACTGACCTTACCTGGGCGGAGCACGGTACCTGCTGGGTCATTCTTTCGCCGTGCGGCGGCTACGCGCCAGTTCGATCACGGCAGGAGCATCGTCGGGGAAACGTCAGCGGCGGACCCGCGAGCGCACCATCTCCCAGACGTCGCTGACTTCCCGGACCCGCAGGCTCACCGCGGCGGCCAGGTACACGATGACGAGCATCACCCCGCCGACGACCAGTTCGACGATGCTCGCGACCTTCCCCATGCCGATCGCCTGGACCAGGATCAGCGTCACCAGGAGGGCCGGTACCGCCGCGATCAGCACCGCCACGGTCAGCCGGACCAGCGTCCGGGCCACCTCGGCCAGGCCGAGCCGGCCGAGCCGGCGGCGCAGCAGCCAGTATCCGAGGGCGCAGGACGCGGCGAACGAGACCGCGTTGCCGATCATGAGCCCGGCGGCCACCGCCCCGGCGGCGAGCGCGACGTAGAGCAGCACGTCCAGGACGACGCGCAGCCCGGCGACCGGCAGGTTGAGCAGGGCCGGGGTCTTGGTGTCGGGCAGCGCGTAGAACGCGAAGATCTGGAGCTGGCTGATCGCGAACGGGACCAGCCCGAGCCCGGCGGCGGCGATCACCCAGCCGGTGGCGACCGAGTCGGCGTGGCCGTAGCTGCGGAACTGGAACAGCGCGACGCCGAGCTGGGGGCCGAACAGTACGTAGACCGCCGTGGCCGGGATGAGGATCACGGCCGACAGCCGGGTACCGAGGGAAAGCTGGCCGGCGACGTCGTGGTACCGGCGCTCGGCGGCGGCCGCCGACATGCGCGGCAGCAGGGCGGTGATGATCGAGACCGCGACGATGCCGTGCGCCATCATGAAAATTAGGTACGCGTTGTTGAAGATCATCGGCCCGGGCCCGCCACGGTCCGCCGCCATCTTCGCCAGCCGCAGCACGACGAGCAGCGCGACCTGGCTGACTGCCACGTACCCGAGCATCCAACCGCCCACCCGGACCAGCTCGCGGACGTGCAGCTCGCGCCAGTCCCATCGCCACCGCCAGCGGAAGCCGACCTTGCGCAGTGCGGGCAGCAGCCCGGTGGCCTGCACCACGATGCCCATGGTCGTGCCGACGCCGAGCACCAGGATCTGGCCGGCGGTGACCTGCTCCGGCGGCAGCTCGCGGGCGTCGGCCCAGATCAGCATGAACGCGACGGCGGTCGCGATCACCACGATGTTGTTGAGGATCGGCGTCCACATCGGCGCGGCGAAGTGGCCGCGCGTGTTGAGGATCGCCGCGAGCAGCGCCGCCACGCCGTAGAAGAAGATCTCCGGGAGGAGCAGGTAGCCCAGTACCGTGGTCAGGTGCTTGTTGATCTCGCTGGAGCTGCCCGCGACCAGCTCGGTGAGCAGCGGAGCGAGCAGCACCGCCAGGACCGTCGCGCCGGCCAGGAAGATCGTGGCCAGGCTGAGCAGGCGTTGGGTGTACGCCTCGCCGCGGTCGGCGTCGCGGGTCCGGGCGCGCACCAGCAGGGGTACCACCACGCTGGCCAGCACGCCGCCGAGCAGCAGCTCGTAGACCATGTTCGGCAGGGTGTTCGCCAGCGTGTAGTCGTCGGAGAACGCCTTGGCGCCGATCGCGGCGCCGATCGCGACGGTGCGGACGAACCCGGTGAGCCGGCTGACCAGGCTCCCGACCGCCATCACCGCGCTGTTGCGGGTCACCGAGGCGGTGGTCTCGTCGGGCGGGACGTACGCGGACTCGGGCTGGAACGTGGGGAGCAGGACGGTAGCGTCCGGGTCGACCGCGGGAAGCACCACCGTCGTGTCCTGCTCCGGCACGCTCCGGTGCCGGCCGCCGCCGTCCTCCGCGCCCGTCATCGGTCGGCGCTCGGCCAGTCGACGTCCGGCTCGGTGGGCCGCTCGTAGTCGACGCCCTCCACGTCGAAGCCGTACAGGCGGCGGACCGTCGCGTGGAACCAGGCCGGATCCCCGAGCGTGGCGATGTTCTCCGAGGTGGCTTCGGCCCAGCGGCGTCCGACCTCGGCCTGGACGTCGTCGGCCAGCTCCCAGCGGTCCAGCCGGATCCGGCCCTCGTCGTCGGTGTCCAACTCCGTGGTACCGGTGAGCTGGTCCCACAGCTCCACCGACTGCCGGACCGGCGTGCGCATGTCCGCGCCCATGACCTTGTGCAGGATGCTGATGTACAGGCCGATGCCGGGGATCGCGGTGGACGCCTGGGTGACGGCGGCGCCGTTGACCGAGGTCAGCGCGCGGACCCCGGGCCGGCGCGCGAGGCCGGCGGCGGTCTGCTCCAGGTCGGCCTTTGCCGCGCCGATCGAGCCCTGACGGTACAGCGGCGCGGTGAGGTGCGATCCGATGTAGGACAGCGCGACCGTGGCGAACCCCGGGCCGAGCAGGCTCCGGGAGTCGAGGGCGTCGACCCAGCGCACCCAGTCCTCGCCGCCCATCACGCCGACCGTCTCGGCGACCTCGGCCTCGGTCGCGGGTTCGATGGCGACCTCGGTGACGACCGGCGCGCCGTCGTCACCGAACTGGATGGTCTTCGTCCGGTGCGCCGAGCCGATCGGCTTGATCACGGAGTGGTACGTCAGGCCGGAGCGGGGATCGACGCGCCGCGGTGCCGCGACGCTGTAGATCAGGTAGTCGACCGGCCCGAGGCGCTTGGCGACGAGGTCCAGCACCTCGTCCTTGGTGACGTCGGCGAACGCGTCGGCGTTCACGAACGAGAAGTCGCTGCCCACCTCCCCGGCGAGCCGCGCCAGCGCAACCGTGCGGTACCAGCCGGCGGTGGCGGTACGCCGCCCGGACGGGGCCCTCTCGAAGCAGACCCCGACCCCGTTGATCCCGTACCGCGCCAGCCCCGCCACCGTGGTGGCCAGCCCGTACCCGGCGCTGGAGCCGATCACCAGGGCGACCGGGCGCCGGTCTCCGGACCGCCCGGGGCCGCCGGGCTGGGCGGCCGTCTCGTCCCGCATCCCGGAGACGGTGCGCAGGCAGCCGTCCGGGTGCGAGTCCAGCAGAAGGAAGCCGCGCCCGACCGGTTTGACCACCCGCTCGCTCATGCCGGATCCTCGCTCCGCTGCGGTCCGGCATGAGGCTCACCCGCACTGCGCCCATGATTCGCTCGCTGACGCTCGCTCATGTCCCACCCAACCTCGCTCCGGCGCCTTCGAACGCGAGACTACCGGCAGAGGCCCACTCAGTCCGCGATGACCAGCTCGCCGACCTCGTTCGCGAGCGCGTCCCGGGCCGGGCCGGACAGCCCGGAGTCGCTGATCAGCGTGTGCGCGTCGTGCAGGGCGGCGATCGTGGAGATGCCGACCAGTTCCCACTTGGTGTGGTCGGCGACGACCACGAGCCGGCGCGCGGCGCTGACCAGCGCGCGATCGGTCTCGGCCTCCATCAGGTTCGGGGTGGTGAAGCCGGCGTGGGTGCTCATCCCGTGTACCCCCATGAACAGCATGTCCACGTTCAGCGAGCGGATCGCGTTGACCGCGAACGGGCCGACCAGCGCGTCGGACGGGGTACGGATGCCGCCGGTGAGGACCACCGTCTGGTCGGAGCGGCGGGCCTTGTAGAACACGTCGGCCACCGGTACCGAGTTGGTCACCACCGTCAGGCCCGGCACGTCCAGCAGGAGGTTGGCCAGCATGCAGGTGGTGGTACCGGCGGAAAGCGCGATCGCCGTGCCCGGCGCGACCAGCTTGGCCGCCCGCCGCGCGATGGCCTCCTTCTCCGTCTGCTGCCGGACCAGCTTGGCGGCGAAGCCGGGCTCGTCCGTGGAGTGCTGGTCGAGCGTTGTCGCGCCGCCGTGCACCTTGGCGACGAGCCCTCGCTCGGCCAGCGCCTCCAGGTCGCGGCGGATCGTCATGTCGGAGACGCCGAACTCGCGGACCAGGTCGCCGACCCGTACCCCGCCCAGGCGCTGCACCATCTCGTGGATCGCCTGCTGGCGTTGCTGTGCGAGCATCACTCCTCCTCGCCGCTGCTGCGGAGTACCACGACGCCGCCGGGCGGAACGGTCACCTCACCGGGGTGCGCGTCCCCGGTGAGCAGGTCGGTACCGGCGGCGGCCACGGTGGCGGGCGTACCGGCGTGGTTGACCAGGAACAGGTACCCGGTGCCGTCGGCGTGCCGGCGACGGACCGCTTCAAGCTGCGGGGGCCGGTCGGCGAGCACCGGGACCGCGCCGGCGGCGGCGCACACCTGCCCCACCAGCCGGTCGAGGCTGGGTTCGTCCAGCCGCGTCCCGACGTACCACGCGCGGCCGTTGCGGGTGACCGCGGGCGACCCGGCGACCGGACCGTCCACATAGGACTCCAGAACCTCCGCGCCGGTCGCCCGGCCCAGCTCCCGCCAGGTGTGGCCGGCGCCGCCGCCGGAGAGCAACACCTGATCGCCGGCCGGCAACGGGTAGAACTCCTCGACCCGCACGCCGAGCAGTTCCGTGAAGGCGCCCGGGTACCCGCCAGGGCGGACCCGGTCGCACTCGTCCACCACGCCGCTGTACGGGCCGATCAGCACCGTACCACCACTGTCCACATAGGACACCAGGTTGGCCGCCTCGGCGTCGGAGACCAGGTAGAGGGCGGGGACGAACACGGCCCGGTACCGGGACAGCTCCGCGCCGGGCCGGGCGAAGTCGACGGTGTGCCCGGCCCGCCACAGCGCGCCGTACCAGCGCCGGATCTCGTCGAAGGTGCCCATGTCGACGCTCGGGTGAGCCGCGTTCTCGGCGGCCCAGCCGCTGGGGTAGTCCAGCACCACGGCGACGCTACCGTCCACTGTGGACCCCGCGACCGGCGCCAGCCGGTGCAGCGCGGCCCCCAGCTCGACCACCTCCCGCCACACCCGGGTATCGGTACCGGCGTGCGGCACCATCGCGGAGTGCCACTTCTCGGCGCCCGCCCGGGCGCCGCGCCACTGGAAGAACAGCGCCCCGTCGCTGCCGTGCGCCACGTGGCTCAAGCTGTTGCGGCGCAACTGTCCGGGCGTCTTGGCGAAATTGCGCGGCTGCCAGTTGACCGCGCTCGTCGAGTGCTCCATCAGCAGCCACGGCCGGCCGCCGCCCAGTGAGCGGGCGAGGTCGGCGGCGTACGCGAGGTCGACGTGTGGTTCGGCGCTCGTCCCGACCAGATAGTGGTCGGTGGAGACGAAGTCGAGCGCCGGTGCCCAGCGCCAGTAGTCCAGTCCGGTGAACATGCCGGCCATGAAGTTCGTGGTGGCCGGGATGTCCGGGGTGCTCTGGCGGAGCAGCTCGCGCTCGGCGGTGCACAGGGTGAGCAGCGCGTCGTCGCAGAATCGCCGGAAGTCCAGCGCCTGCCCGGGATTGCCGGTCGCGGTGGTGGCGCGGGGTGGCAGTACCTCGGCCCAGTCGGTGTACCGCTGCGACCAGAACGCGGTGCCCCAGGCGTCGTTGAGTGCGGCGAGGTCGCCGTAGCGCTCACGTAGCCAGGTCCGGAAGGCCGTCGCCGAGGTGTCGCAGTAGCAGGCGAGGTTGTGGCAGCCGTACTCGTTGTGGATGTGCCACATCGCCAGCGCCGGATGGTCGTGGTACCGGCCGGCGAGCCGGTCGACCAGGTGCAGCGCGGCCTCCCGGTACGCCGGGGAGCTGGCGCAGAAGGACTGGCGGCTGCCGTACCACAGCCGGCGCCCGTCGCGGTCGACCGGCAGCGACTCCGGGTACCGGTGGGAGAACCACGGCGGCGGGGACGCCGTCGCGGTGGCCAGGTCGACCGCGATCTCGTTGCGCCGCAACAGTTCCAGCACCCGGTCGAGCCAGCCGAACTCGTACCGGCCGGGCGCTGGCTCCAGCCACGCCCAGGCGAACACCCCGACGGTTACCAGGTTGACCCCGGCCTCCCGCATCAGCCGGACGTCCTCCCCCCAGACGCGTTCCGGCCACTGTTCGGGGTTGTAGTCCCCGCCGTAGAGTAGGCCGACCGAGCGGTGGTTGAGCGGCATGTCCACAGGGTGCCGCCTTGATTCATCACTAGTCAACAAGAAGGAACACCGATTTCCGCCCGCCAGGCATGATCCGGATGTCCGACCGGGCACGGCCGTCACCCTCCGCAACCGCGCTGCTCACGGGGCACGTTCATGTCACGGACTTGAAACGAAGAGGACCTAGCCCCTTGACATCCGACCACTCGGGCGCTGGACTGTGGTGAGTTTTGAATGGTTGCGTTGGAATCCCCCAACCAATCCGCCATTCTTTCCGAACGTAGGAGGGGTAATGACGCAGTCCTTGCTCACCCCTAGCCAGCTTTCGCGGCGCTCCCTGCTTCGCGGTGCGGCCGTTGGCGCAGGTGTGGTCACCGTGCCCGGACTGCTCGCAGCGTGCGGGGGCGGCGGCAGCAGCGGCAGCAGCGGTGGTGGTAGTAAGACGCAGACGATCACCTTCGGGTCGAACTACTCGGACAAGACCCCCAAAGAGGCGCTCGCCAGCATGGTCGACGTCTACCAGAAGAAGTCGGGCAACACGGTAAAGATCAACACCGTGTCGCACAACGACTACCAGACAAATATCACCCGGTACCTCCAGGCCAACCCGGACGACGTGGCCGCGTGGTTCGCCGGGTACCGGATGCAGTTCTTCGCCCAGAAGGGCTACCTGGAGGACATCAGCGACGTCTGGTCCGGCTTCAGCGGCTTCAGTGACGCGCTCAAGGCCGCCTCCACCGGCGCGGACGGCAAGCAGTACTTCGTCCCCCTCTACAACTACGCCTGGGCGCTCTTCTACCGGAAGAGCCTGTTCCAGTCCAAGGGCTACCAGCCCCCCAAGACCTGGGACGAGTACGTCGCGCTGGCCAAGAAGATGAAGGCGGACGGCCTCACCCCGATCGGCTTCGCCGACAAGGACGGCTGGCCGGCGATGGGTACCTTCGACTACATCAACATGCGCAAGAACGGGTACCAGTTCCACGTCGACCTGATGGCCGGCAAGCAGTCCTGGACCGACCAGAAGGTCAAGGACGTCTTCGGCCTGTGGGCCAGCCTCTTCGACCAGGGCCTGTACCAGCCCGGCTCGCTCGGCCGCACCTGGGAGGAGGCC
>JBKPCQ010000238.1:0-9926 GCA_046727455.1 Actinomycetota bacterium | reverse complement strand
GGCATCCCCTGGGAACTGCTCGGCCTGGTTGATCCTGCCGTGCGGGAGTCGTCGACCGGGTCAGACAGAGGTACTTTCGGCAAGAGCACCAAGGTTGCCGAGGAGACATTGGAATCGATGAAACGACGCACCTTCGTCGTTGGTGGATCGCTGGCCATGGGCGCAACCGCCTTCGGCGCTGCGTCCGCAGACATATGGAACGGCAGGCTTGGGAGCGCCCATGCACGGTACTTGCAGCAAACTTCGCGCCAGCTCATCGAACAAAACTTCCGCCTGAGTGGTGATATCCTGTTTGGTCAGGCGGCCGCGCAGTTTGAACTCGTGTACGGCAAAATCCGCACCGGCGACTATGCCGCTACTGCTGAACCGGCGCTGTTCGCCGCCGCTGGCGAGCTGGCCCGCAGCGCTGGCTGGATTGCCCACGATGCAGGCAGGGAGCACGATGCGCGGTACTACTTCAATGAGGCACTACTGGCCGCCCGTCTTTCGGATAATCGGCAACTCGCCTTCAAGACCTATTACTCCATGAGCGTCCAGGCGGACGAGCAAGGCCACCCCCGCGAAGCAATGCACCTGGTGCGCGCAGCCCAGCGGGTCGCCAAAGGCTGGGCACCAGCGCGGCTCATGAGCTTGCTCACCTGCGCCGAAGCGCGGGCCGTTGCAGGTACGCACCAACCGGAACAGGTCAAAGCCCTATTCGGCCAGGCACGGAGCTTGTATAACGCCGGGAGTGGCACCGGGTTGACTGATGAAGCTCACGCAGCCTTGTTGTGGGACATCTATTTCTTCTACGACGAGGCCGAAATACTTGGCCTTGAGGGTCTATGTGACCTCAAGCTTGAGGCATACCCCGCGGCCGAAACATTGTTGCACCAAGAGATCGAGCAGCACACTACGGAACGCGGTGCCGACTACCAGCGCAACACGACCCTGGAGTACGGCCGCCTGGCCTTGGCCCAGCTTGGCCAAGCCAACGTCACCGATGCGGCAACTGCCGGCCAGACCGTACTGGCAACGCTCGGAGACGGCGTGGTGTCGAGTCGCACCCTCAAGGTGGTCAGCACCCTGGCTGAAGGGCTAGCGACGTACCGAAGCGTGCCTGCCGCCCGAGCTTTCCTCCAGCAGTTCCGAGCGTCGACCACCGGGATAGGCGGGTTGCAGTCATGACCGACGAGCTGGAGCTGGTGCGCTACGACACCACGAGCGCCGACGCGATCTATGACGACCTGGTGCAGCTCTACCTGGAGGCGAATCACGACATTACGCACCTGCCGTTCTTCAGCCGGGAGCGATTCGGGGCGTCATTCGTCAAGCAGCGCGCACACGGTGGCTTTGAGCTGGTGACGGCGCGGATGAGCGGAAAGCTGGTCGGGGCTGTCTTTGGCTTTACCGAAATACCACGTGAGCAGTACGCCATCTGTGAAATCATGGTCGCGCCTGAGTACCAGCGCCAAGGCATCGCTAAGCGTCTGCACGACGAACTGCTACGGCTTCGTCCCGAGCACCGCGCCGACCTGTATGTGCGCAAGGACAATGCCCCCGCCCAGGCCGCATACAAAAAGTGGGGCTGGACAAGAGTCGGTGAGGTGCAACCGGCGGATGACGCGCCTGTCCTCGATGAGCTACAACTGCCGCTGCCGATTCGGCCCGAGGCCTCCTAGCCGATGCAGGTCGCCGTTATTGGCCCGTCGCAGCCGACCGAGCAGGAAGCCGCGCTGGCCGAGCGAGTCGGGCAGCTCCTGGCCGAGCGCGGCGCAGTGCTGCTTTCCGGTGGTGAGGAAGGCATCATGGAGGCCGCCTGCAAGGGAGCCCAGGAAGCAGGCGGCATCGTGGTCGGCATACTGGGTGGAAGTGACCGCGCCGAAGCCAACGCCTTCTTAACCGTCAGTGTGGTGACAGGCATTGGCATGGCGCGCAATACGATCTTGATTCGCTCCGCCGATGCGGTCATCTTGGTGGGGTGCAGTTGGGGCACGCTCATTGAGATGGGCCTCGCTGTGAAGTTTGGCCGCCCGCTGATTGCCCTTGGTGGCTGGCAGGTGAGTGATACGCGCGGCGCTCCCGTGGATGGCGCGGTGCAGCGGGTGGAGACGGCGGAGGAAGCCGTGAGGCGGGCCGTCGGCGTTCCTGCGAACCCGACGGCTTGACAACGGGTTCGCGTCGTTACCGGAGTCGTGCCTCATCACGAGGATTCAAGCCCCGTTCGCGCACCATCGAGGGCCGGGTCGGCAAGGTGCGAACCTGCCTGGGGGCGCGGCAGGGTCGGTATCCGGCTGAGGAGCACCCGGCGGGGGCTGGCCGCCGGCCGCGGCAGGCGGCCACGAGCGCTACCCCCCTGATCGGGCATTCGGGTGCGTCGTACCAACCGCCAGCCGTTCCAAACGCACCGGTGTGACGTATCGTGCGGCCATGGCGGCCCGCAAGGAGATCCTGGACATCGCCGGCCGGGAGGTCACCATCACCAACCCGGACAAGGTGTACTTCCCGAAGACCGGCCACACCAAGCTCGACCTGGTCAGGTACTACCTGTCGGTGGCCGAGGGCGCGCTGCTCGGGGTGCGCGGCCGGCCGATGGCGCTCAAGCGCTACGTCAACGGCGTGGAGGGCGAGGCGTTCTACCAGAAGCGGGCGCCGCAGAACCGTCCGGAATGGCTGGAAACGGTGGAGTTCAGGTACCCCTCCGGCGGGGTCGCGCACGAGATCGTCCTCCGGGACGAGGCGGGCCTCGCCTGGGTGGTCAACCTCGGCTGCATCGACCTGCACCCGCACCCGGTCCGCGCCGACGACCTCGCCCACCCCGACGAGCTGCGGGTCGACCTGGACCCGATCCCGGGCGTGCCGTGGTCACAGGTCCGGCAGGTCGCGATGGTGGTCAAGGAGGTCCTCGACGACGTCGGGCTGACCGGCTGGCCGAAGACCTCCGGCTCGCGCGGGTTCCACGTCTTCTGCCGGATCGAGCGGCGCTGGACGTTCACCCAGGTCCGCACGGCCGCGCTGGCCCTGGCCCGGGAGGTGGAGCGGCGGGCGCCGGACCTCGCCACCAGCCGGTGGTGGAAGGAGGAGCGGCAGGGCGTCTTCGTCGACTACAACCAGAACGCCAAGGACCACACCACCGCCTCGGCCTACTCGGTGCGGCCCACCCCGGACGCCCGGGTGTCCACCCCGCTGCGATGGGACGAGGTACCGGACGGCGTGCCGGAGGCGTACACGATCGAGACGGTACCGGCCCGGTACGCCGAGCTGGGCGACCCCGAAGGCGGCATGGACGCGGCGGCCGGCTCGCTGGAGCCGCTGCTGGAGATGGCCAAGCGGGACAAGAAGGAGGGGCTGGTCGACCCACCCCGCAACGCCAGGTCCGGCCGGCCGGCCGACCCGCTGAGCCCGACCGGGCGCCGGCAGTCCAACATGCCGCTGATCATCGTCGCGCGGGCTTCCTCGGAAGCCGAGGCGCGCACGGCGCTGGAGCACTGGAAGCAGCGGCACCCGGAGGTGTGGCCGCTGCTGGAGGACGCCGACGTGCTGGTCGACTCGATGCGCGGGCGCAGCAGCACGTGGACCCGGATCCGGCTGAACCTGCGCCACGTGCCCGAGGAGCTGCGCCCGCCGCAGGAACCCCTCGAAGTCGACTTCGACCCGTGGGGCGGCCTCGGCCCGCCGCGCCCGCCCGCGCGCGGCCCGGCCTCCGGCGCTTCACCGGAGGACCCGGACAACGGGCCGGCCAGGTGAAATCCGCCCCCGCCCGGGTCTATGGTGCCGGTATGACCGACTACGTGCCGTCCCGTACTGACCGGTTCTCGTTCGGGCTGTGGACCGTCGGCTGGCCCGCCCGTGACATGTTCGGGGACTCCTCCCGGCCGCCCCTCGACCCGGTGGACGCCGTGGAGCACCTGGCGAAGCTGGGCGCCTACGGAGTCAGCTTCCACGACGACGACCTGATCCCCTTCGGCAGCGACGAGGCCGCCCGCGCGCGGCACGTCGCCCGGTTCCGCGAGGCGCTGGACGCGACCGGCATCGTGGTCCCGATGATGACCACGAACCTGTTCTTCCACCCGGTGTTCAAGGACGGGGCGTTCACCGCGAACGACCGGGCGGTCCGCCGGTACGCGCTCGCGAAGGTGGCCCGGAACCTGGACCTCGCGGCCGAGCTGGGCGCGCCGACGTACGTGCTGTGGGGCGGCCGGGAGGGCGCCGAGTCGGGCGCGGCCAAGGACGTCCGGGCCGCCCTGGACCGGTACCGGGAGGCGCTGGACGTCCTGTGCGCGTACGTGCGCGAGCGCGGGTACGGCATCCGCTTCGCCATCGAGCCCAAGCCCAACGAACCGCGCGGCGACATCCTGCTGCCCACGATCGGCCACGCCCTCGCCTTCGTGTCCACACTGGACGATCCGGACCGGGTCGGGCTCAACCCCGAGGTCGGGCACGAGGAGATGGCCGGGCTCAACTTCGCCCACGGCATCACCCAGGCGCTGTGGCACGGCAAGCTGTTCCACATCGACCTCAACGGGCAGAACGGCCCGCGCTTCGACCAGGACCTGCGCTTCGGCGCCGGCAACTTGCGCGGCGCGTTCTGGACGGTCGACGCGCTGGAGTCCGGCGGGTACACCGGGCCGCGGCACTTCGACTACAAGCCGCCGCGCACCGAGGACATCGGCGGCGTGTGGGACAGCGCGGCCGCGTGCATGCGCAACTACCTGATCCTGCGGGAACGGGCCGCCGCGTTCCGGGCCGACCCGGAGGTACGGCGGGCGCTCGCCGACGCGCGGGTCGACGAGCTGGCCCAGCCGACCCTGGCGCCGGGGGAGACGCTCTCCGACGTGCGCGCCGAGCAGCCGGACATCGAGGCGCTGGCCGCCCGGGGCATGGCGTTCGAGCGGCTCGACCAGCTCGCCATGGACCACCTCCTGGGCGTTCGGAAATGAGCCTCGTTGCCGGGGTGGACCTGGCCACCCAGTCGACGAAGGTCGTGGTGTGCGACGCGGACAGCGGGGAGGTGCTGCGGACCGGGCAGGCGCCGCACCCGGACGCGACCGAGGTGGAGCCGGCGGCCTGGCTCGACGCGTTCCAGGCCGCGAGCGGCGGGCTGCTCGACGGCGTGGCCGCGATCGGCGTCGGCGGCCAGCAGCACGGCATGGTCTGCGTGGACGAGCGCGGCGACGTGGTCCGGCCGGCGCTGCTGTGGAACGACAACCGCTCCGCCGAGGCCGCCGCGGAGCTGGTCACCGAGCTGGGCGGGCCGGCTGCGTGGGCGCGCACCGTGGGCTCGGTGCCGGTCGCCAGCTTCACGGTGACGAAGCTGCGCTGGTTCGCCCGCGCCGAGCCGAAGCTCGCCGACCGGACGGCACGCGTGCTGCTGCCGCACGACTGGCTGACCGACGTCCTACGGGTCGACGGCATTCCCACCACCGATCGGGGCGACGCCTCCGGGACCGGGTACTGGTCGCCGGCCAGCGGCGGCTACCGGCCCGAGCTGCTGGAGCTGGCGTTCGGGCGGGAGCTGGGGGTACCCCGCGTCGCCGGGCCGGCCGAGACGGTGGGGGAGACCGCGGACGGCGCGCTGCTGTCCGCCGGTACCGGCGACAACATGGCCGCGGCACTCGGCCTGGGGCTCCGGCCGGGCGAGGCGGTGGTGTCGATCGGCACCTCCGGCACCGTGTTCGCCGTCGCCGAGCATCCGGTGGCCGATCCGTCCGGGGCGGTGGCCGGGTTCGCCGACGCCACCGGCCGGTACCTCCCCCTGGTGTGCACCCTCAACGCGGCCCGGGTGCTGACCGCGACCGCGAGCCTGCTGGGGGTACCACTGTCCACTGTGGACGACCTGGCGCGGTCCGCGGAGCCGGGCGCCGGGGGTCTGACCCTGCTGCCCTACCTCGACGGTGAGCGGACCCCCAACCTGCCGGCCGCCCGCGGTCTGCTCGCCGGCCTGGCCCGGGGCAACGCCACACCGGCCAACCTCGCCCGCGCCGCGGTCGAGGGGATGCTCTGCGGCCTCGCGGACGGCCTGGACGCGCTGCGCGCGCAGAATGTGCCGGTGGAGCGGGTCATGCTCATCGGCGGCGGCGCCGGCTCGGCGGCCGTGCGGGCGCTCGCGCCGGCCCTGCTCGGCCTGCCGGTGGCGGTGCCGGAGCCGGGCGAGTACGTTGCGCTGGGAGCCGCTCGGCAGGCGGCCTGGGCACTGGGCGGCGGTCCCGAGCCGCCGGCGTGGCCGGTCACCGCGCGGACCGTCACGGCCGAGCCCACGGAGGAGGTGCGCCGGAGGTACGGGGAGATCCGCATGCGGGCCGCCGAGTTGCTCGGTTAGCTCGGCTAGCTTGCTCGACGACAGGAGATCCGACGTGGGCATCGTGTCACCGGGGTTCACCGGGCGGCCCCGCGAACCGGACGCCAAGCTGCCCCCGGGGCAGTACCTGACGCGTGACTTCCCGGTGCTGTCAGCCGGCCCGACACCGCGGATCCCGCTGGACCGCTGGGAGTTCGTCGTCACCACCGAGACCGGGGACAAGCACCGGTGGTCGTGGCCGGAGCTGCTTGCCCTGCGGGCCGATACGGTCACCGTCGACCTGCACTGCGTGACCAAGTGGTCGAAGCTGGGCACCACGTGGACGGGCGTCGCGCTCGACACGCTGCTCGCCGACGTGGAGAGCGCGGCGGAGTACGCGCTCGTGCACTCGTACGGCGGGTACACCACCAACCTGCCGCTCGCGGACCTGCTCGACGGGCAGGCGTGGGTGGCGTACCGGTACGAGGGGGAGGAGCTGTCGCCACCACACGGCGGCCCGGCCCGGCTGCTCGTCCCGCACCTGTACCTGTGGAAGTCCGCCAAGTGGGTGCGCGGCATCCAGCTCCTGCTGGAAGATGAGCCGGGTTTCTGGGAGACCGCCGGCTACCACAACTACGGTGACCCGTGGCGCGAGCAGCGGTACCAGGGCGACTGAGCGGGCGCCGGCTGGTCTGGCGGGTCGCCCGGCTGGTCGCCGGGCACGACGAGACCCCGACGGCGCGCACGCTCGTCCTCGAGGTACCCGGCTGGCCCGGGCACCTCGCCGGGCAGCACGTCGACGTGCGGCTGACCGCGCCGGACGGGTACACGACGCAGCGCAGCTACTCGATCGCCTCGGCGCCGGACGCCGACCGGGTCGAGCTGACCGTCCAGCGGGTATCCGACGGCGAGGTGTCGCCGTACCTCACCGGCGTCTTCGCGCCGGGCGACCCGGTCGAGCTGCGCGGACCGGTCGGCGGCTGGTTCGTGTGGCGGCCGGCGGACGCCGACCCGGTGCTGCTCGTCGGCGGTGGGTCGGGCATCGTCCCGCTGATGGCGATGGTGCGCGCCCGGACGGCGGCGGGCAGCCGGGTACCGTTCCGGCTGATCTACTCGGTCCGCACCCCGGCCGACGCCTTCTACGCCGACGAACTGCGCCAGCGGGCGCGCGACGACGGCGGGTTCGACGTCACGTACGTGCACACCAGAGGCGGCCCCAGCCCCGTCGGCCGGATCGGTGTCGCGACGGTGAACACCCACGGCTGGCCGCCGGACTTCCAGCCGGCCTGCTACGTCTGCGGGCCGACCGGGTTCGTGGAGGCGGTCAGCGACATCCTTGTCGCGCTCGGCCACGACCCGCGCCGGGTCCGTACCGAGCGCTTCGGCCCGAGCGGAGGGTGACGATGGACGACTCGTTCCGGGACGGGAATGCCCTCGCGGGGCCGCTCCGGGAGATCTTCGCGGTGGACCTGACCGCGGCCACCGGGCGGTGCGCCGGCTGCGGGCGGATCGGCCCGATCGCCGAGCTGCGGGTGTACCTCGACGCGCCGGGCGCGGTGGCCCGGTGCCCGGGGTGCGACGCGGTGCTCCTCCGGCTGGTACGCGGGCCGGACCGGGCCTGGCTCGACCTGCGCGGCCTGGTCAGCCTGGAGATCGCGCTCTAGCGGCCCCGCACAGAGAAAAAACAGAGCGGCCATCGACACTGACTGCTGGCGCGGGGCAGAAGGGCTATCGGGGGCTGCCCCGCGCCCCTGCGCGCCCGGCTTCGGTACCGTGAGCCGGTGCCGGACCCCGCAGCCTCCGACCCTCGGACCCTGGAGCCGTCAGGCCAGGAGCTGCGGGTCGAGGTGCTCGGCGAGGTCCGGGCCTTCCGGGGTGACCGGGAACTCCAGCTCGGACCGCCGCGCCAGCGGGCCGTCCTGGCCATGCTGGCGCTGCGGGCCAACCGCGTCGTGTCGCGCGACGAGCTGGTCGACGGCGGGTGGGGGACGGATCCGCCGGCCAGCGTGGTGAACCGGGTACACGCGCACGTGGCCGCGCTGCGCCGGATCGTCGAGCCGGACCGGGCGCGGCGGGCACCCGGGCAGGTCCTCGCCTCGGTCGGGTCCGGGTACCGGCTGACCCTGGCACCCGGGCAGCTCGACGCCGAGGTGTTCGCCACCCGGCTGGACAGCGCGCGGCGGCTCGCCGCGGCCGGTGACCGGGCGCGGGCGCTGGACGCCTACACCGCGGCCCTGGCGCTGTGGCAGGGCCCGCCACTCGCCGACGTCCCGGGGCCGTTCGCGGTAGCGGAGCGGGCGCGCCTGGTCGAGCTGCGGCTGACCGCCGCGGAGGAGCGCGCCGCGGTGTTGCTGCGCACCGGGGCGGCCGACCCGGACCTGATCCCGGAGCTGTCCGCCCTGGTCGTCGAGAACCCGCTGCGGGAACGGCTGCGCGCGCTGCTGATGGTCGCGCTGCACCGGGCCGGCCGCCCGGCCGAGGCGCTGGCCGTCTTCGCGGACACCCGGCGGGTACTGGTCGAGGAGCTGGGCGTCGAGCCCGGACCGCCGCTCCAGCGGCTGCACCGCGAGCTTCTCGCGGGCGAGGACGTCGCGCTCGACTCCCGGTCCGCGCCGGCGGTCACCCCCACCGTGGTACCCCGCCAGCTCCCGCCGCCACCTCGGCACTTCGCCGGACGGCGGGTGGAGCTGCGGGCGCTGACCGCGCTGCTGGGCGATCCGGCCGGTGCGGGCCGGACCTTCGTGATCTCCGCGATCGACGGTACCGCCGGCATCGGCAAGACCACGCTGGCCGTGTACTGGGCCCACCAGGTCGCCGAGCGCTTCCCCGACGGCCAGCTCTACGTCAACCTGCGCGGGTTCGACCCGGCCGGCGAACCGATGGAGCCCGGCGAGGCGGTCCGCGGCTTCCTCGACGCGCTCGGCGTGCCGCCGCAGCGGATCCCGACCGGGATCGACGCGCAGGCCGGCCGGTACCGGACGCTGCTCGCCGACCGGCGGGTACTCGTCGTCCTGGACAACGCGGCCGACGTGGCGCAGGTACGCCCGCTGCTGCCGAACAGCCCCACCGCGCTGGTGCTGGTGACCAGCCGGCACCGGCTCACCGGCCTGGTGGCCGCGCAGGGCGCCCGCCCCCTTGCCCTGGACCTGCTGACCGCCGCCGACGCACACGAGCTGCTGGTCCGCCACCTCGGCGCGGAGCGGGTGGCGGCCGAGCCGGAGGCGGCGCAGCGCATCGTCGCCCGCTGCGCCGGGCTGCCCATCGCGCTGAGCGTCCTCGCCGCCCGCGCGGCCACCCGGCCGGACCTCCGGCTCGCCGAGCTGGTCGCCGAGCTGGACGAGGCGCGGGACGGTCTCGACCCGTTCGACACCGGCGACCGCGCGATGGACGTGCGCAGCCTCTTCTCCTGGTCGTACCGCCGGCTGACCGCCCCGGCCGCGCGCCTGTTCCGGCTGCTCGGCCTGCACCCCGGCCCGGAGGTCGGCACCGCCGCCGCGGCCAGCCTCGCCGGGGTACCCGTTGAGCAGGCCAGGGCCGCGCTGGCCGAGCTGGCCCGCGCGCACCTCGTCGAGGAGCGCTCCGCTGGCCGGTTCGCCACCCACGACCTGCTCCGGGTGTACGCCACCGAGCTGGCGCAGGCGCTGGACGACCCGGCCGAGTGCCGGGCGGC
>JBKPCQ010000237.1:0-10245 GCA_046727455.1 Actinomycetota bacterium | reverse complement strand
GGCCCCGCCCTGGACACCCTCAACCCCCGCGAGCAGCACATCATCATCCTGCGGTTCTTCGGCAACCTCACCCAGACCCAGATCGCCGAACGCGTCGGCATCTCCCAGATGCACGTCTCCCGCCTGCTCGCCCGCTCCCTCGCCAGACTGCGGGTACAGCTGGCGGAGAACTGACGACACGGGAGAACTGACGACACGAAGGACGCCCGGGGCGGTCGACCGCCCCGGGCGCCGTCCTATCCGTCGCTACCGCTCGCGTGCCCTGCGGGTGCTCCGGGCGTTGGCCTTCTGGATCGCGTCCACCAGCTCCTGTTTGGTCATCGACGACCGGCCGCGGATCTCCAGGCGCCTGGCGACCTCCATCAGGTGCTGCTTGCTGGCATTGGCGTCCACGCCGCTCGCGGTTCCGGTCGGCCGTTGGCCCCGGCCATGCGCCGCCTGGGCGTCGCTCGGCCCCTTGCCCTTCTTGGCCTCCCAGTGGTCGCCGACCTTCTCGAACGAGTGCTTCAGCGAGGCGAACGCGGTCCGGTGCGCCTGCTCGCCCTCGCCGTACGTCTCGACCGCCGAGTCGTGCGTCTTGCTCCAGGTCTCCTGCGCCTCACGCGGTGATCGCCGCAGGGTGCTGGGCATCTCCTTGCGTGCCGGCACTCTTCCCACCTCCTGACATCGGTCACCTGAAGGGTGCCCCGGCCCGCCGTGCCGGAAACGTCGCGGCGCGGTTACCGGGAGCGTGGACGGGTACCGGTGCGCTATGGGTCTATTGCTCTTCATCATCGCGGCCATACTGGTCATCTCGGGAATTTTCGCTCTGCTGCGCCGCCAGATTCTGTGGGGCATCGTGCTGATCGTCGTGGGCCTGCTCGTCGGGCCGGGCGGGTACAGCATCTTCCACTGACGTAGCGGCCTGGTATGACTAGGCAATGACCGAGCCCGCCGAGGAGGTCGTTGACCTCTGCCGTGACCTCATCCGCATCGACAGCACCAACACCGGGGACCTCGCCACCTGTGCCGGCGAGCGCACCGCGGCCGAGTACGTGGCGGGGCTGCTGGACGAGGTCGGGCTGGTGTCGCAGATCCGCGAGTCGGCGCCCGGCCGGGCGAGCGTCGTGGCCCGGTTCGAGGGCACCGACCCGTCCCGCGGCGCGCTGCTCGTCCACGGACACCTCGACGTGGTACCGGCCGACCCGGACGAGTGGTCGGTGCACCCGTTCTCCGGCGAGCTCATCGACGGGTACCTCTGGGGCCGCGGCGCCGTCGACATGAAGGACTTCGACGCGATGGTCCTCGCCGTGGTCCGTGACTGGCGGCGGCGCAGCGTGCGCCCACCGCGCGACCTCGTGCTGGCCTTCACCGCGGACGAGGAGGCCGGCAGCGACTACGGCGCCCGGTTCCTGGTCCGCCGGCACCGCGACCTGCTGGACGGCGTCACCGAGGCGATCGGCGAGGTCGGCGGCTTCTCCTACACGGTCAGCCCGGACCTGCGCCTGTACCTCATCCAGACCGCAGAGAAGGGCATCGACTGGCTCCGGTTGACCGCCCGCGGCCGGCCCGGGCACGGCTCGCTGGCGCACGACGACAACGCGGTCACCGCGCTGTGCGAGGCGGTCGCCCGGCTGGGCCGGCACCGCTTCCCGATCGAGCTGACCCCGGCCGTACGCGCGTTCCTGGAGGAGGTCTCCGAGCTGCTGGGCCTCGGGCTGGACCTCGACGACCCGGAGGCGGCCGTCGGCAAGCTGGGGCCGATCGCCGCGTTCATCGGCGCCACCGTGCGCAACACGGCCAACCCGACCCGCCTCGCGGCCGGGTACAAGGAGAACGTGATCCCGAGCCGGGCCAGCGCGACCGTGGACTGCCGGAGCCTGCCCGGCCGCGCCGACGACTTCCTCGCCGAGATCCGCTCGGTGATCGGCCCGGAGATCGAGGTCGAGTTCGTCCAGCACCAGCCGGCCGTGGAGACGACCTTCGACGGACCCCTGGTCGACGCGATGGCCGCGGCGCTGCGGGGCGAGGACGCGGCCGCCCGGCCGATCCCGTACATGCTCTCCGGGGGTACCGACGCCAAAGCCTGGAGCGAGGCGGGCATCCGCTGCTTCGGCTTCACCCCGCTGCGCCTGCCGCCGGACCTGGACTTCGCGGCACTGTTCCATGGCGTTGACGAGCGGGTCCCGGTGGAGGGACTACAGTTCGGCGTGCGAGTTCTCGACCGGTTCCTCGCCCGCTGCTGACCCGGGGGTGTTGCTTCCCATGTCCGACGACCAGTTCGCCCAGCTCGACGACGCCCTGGAGAAGGTCTTCACCGCCGCACGGGCGCACCTCGCCGCGGTCAGGGCGGCCGAGGGTCGCATCGACGACGACGGGGTCTGGCGGGCGTACGTCGAGCTGAACAACGCGTCCTACGCGTACGACCAGCTCCTGCTCGACGCGTTCAGCGAGGTCACCCCGTGGGACGTGGACGCGATCGACCCGGACGAGGCCGACCGGCAGTTCGGCGTCGGGCTCACCGAGGACGACGAGGACACGCCCGACGACCCGTACCCCCATGTGGTGTCCGTCCGGCAGCGCCGCGACTACCGGGTACCCAGCGTCGGCGCGCTGATCCGGGTGGCCGAGGCGGCCCGCCGCACCGCCCCGCAGGCCGACGACGAGCCGGCCGAGCCGGTGGAGTCGGTCAGCGAGGCGGTGCTGGAGCTGCTGCAGACCGGCGACGGCTCGCTGGGCGCGCTGGACGTGCCGGAACTCGAACCGCTGGACGGCATCGTGACGGTCGCCGAGGTCGCGAGCGCGCTCGACCTGGACGCCTACGACGAGGCGGATGGCGTGGGCCCGTTCACCGTGGCCCCCGGTGACCGGCTGGTCGGGCGGCTCGACGAGCACCCGTACAGCGACCTCGACGAGGCCGCCGGAGCCGCCTCCTGACCCCGCTAATACGAAAAGCCCGGCTGCGGCGTCGGACCGATCCGTCGTCGCAACAGGACCTTACGGGTGCCGTCCCGGAAGAGCTGTACCCTCGCCAGCTCCCACCCCGAGAACTCCGCCTGGATGGCCAACTGCGCCGTAGCGGTCAACCGGTCGACATCAGGTGGTAACCGCAACGGCGCGTATTCGTAGTCCATGTCCTGGATACTGCCCCGCCCCCGGCGGTCGCATCAACCCTGCCGCTCGGGATATCCGCATTCGAGGGCGGACACGTCGTCCAGGGCATGGCTGATCTCCACGGGGAGGGTGATCTCCTCGACCTGCAACGCGCCGAGGAGCTGACCGACGGTACGGGCGCCGAGGATCGGGGCGGTCACGCCCGGCCGGTCCCGGACCCAGGCCAGCGCCACCTCCAGCGGGGACACGCCCAGTCCTTCGGCGGCGGTGACCACCGACTCGACAATGGCTGAGCTGCGCGGGTCGAGGTACCGGCCGACGAACCGCTCGAAGTGCGGGGAGGCGGCCCGGGAGTCGGCCGGGCGGCCGTGCCGGTACTTGCCGGTGAGCACCCCGCGACCCAGCGGCGACCAGGCCAGCACCCCCAGGCCGAGCGCGGCGCAGGCGGGCAGCACCTCCCGCTCGATGCCCCGCTCCAGCAGCGAGTACTCCACCTGCGCACAGACCAGCGGAGTCCGGCCCGGCCAGGCGGCCTGCCAGGTCGCCGCGCGGGCGGTCTCCCAGCCGGCGAAGTTGGCGATCCCGGCGTACCGGGCCCGTCCGGAGGTGACCGCGAAGTCCAGCGCGGCCAGGGTCTCCTCCAGCGGCGTCGCCGGGTCGTACCCGTGCACCTGCCAGAGGTCGACGTGGTCCACCCCGAGCCGGGCCAGCGACGCGTCGAGGACCGCCAGCAGGTGCCCCCGGGAGGCGTCCCGGCGGCGCTCCCGGTCCGGTACCAGGCCCGCCTTGGTCGCGATGAGCACGTCGGCGCGGGACACCACGGAGGACAGCAGCGCGCCGAGGACCGCCTCGGCCTCGCCGTCGCCGTACACGTCGGCGGTGTCCAGCAGGTTCCCGCCCGCCGCGACGAACGTCTTGAGCTGGGCGGCAGCGTCGTCGGGCGCGGTGTCCCGGCCCCACGTCATGGTGCCGAGGGCGAGCCGGGACACGAGCAGTCCGGCGCGGCCGAGCGGTCGCTGCTGCATGGCATGTCAACCTACCGGCGCGTCCCCGGTGCCCGGGGGCACCGCGCCGGGCGCCGCCGGCTACCCTGGTGCGGCTCGGCGCGCGCAGCGTAGCTTGTCGGAGCGCCGCGGCAGCGTTTGTCGACTGGAAGGAGTCGCCCATGCGGCTGTCGCTCAGCCTCGGGTACCAGACCGCGTGGACCACGCCGGCCGACCACCTCGCGCTGGCGCAGGAGGCCGACCGCCTCGGGTACGCGGTGGTCTGGGCGTCGGAGGCATACGGCTCGGACGCCGCCACGATGCTGGCCTGGATCGCCGGCCAGACCAGCCGGATCGACATCGGCAGCGCGATCCTGCAGATCCCGGCCCGGTCGCCGGCGATGACCGCGATGACCGCCGCGACCCTCGACACCCTGTCTGGCGGGCGGTTCCGGCTCGGCCTCGGGGTCTCCGGGCCGCAGGTCTCCGAGGGCTGGCACGGAGTGCGCTTCGCCAGGCCGCTGCAGCGGACCCGGGAGTACGTGGAGATCGTCCGGCGGGCCGTGGCCGGCGAGACGGTGGCCTACGACGGCCGGTTCTACACGCTGCCGCTGCCGGACGGCCCGGGCAAGGCGCTGAAGCTGGGCTTCCACCCCACCCGGACCCGGATCCCGACCTACCTGGCCGCCGTCGGGCCGAAGAACCTGGAGCTGGCCGGCGAGGTCGCGGACGGCTGGCTGGCGGTCTTCTTCGCCCCGGAGCACTCGGCCGAGCAGCTCGAATCGATCGCCGCCGGCCGGGCGAAGGCCGGGCTGAAGCCGGACGGCTTCGACGTCGTCCCGTCGGTACCCGTCGTGGTCGGCGACGACGTGACCATGTGCGCCGAGCTGGTCCGCTGGTACGCCGCGCTGTACGTGGGCGGGATGGGCAGCCGCGAGCAGAACTTCTACAACCAGCTCGCCGTCCGCATGGGCTACGGCGACGCGGCCCGCGAGGTACAGGACCTGTACCTCGCCAAGCGGCACCGGGACGCGGCGGCGGCGGTACCCATGGAGTTCATCGACCGGACCAGCCTGCTCGGCCCCGTGGAGCGGATCGCGGACCGGATGCGGGAGTACGCCGCCGCCGGGGTCACCACCCTGTCGGTCTCGCTCTTCGCCGCCGACCGCGAGTCCGGCGTGCGGACCCTGGGCCAGGCCGCCGAGGCTCTGGAACTGTCCGGCGTGGGGGAGTGACGTGGAGCTCTGGAAGGCGCTGATCCTCGGGATCGTCGAGGGGCTCACCGAGTTCCTCCCGGTCTCCTCGACCGGGCACCTGACGATCACCGAGAAGCTGCTGGACCTCAAGGTCGACGACGCCGCGGTGACCGGGTTCACCGCCGTGATCCAGGTCGGCGCGATCCTCGCCGCGATCGTGTACTTCTTCACGGACATCGTCCGGATCGTCGGCGGCTTCGCCCGCGGCCTGGTCCGCCGGGACGAGCGCGGCTTCGACTACCGCTTCGGCTGGTACGTGGTCGCCGGCTCGGTCCCGATCGGCCTGCTGGGCCTGTTCGCCAAGCACCTCATCACCGGCCCGCTGCGCAGCCTGTGGGTGGTCGCGGCCGGGCTGATCCTGTGGAGCGCGGTGATGGTCTTCGCCGAGTCGGTGGCCACCCAGAAGCGCGGCGAGAAGGAGGTGACCCTGAAGGACGCGGTCGTCATCGGGCTGGCCCAGTGCATCGCGCTGGTCCCCGGGGTGTCCCGGTCGGGCGCCACCATCTCCGCCGGGCTGTTCCGCGACCTGGACCGGGTGACCGCCACCCGGCTGTCGTTCTTCCTCGGGATCCCGGCGCTCACCGCGGCCGGCCTGTTCGAGCTGAAGGACGCGCTGCACGGCACCAGCGTCGGGGCGGCCGCGCTGGTCGTCGGTACCGTGGTGAGCTTCGTCGTCGCGTACGTGACGATCGCCTGGCTCCTGCGCTTCGTGGTGCGCCACCCGATCACCGTCTTCGTCTGGTACCGGGTCGCGCTCGGCGCGCTGCTCGCCACCGCGCTGACCGCCGGGTGGCTGGCCGCGACCTGATCGAGCGGCGACGTAATCTTGCCGCCGTGGCCACGCTCATCCTGCTCCGGCACGGCCGGACGACCTCGAACGTGGACGGTACCCTCGCCGGGCGCCGGCCGACCGCGCTGGACGACGCCGGCCGGGCCCAGGCCGTCGCGGTCGGCCAGCGGCTGACCCAGGCGAAGGTACCGCTCGCCGCCGTGGTGACCAGCCCGCTGCTGCGCTGCACGCAGACCGTCGAGCTGGCGCTGCCCGGCACGCCGGTCGAGGTCGACCCGCGCCTGGTCGAGTGCGGGTACGGCGACTGGGAGGGCCAGTCGTTGAAGACCCTCGCGAAGCAGCCGCTGTGGCAGGTGGTCCAGGCCCATCCGAGCGCGGCCCGCTTCCCGGGCGGGGAGTCGATGGCGGAGATGTCCGCGCGGGCCGTCGCCGCCGTGCATGAGTGGGATGCCCGGCTCGGCGCCGATGCGGTGTGGCTGGCGTGCAGCCACGGCGACGTCATCAAGGCGATCGTCGCCGACGCGCTCGGCCTGCACCTCGACCTGTTCCAGCGGTTGGTGGTCGACCCGGGTTCGCTGACCGTGATCCGGTACACCCCCCTGCGCCCTTTTCTGCTCAGGGCGAACGACGTCGGGGGCGACCTGTCCGGGCTGCGGCCGCCACCGCACCGGTCCCGGCGCCGGGCCACCAGGGCCAGCTCAGATGCCGTGGTCGGGGGCGGGGCGGGAGCCGGCAACCGGCGGAGCGCTGTCGCTACCGACCGGCTAGGGTCGACAACATGACCCATCAGGTGTACGCGTTCGAGCCGCCCGAGCGGTTCGTAGCCGGAACCGTGGGTCCGCCCGGCGAGCGGATCTTCTACCTCCAGGCGCGCGGCGGCGGCCGGCTGGTCAGCGTGGCGCTGGAGAAGGTCCAGGTGGCTCTGCTCGCGGAGAAGCTCGACGAGCTGCTGGGCGAGGCGCACCGCCGGTTCGGCGTGGTGCTGCCCGAGCCCGAGGTGGAGTCGCCCGACAACGAGCCGCTGGAGTCCCCGGTCGACGAGGAGTTCCGGGTCGGCACCCTCGGGCTTGCCTTCGACGTCGACACCAGCACGGTGGTCATCGAGGCGATCGCGGCCGGCGAGACGGAGGAGGACGAGGAGGCCGACGACGACGCGGCAGACCTCGACCGGCTGCGGGTCCGGCTGACCCCCGCCGCGACGCGGGAGTTCATCGAGCGCGCCCGCCGGGTGGTGTCCGCCGGCCGGCCGCCCTGCCCGCTGTGCGGTCAGCCGCTGGACCCCAAAGGGCACCTGTGCCCCCGGCACAACGGTTACCACCGCTAGGGCGCACGCCGGTGCCGTCGACGGACATTCCGGCTCGCGGGACCCCGGCAGGCAGGCCGGAACGTCCGATCCCTGATGCCGACGCGCTGAACCTCCTGCGGCACGGGACCATCGAGCTGGAGGGCCGGCTGGTCGAGGCGTCCAACACCACGCTGCGCGCGCACATCGCGCTCGACGGGGTGACCGCCCGGTGCGTCTACAAACCGGTGCGGGGGGAGCGGCCGCTGTGGGACTTTCCCGACGGTACCCTCGCCGGCCGCGAGGTCAGCGCCTACCTGCTCGCCGCCGCGACCGGTTGGGCCTGCGTCCCGCCGACGGTGCTGCGCGACGGCCCGCTCGGCTCCGGCGCCGTCCAGCTCTGGATCGAGGAGGCCGACGAGGACCCGGCGCCGCTGCTGGGCTTCGTCCCGGCCGACGGGGTACCGGACGGCTGGCGCCGCGTCATCGCCGCCCGGGACACCGACGGCGCCCGGTACGTCCTCGCCCACGCCGACGATCCCCGGCTGGCCCAGCTCGCCGTGTTCGACGCGGTCGCGAACAACGCCGACCGCAAGGGCGGCCACGTCCTGTCCACAGTGGACGGCCACGTGTACGGCGTCGACCACGGGGTGTGCTTCCACGTCGAGGACAAGCTGCGCACGGTGCTCTGGGGCTGGATCGGCGAGCCGCTCCCGCCCTGGGCGGTCGAGGTCCTCGGCAGGCTGCGCGCCGAGCTGGCCGGCGGGCTGGGTACCGTCCTGCGCGGACACCTCACCGCGGCCGAAGTGACCAGAGTCCGCCGCCGGATCGACCGGCTGCTGGCCGCCGCGTGCTTCCCGGCGCCGGGGGGCGACTGGCCGGCGGTGCCGTGGCCACCGATGTGAGGCTGTGATCACGCGCACGCCGCCGGGTGGCGGGGAGGGCCCGCCGCTCGATCGCCGATAGTGTTGCGGGATGCAGTCCTGGCCCACCCCACCGGTGCCGCGGCTTCCCGGCACCGGGCGGCCGCTGGCGCTGTTCGACTCCGCCCGCGACGGCGTACACGCCGCCGATCCGGCCGGCCTCGCCCGGATGTACGTCTGCGGGATCACCCCGTACGACGCGACCCATCTCGGGCACGCCGCCACCATGATCACCTTTGACCTGATCAACCGGGTCTGGCGGGACGCGGGGCACCCGGTCCGGTACGTCCAGAACGTCACCGACGTCGACGACCCACTGCTCGAACGGGCCAGCCGCGACCGCGAGGACTGGGTGGTCCTGGCGATGCGGGAGACCGCCCTGTTCCGGGAGGACATGACGGCGCTGCGGATCATCCCGCCGGACCGGTACGTCGGCGCGGTCGAGTCGATCCCGGCCATCGCCGCGAAGGTGCTCCGGCTGCTCGACGAGGGCGCCGCGTACCGGCTGCCCGACGACAGCGGCGACGTCTACTTCGAGGTGACCGCCGCGCCGCGGTTCGGGTACGAGTCCCGGCTGTCCCGGGCCGCGATGCTGGAGCTGTTCGCCGAGCGCGGCGGCGACCCCCACCGGCCCGGCAAGCGCGACCCGCTCGACCCGCTGCTGTGGCGCGGCGCCCGCGACGGCGAGCCCTCCTGGGCCGGCGGAGACCTGGGGCCCGGCCGGCCGGGCTGGCACATCGAGTGCGCCTCGATCGCGCTGGACCTGCTCGGCGACCGGATCGACGTCCAGGGCGGCGGCAACGACCTGCTCTTCCCACACCACGAGATGTCCGCCGCGCACGCCGAGGTGCTCACCGGCGACTGGCCGTTCGCCGAGCACTACGTGCACGCCGGCATGATCGGGTGGGCCGGCGAGAAGATGAGCAAGAGCAAGGGCAACCTGGTCTTCGTGTCCCGCCTGCGGGCCGACGGGGTCGACCTGATGGCGGTACGGCTGGCGCTGCTCGCCGACCACTACCGGGCCGACCGCGAGTGGACCGACGACCTGCTCAAGACGGGGGAGCAGCGGATCGCGCGGTGGCGCGACGCGGTCGGGGCGGCCGCCGGGCCGTCCGGGACCGCGCTGCTGGCCGGGCTACGCGAGCGGCTCGCCGACGACCTGGACACCGGGGGCGCGCTGCGCGCGGTGGACGCCTGGGCCGACGCGGCGCTGGCCGGCGAAGGCACCGACACGGCCGCGCCCGGCCTCGTCACCGCCACCGTCGACGCCCTGCTGGGTGTGCAGCTCTAACGGTCACGCACCGCCGCGTCCGCGTGCCGGGTGATGATCGCTTACGGGCTGGCCGTTCGCCGTCGCTCGCGTAAGCGAGACCGCGCCCATGAGGTATCCACTCTGCGGCGGGCCCGACCGCTCGCCGACACGCTGGCCTCCGACATCGCGGTCGGCAGATGGCCGGCGGGGACCGCACTGCCGGAGAGCGCCGTGCTCGCCCACCGCTACAGCACCGACGTGCCCACCGCTACAGCACCGACGTGCCCACCGTGGAGGCCGCCCTGAGCCTGCTACGTGCCAGACGTCTCGTCCGATGGTGGCTGACCGCGGACGGGAAGGTCGTCGAGTGGGTACCGGTCGACCCGGCGATCGCCGGGTGGGACGCTGAAGATCGCGTGACCGGGCCGCTCGGGTAATGACGAGTTCGCGAGAAGTCGCGGCGACCTCCTGCGTCGAAACTGGGCGCTAACCCAGCGCCAGGTCCGGATCCGTGACCGGCAGCGTGGGCCGCTCCGCCGGGATCCGGTACTCCTCGGTCAGCGCGGTCATCGGGCCGGGCCAGGTCGCGACGGCCACCTCGATCGGCCGGTGCCGCTCGTCGTAGGCGACGTGCAGCAGGTGCAGGACCGGGGTGTCCGGGCGGAT
>JBKPCQ010000236.1:0-25705 GCA_046727455.1 Actinomycetota bacterium | reverse complement strand
CGCCTCAGCCGCACGAGCCGCCCCAGCCGGCTGAGCCGCCGCGCCCGGCCGAGCCGTCCCGTCCGGCGGAGCCGCCACAGCCACCCGTGCCGCCCGGTCCGCCGCCGTCGCCGTTCCCGCCGGCACCGGTACCGCAGCCACCGCCCGGGCCTGTCCCGCCCGGACCGGTACCACCCGGGCCCGTCCCGCCCGGACCGGTACCACCCGGACCGGAGCCGCAGCCGCCGGTACCACCGGGGCCGCCGCAGCCACCCGCGCCCGTGCCGCCGGGTCCCACGCCGCCACCCCCGTTCCCGCCGCCTCCCCCGGCGATCGAGGGCGTCGCGGAGCGGCCCGGCGGGGTACCCGCCGGAGCCCTGCCGGTGTGGCCGCCACCGACCCAGCTCAGCCCGGCCGGCGCGGGTGGCGGCGGGTTCCAGTCGCGGGCCAGCGCGTCGGTCATTCCCGCGCCACCGCCCCCGGTCCCACAGGCGCCGCCGGAACCGCCATCGGGCAGCGACCCGGTGTGGCCGGCGGAGGGCGCGCCGGCGACCTCGAGCCAGTACGGTGACTGGGCGCGCCGCCAGCGCCCGCAGGGCACTGTTTACGGCGGTGCGCCGCCGGCACATGACCCCGCGCAGGCACCACCCCCCGGGTTCGAGCCGTCCGGCTCGCTAGCCGGCCACATCCTGGCCCAGGGCCGGCCCGAGGAGAGCAGCGCGAGCTCGAAGATCGTGATGATCATCCTGATCGTCATGAGCGTGCTGGTCGTCGGCGGCCTCGGCTTCGCGATCGCCTACCTCTCCGGGGTGTTCCACTAGGCACGGCTACACTGGGAGCGCGTTCATCCGGACTTGAGGCGGTCATCCAGGATCGCGGCGGAGGTACGCCCGCCCCTGGAAGGTCGCCGACCAGCATGTCGCTGCACACTGTCCGCCCGCCGTTCACTGATCCGCGCACGTTCCCTTCGGTCCTCGACCAGCCCGAGGCGGCCGGGTTCGCCGCGCTGGGGCTGCCGCGGCCGCTGGTCGGCGCGCTGGCCCGGGCGGGAATCGAGGAGCCGTTCGCCATCCAGGCCGCGACCATCCCCGACGGCCTGGCCGGCCGGGACGTGCTGGCCCGCGCCCGGACCGGGTCCGGCAAGACGCTGGCTTTCGGGTTGCCGCTGCTGGCCCGCCTGGCGGCGGGCGCCAAGGCCGCGCCGGGCCAGCCGCGCGCGCTGGTCCTGGTACCGACCCGCGAGCTGGCCATGCAGGTCAACGACGCGCTGGTACCACTGGCAAAAGCGGTCGGCCGCGCCAGCCGCACCGCCGTCGGCGGGGT
Organism: Actinomycetota bacterium; assembly: GCA_046727455.1. Lineage (GTDB taxonomy): Bacteria > Actinomycetota > Actinomycetes > Mycobacteriales > Micromonosporaceae > AC-43. The sequence goes on along the minus strand of JBKPCQ010000236.1, from coordinate 24,403 downwards.
GCCCTACGACAAGCAGCTCCGCGACCTCTCCCAGGGCGTGGACGTGCTCGTCGCCACGCCCGGCCGGCTCGGAGACCTCGTCGAGCGGGGCGCCTGCCGGCTGTCCGACGTGGACGTCACCGTCCTGGACGAGGCTGACCAGATGGCCGACATGGGATTCCTGCCCGAGGTGACGGCGCTGCTGGAGAAGACCCCGGCCGGCGCGCAGCGGATGCTCTTCTCGGCCACCCTCGACGGCGACGTGGACGCGCTCGTCAAGCAGTTCATGGTCGACCCGGTCACCCACGAGATCGACCCGCCGGTGGCCACGGTGTCCACGATGGACCACCATCTGCTGCTGGTACCGCCCCGGGAGAAGTTGGCAGTCGTGGCCCGGATCGCGGCCCGGCCGGGCCGGACCATCATGTTCGTGCGCACGCAGCTCGCCGTGGACCGCCTGGTCGGGCAGCTCGCCGAGCAGGGGGTCCGGGCGGGCGCGCTGCACGGCGGCAAGACCCAGGCGGTACGCACGCGGACGCTCGCGCAGTTCAAGGAGGGGCGTACCCGCCTGCTCGTCGCGACCGACGTCGCCGCCCGGGGAATCCACGTCGACGGCGTGTCCCTCGTCGTGCACGTCGACCCGCCCCGCGACCCGAAGGACTACCTGCACCGGGCCGGCCGTACCGCACGCGCGGGCGAGTCCGGTACCGTCCTCACGCTCGTCCTGCCCAAGCAGCGCGCCGGTACCTTCTCGCTGGTGGCGAAGGCCGGCGTGGTGGCCGGGCGGACGAAGGTGACCGCGACCGGGCCCGAGCTGACCGCGCTGGCCGGGGCCGCATAGGGTCGGGCACATGCCCGTCCTTCCGCGCTCGATCCTCTGGCGCCGCCTGGACCGCACCGGCACCGACCACGCGCTTTTCAGCGAGCGGTCCGGGTTTTACGCCCGGGGCACCATGATGGCGGCCGGCCCGGTCCCGTACACGTGCGGTTACGAGCTGCTGGTCGACGAGAGCTGGGTCACCGCCCGGCTCAGCGTGACCGCGGAGGGTGCCGGTTGGCTTCGCGGCGTCAAGCTGGAGCGGGCCGCCGGCCGGTGGCGGGTGACCGCGAGCGAACAGGGCGACCTGGACGGAGCGCTCCGATCCTCCGGCCACCCGCGCGCCGGCCTGCCCGGTATGGAGGATCCGGAGCTGCTGCGCGACGCGCTCGACGTCGACCTGGAGTTCTGCCCGCTGCTGAACACCCCGCCGGTACGCCGGCACGGGCTGCTGCGCGCCCGCCCGGGTACCTCGTCGGCGCTCACGGTCGCCTTCGTCCGCGTACCGTCCCTGGAGGTACTGGCGGTCCAGCAGGTGTACACCGCGCTGGGGGACGGCCGGGTGCGGTTCGAGAGCGACTCGTTCCGCGCCGACCTGACCCTCGACGCGGACGGCTACGTGGTGCACTACCCGGAGCTGGCCGAGCGGGCGTGAAACGCCGCCAGCGCCTCGGCGTCGGAGGCGCGGGCGTGCAGGTAGACGTCGGCCCACCCGGCCGCGTCGGGATATCCGGACCCGGCGGCGATCCGGGCGCACGCCGCCTCGATGTCGTAGGCGGTCCGGCGCAGCGCCACACCGGTACCGGGGCCGAGCAGCGCCCAGTGCGCGCCGACGGAACCGTAGGGCATCCCGACACTGCCCGGGTTGACCACGAGCCGCCGGTCGACCAGCCGGACGAACGGCATGTGCGTGTGTCCACACACGACAGTCGTGATGCTGCCATCCACCGTGGACAGTGCCTCCTGCCACCGCGCCATCGGCGTGTCCACGAGCACGTACTCCTCGTCATGGCGCGGGGTGGCGTGGCAGAAGAGCGTCGGTCCCAGCCCGGCGACGTCGAGCGTGACGGTCAGCGGCAGCGCGGCCAGCCGGTCCTTCTGGTCGGGCCGGAGCTGCGCGGCCGCCCACGTGGCGCCCGGGTCGGGATGGCCCTCGACCAGCGCGCGGTCGCCGTTGCCGCGTACCCACACCGCCCGCTCGCCGAGCGAGGCGAGCAGGTCCAGGGTCGGTACCGGCATCGGGCCGGCGGCGAGATCGCCGGTGAGCACGATCCGGTCGGCCGCGCGGACCTCCGGCTCGGCGAGGACCGCTTCGAGCGCCGGGAGTACCCCGTGGATGTCGGAGAGCACGGCCACCCGGTCAAGCATGAGTCACCCCCGCGTGGGCCCGCCGGAAGCGCGAGCCGCACCCAGCTCGCCGCGCCAGCGCGTGAAGAGCGTGTGCGGTACGCCGGCCGCGTCCAGTACCTTGCCGGCGACGAAGTCGACCAGCTGCGCGGCGGTCGCGGCCGCGCCGGCACCGTAGAAGCCCGGACTGGCCGGGAGTACCACCGCCCCGGCGTCGAGGAGCGCGACGAGGTGCTCCAGGTGCGAACGGGAGACCGGCGTCTCCCGGGGTACCACCACGACCGGCCGGCGCTCCTTGAGGTTGACCTCGGCGGCGCGCTGGAGCAGGTCCTTCGACAGGCCGATGGCGATGCCGGCGCACGCGGCCGTGCTCGCCGGTACGACGATCATGCCCTGGGTCTGGTACGAGCCGCTGCTCGGGCCGGCCGCGAGATCACCGGCCGGCCAGTACGCCACGTCGCCGGGTTCCCGCTCGATCCACTTCGCCAGGTCGTCCCGCCAGTGCCCGTCGCGGAAGGCGACCCCGGCCTCGTCGAGCAGGGTCAGCCGGGCCGCGCGGGACACCACCAGGTCAACCGGCAGGCCGGCGTCGAAGAGGCCGCGCAACACGGCCGCCGCATAGGGGGTACCGGACGCCCCGGTCACCCCGACGATCCAGGGCCGCCTCACGGCCGGAGCCCCTGCCGGAGCACGAGATCCATGAGCGCGAACGCGAACAGCGCGATGCCTACGAAGCCGTTGGCGGTGAAGAAGGCCCGGTTCACCCGGGACAGGTCGCCGGGCCGGACGATCGCGTGCTCGTACCCGAACGCCACCGCCGTCAGCGCCAGCCCGGTCCACCACCAGCCACCGAACCCGACCAGCAGGCCGTACCACACGAACAGCGCGAACGTGACCACGTGCACGAGCGCGGACAGGACCAGCGCGAACCGCACCCCGTACCGGGCCGGCACGCTGTGCACCCCGATCGCCCGGTCCACCTCGGCGTCCTGGGTCGCGTAGATCAGGTCGAACCCGCCGATCCACAGCCCGACCGCCGCGCCCAGCACCCACCCGGGGAACGAGCCCCGGACGGTACCGGTCACCGCGAGCCACGCCCCGACCGGCCCGACCATCTGGGCGAGCGCCAGCATCGCGTGCGGCCAGTTGGTGAAGCGCTTGCCGTACGGGTACACGACCAGGGGCAGGACGGCGAGCGGGGACAGCGCGAGGCACAGCGGGTTGAGCAGCGCGGCCGCGCCCACGAACACCACGAGCGCGACGGCTGCGCCCGCCCACGCGGTGCGCACCGACACCGTGCCGGTCACCAGCTCCCGCCCGGCCGTGCGCGGGTTCCGCGCGTCGATATGCCGGTCGATGATCCGGTTGGCGGCCATCGCGAACGTCCGCGCGCCGACCATCGCCACGGTGATCAGTACCAGGTCGGCCCAGTTGACCCGGTGCGGCGCCCGGACCGCCATCGCCGTCAACGCCGACAGGTACGCGAACGGCAGCGCGAACACGCTGTGCTCGATCTTGACGAGGCTCAGGAAGGAGCGAGCGGGCGCCACAACGGTCACAGCCCGTACTCCTTCCAGCGACGATCGACGAGGTCGCGCACGGAAGCGGACATGACGGCCAGCGCCGGCCATCCCCGGGTGTACCCCTCCGTCGGCAGCTTCCGGGTCGCGTCCAGGCCCGCCTTGCCGCCCCAGAACTGCTGGTACGACGCGTGGTCCAGGTGATCCACCGGCCCGGACGTGAGCAGCAGGTCATGGGCGTAGTCCACGTTGCCGAACGCGCGGAAGGCTACCTCGTGGTAGTCGTGCGGGTCGCAGTCGTCGTCGACCACGACGATGAGCTTGGTCAGCGACAGCAGGTGCGCGCCCCAGACCGCGTTCATCACCTTCTGCGCGTGCTTCGGGTACCGCTTCTGGATCGACACGATCAGGCAGTTGTGGAACACGCCCGGCTCGGGCAGGGCCATGTCGACGATGTCCGGTACCAGCATCCTGATCAGCGGCAGGAAGATGCGCTCGGTGGCGTACCCGATCCCGCCGTCCTCCTGCGGCGGCTTCGACGTGATGATCGAGTGGTAGACGGGTTCCCGCTGCGCGGTCATCGCCGAGACGTGCAGCACCGGGAACGGCTCGACCGGCGTGTAGAACCCGGTGTGGTCGCCGAACGGCCCCTCCGGGTGCCGCTCCCCCGGCTCGACGTAGCCCTCCAGAACGACCTGCGCATGGGCCGGTACCCGCAGCGGCACCGTCAGGCAGTCCACCATCTCCACCCGCTCGCCGCGCAGGAACCCGGCGAACAGGTACTCGTCGATGTCGCCGGGCAGCGGGGCGGTCGCGGCGTACGACACCACCGGGTCGCAGCCGATCGCGATCGCCACCGGCAGCCGCTCGCCCCGGCGCTCCGCGACGGCATGGTGCGCCGTCGAGTCCTTGTGGATCTGCCAGTGCATGCCGAGGGTGTCGGGCGAGTGCTGCTGGAGGCGGTACAGGCCGAGGTTGCGCTTGCCGGTCTCCGGGTGCCTGGTGTGGGTCAGGCCGAAGTTGTGGAAGATCCCGCCGTCGTCCGGCCAGGTCTGCAACCCCGGCAGCCGGTTCAGGTCCACCTTGTCGTAGACCACCTCCTGGCAGGGCGCGGAGCGGACCTTCTTGGGCGGTACGGATTTGAGCTGCATCAGCTTGCCCAGGCCCTCGCGGATCCCGGACCAGCCGACCGGCAGCTCGGGCCGGATCAGCTCGCCGATCCGGGCGCCGATCTCGTTCACGTCCGTGACGCCGAGGGCCATCGCCGTGCGCCGGTGGGTGCCGAACAGGTTGATCGCGACCGGCATCTCCCCCCGGGTCGGCTTCTCGAAGAGCAGGGCGGGGCCGCCGGCCCGGACGGTACGGGTGACGATCTCGCTGATCTCCAGCGTGGGATCGACGGGGACGGACACCCGGCGCAGCTCGCCGGCGCGCTCCAGGGCCGTGAGGAAGTCCTTGAGGTCGGGGTACGGGAATCCGCGCGGCGCCATGCCGCCAAGTCTCGCAGGTCGGCGGGCGGCTGCTAGTCGCCGAGGTGCCCCGAGGGGTCGGTGGTGAGCAGCCACGCGAGAGGGTGGGCGCTCACCTGGCGGGAGCCGATCAACCCGGCCCGTGGTTGACATGCAGCCGCCCGGCTGCCTATGCTGATATGCAGCCGACGGGCTGCATATCAGGAAGGCGGCAGATGGACGAGGTGTTCAAGGCGTTGGCCGATGCCAGCCGGCGGCAACTGCTCGACAGCCTGAACGCCCGCAACGGGCAGAGCCTGCGGGAACTGTGCGCCGACCTGGACATGGCCCGGCAGTCGGTCAGCAAGCACCTGGACGTTCTCGAAGCGGCCGACCTGGTGACCACGGTCCGGCGGGGCCGGGAGAAGCTGCACTACCTCAACGCCGCGCCGATCAACGCCATCGCCGAACGGTGGATCAACCAGTACGACCAGGAGCGGGTGCGGGCACTCGCCGACCTCAAGACAGCATTGGAGCGCAGACCGATGACCAAGCCCGAGTTCGTGTACACGACCTACATCAACACCACGCCGGAACGGCTCTGGCAGGCGCTGACCGACCCGGCCTTCACCCGGCGGTACTGGGGAACGGCGCTCATCTCGGACTGGCGGGTGGGCTCCACGGTGACCTGGGAGCACAACGGCGTGAGCAGGGCCGACCCGGCCCAGGTCATGCTGGAGTCCGACCCGTACCGGCGGCTGTCCTACACCTGGCACACCTACACGCCGGACTGGGCGCAGGCAGCGGGGATCGACGAGGACCTGCGCGCGAAGCTGGCCGGGGAGCCCCGGTCGAAGGTGAGCTTCGACATCGAACCCGTCGACGCACAGGTCAAGCTGACCGTGACGCACGACGGCTTCGAGCCGGGCAGCACCGTCCTGGGGATGGTCAGCAACGGCTGGCCGCAGCTCCTCTCCGACCTGAAGACGCTGCTCGAAACCAGTGCGCAGGAGGCCGGCGTACGGCCCTGATACGTCATCTTCTGTACTCGTCCGCGTGCGGACAGTCGCTTTGCCGGGCGTGGTGTCGCCGCTCACAGTGCTGGCATGACCGCACCGACACCACGTCAGGCCAGGTACGGGTGGATCCCGGACCTTCCCGACCATCGTGACCACATCTACGGCGCGCCGCTGACCGTGTTGGCGGCGTTGCCGCCACACGTCGACCTTCACGCGGACTGCCCCAAGGTCTACGACCAGGGCCAGCTCGGTAGCTGCACGGCCAACGCGATCGGCGCCGCGTTCGAGTTCGACCTGGCCAGGCAGAACCTCACGGACTTCATGCCGTCCCGGCTGTTCATCTACTACAACGAGCGGCGGATGGAGGGCACCGTCAACTCCGACAGCGGGGCAATGATCCGCGACGGCGTCAAGAGCGTGTCCAAGCAGGGCGTGTGCGCGGAGGACGCCTGGCCGTACGACATCGCTGCCTTCACCCACCGGCCGCCGCCGCGGTGCTACACCGAGGCGGCCCGCAACCGGGCCGTGTCCTACCAGCGCATCCCGCAGGTGCTCAACCAGCTGCGCGGCTGCCTGGCGCACGGGTACCCGTTCGTCTTCGGCATCATGGTCTACGAGAGCTTCGAGAGCGACGAGGTGGTGAAGACCGGCGTCGTGCCGCTGCCCGCCCCCAGCGAAAGCGCGCTGGGCGGGCACGCGGTCCTGGCCGTCGGGTACGACGACGCGACCGCGCGGTTCCTGGTACGCAACTCATGGGGGCCGGAGTGGGGCCAGGCCGGCTACTTCACCCTCCCGTACGCGTATCTGACCGACCGCGGCCTGGCGTCCGACTTCTGGATGATCACGCAGGTGGTCGCTAGTTGACCCCGGCGTAGGAGTGGAGGCCGGCGATGAACAGGTTGATCCCGAACAGGTTGACCATCATCGCCGTCCACCCCGCCACCGCGATCCACGTGGCGACCGTGCGCTTGACGCTCGGTGTGGCGCGCGCGTGCAGGTACCCGGCGTAGATCACCCAGGCGATGAAGGACCAGGTCTCCTTCGGGTCCCAGCCCCAGTACCGGCCCCACGCCGCCTCGGCCCAGATGGCGCCGCAGATCACCGCGAAGGTCCAGATCGGGAACGCCAGCGCGTGGATGCGGAAGGTGAGCCGCTCCAGGATGTCGGCCGCGGGCAGCCGGGGACCCAGGGTGTACGGGAAACGGGTCTTCCCGGCGTCGTACCCGGTCCGGACCAGCGTCATCGCCGCCGCGACGAAGCCGACCAGGAAGGTCCCGGACGCGGTGATCGCCGCGGTGACGTGGATCTTCAGCCAGTACGAGTTGAGGGCCGGTACCAGCGGCGCGACCTTCGTGTAGAGCAGCATCCCGTCGACGCCGAGCAGCACCACGAGTGCCAGCGTCACGAACAGCCCGAGCGGGCGCAGCCGTGGCCGGCGGAGGACCAGTACCAGCCAGGCGGTCGCGCCGACGAAGCAGACCGCCATGATGAACTCGTACATGTTGCCCCACGGCACCCGGTGCGCGGCGAGCCCGCGGGTGACGATGGCGGCGAGGTGCAGCGCCCAGCCCAGCCCGGTCAGCACCAGCGCGCCGCGCCCGGCCAGACCGGCCAGTCGGGCGTTCTCCGGGATCGCCCGGCCGGGGACCGCCCGCGCCGCCGGCGCAGCGGTGCCGACCGGCGGCGAAACAGGCGAGTCGCCCGGCGGCGAAACGGGCGAGTCGACCGACCCAGCCGCCCCGACCAGGGCCGGCGTATCGACCGGGACCATCTCGTCGACCCCGGCCGCGCCCCGGACCGCGACCCGCCCGACCACCGACCGGGAGTCGAAAGCGTACTCCACGGCGTAGGCCAGCATGGCGAGCGTGTACCCGAGGATGGCGTACACGAGGAGCTGGTCGGCGACGGCGGCCATCAGGCAACCCCTTTCACGATGTTCTCGAACTCGGCGGCGAAGCCGGCGTACTCACTGCGGGCCAGTGCCCCGGCGCTGACGGGCCCGGAGGGCGGTACCCGGAACCAGACCCGGCGCCGCCGCCCGGTGAGCGAGGCGAGCAGCCCGAGCAGCAGGCACCACGCGCCGACCAGCACCACGGCCTCCCCCGGGTCGTACCGGACGGTCAGCGCGGTCCACGGCACGGTGCCGTCGAACCGCACGGTCGTCCCGTCGTCCAGCCGCGCCGACTCGCCCGGCCGCAGCCGCAGCGGGTCACCGAGGGCGCGCAGCCGGCCGGTGTCGATCTGGTGCTGGTCGAGCGTGTAGACCGAGTGCGGGATGCCCGCGTCCAGCCCGAGGTCGCCCCGGTACGGGGTGACCACCAGGACCGGGTTGCGCTCGGCCGGGAACACCGACCCCGCGTGGGTGCCGTCCGACGTCGGCACGTACACCCCGGCGAACGCCACCTGCTGCTTGTCGGCCGGATCCCGGCCCTTGACCGGGTCGACGTTCGCGTCCGGGAAGGCCACCACGCCGCTGCTCGTCTTGTTGCCGTCCAGGTACAGGAACGGCGCCACGATCTTCTGTGTCTTCCCGTACCGGTCGGTGTACCGCAGCACCGGCGCGTACCCGTGCCCGACCAGGTACACCCGCGCCCGGTTCAGCCGCAGCGGGTCGTTCACCTTGATGACCGTGGACTTCGGGGCGCTCTCGCCGACCGTGTAGGACACCGTCGCCCGGTAGTCGGCCGGCTGGCCGCTGTCCAGGAACCGCGCCTGGAAGTCGGTCAGCGTCAGGCAGAACGGCGCCAGGTCGGCCGGCCGCACCCGGGCGCCGAGCCCGTAGTCGTCGTACTGCTGAAGGGTGTTGCAGAACCCCTGGTCCGCGCCCTGCACCACGACCCGGTCGGCCTTGTAGCCGTACCACGACCCGAACGCCACCCCGACCAGCAGCGCCAGCAGCGCGAAATGGAAGAGCAGGTTGCCGCTCTCCTTCAGGTACCCCTTCTCGGCGCTGACCGTGAAACCCCCGTCGGGCTGGCGCCGCACCACGGCGCGGAACCGCCGCCCGCGCAGCGCCGCGCGCAGGCGCGCGGCCACTTCCGCCGGATCACCCGGCAGCACCAGGCCGTCGGCGTGTGCCGGTAGCCGGTCCAGCCGGCTCGGCGCATCGGGCGGTACCCGCACGAGCGCGACCACGTGTGCCCGCAGCCTCGGCACCAGGCACCCCACGAGCGACACGAACAGCAGCAGGTAGATCGCCGAGAACCAGGGCGAGGCGAACACGTCGAACCCGCCGACCCGGTCGAGGAGCGGGGCCAGCTTCGGGTGCGCGACGTAGTACGCCCGCACCTTGTCCATGTTCAGGTTGCGCTGCGGCAGCAGGGATCCCGGGATCGCCGCGACGGCGAGCAGGAAGAGCAGGATCAGCGCGGTACGCATGCTGGTCAGCCAGCGCCAGAGGCGGCGCCAGAGCGCGACCGGCCGGAAGCTCCCCGGCGGCACGGGTGCCGGCTCGGTTCGTTCCTTCACGATGGACATCAGACGCCCACCGTGCCGGCGCCGACGGTGGCCCGCAGCCAGTTGAGGAACTCGGTCCAGCCCCCGGTGACCAGCGCCAGCCCGACGATCACGAGCATCGCGCCACCGAGCCGGGTGACCCACACGCTGTGCCGGCGTACCCATGCGAAGATCCCGAGCAGCCGCCGGAACCCCAGCCCGAAGGCGAGGAACGGCAGGCCGAGCCCGAGGCAGTAGGCGACGGTGAGGGTGACCGCGCGGCCGGTCTGCCCACCGACCGCCGCCATCCCGAGCACCGCCCCGAGGGTCGGCCCCACGCACGGGGTCCAGGACAGGGCGAAGACCGCCCCGAGTACCGGCGCCCCGGCGAGCCCGGCGCTGGGCAGCCGGTGGATCCGGACGTCGCGTTGCAGGCCGGGTACCAGGCCGGCGAAGGCGAACCCGAGCACGATGACGAGCACGCCGACCACGATCTCCACGACCCGCTCGTGCACCAGCAGGGCCCGCCCCGCCCGAGCGGCCAGGACGCCGGTGAGGATGAACACCGTGGTGAACCCGGCCACGAACAGCAGGCCGCCGAGCAGGACCCGGCCGCGCACCCGCCGGCCGCTGCGGGCGACCGGCCGGCCCCGGGGGTCGGTACCGAGCGCCGCGTCGAGGTCGGCCCCGGCCATCCCGGTGACGTAGGACAGGTACCCCGGTACCAGCGGCAGCACGCACGGTGACAGGAAGCTCACCAGCCCGGCCACCGCCGCGACCGCGACGGCCCCGAGCAGCGGCCCGTTGCTCGCGAGGTGCGCGAAGGACTCGCCCACGTCAGGGCTCCGCGCCGATCTGGCCGACCAGCTTCGTCAGGTCGGCCTGCTGGACGGTCGTCCGGATGACCGCCGCCACCTTCCCGTTCTTGTCCACCACGAGGGTGGCGGGGAAGGTGTTCGGCGGTACCTGCGAGAAACGCAGCGCGATCCGCCCCTCGGGATCGAACAGGCTCGGGTACGTGATCCGGCCGGCAAGGAACGCGACCGCCGCGTCCTTCTGGTCGCGGCTGTCCACGCCGACGAAGCTGACACCGCTGTCCTTTGTGGACCGATGGGTGGCTTCCAGGTCGGCCGCCTCCAGCCGGCACGGTGCGCACCAGGACGCCCAGAAGTTGACGACGACGACCTTCCCGTGCTGCGCGGCGAGATCGTACGTACCACCGTCCAATGTGGACCCGGACACGGCCGGCGCGGCCGTCCGGTCGGCCACCTTGAACACGATGGTCTTCCCGTCCCCGGCCACGAACCGGTTGCTGTTGTCCGCGCCCTGGCTGACCGCGTCCTGGCCGGTCGAGCACCCGGCGATGGCGGCCAGCGCGGCGAGGACGGTGAGGAGGCGGCGCATCAGACGGCCGGCTCCTGGTACCCGATGCCGGCCAGCTCGGTACCGGTGAAGTGGAAGCTGGTCAGGCTGCCCAGCGCGCACTGGCGGCGGCGCGGGTCGTGCCACAGCCGGCGGTGCTCCAGCAGGCGGCGCAGCGTCCAGATCGGAAGCTGGTGCGAGACCAGTACCGCCTCGTGCCCCTCGGCCGTGGCCCGCGCGTCGTTCAGCGCGGCCAGCATCCGCGCGGCGATGTCGGCGTACGGCTCGCCCCAGGACGGGCGGAACGGGTCGCGCAGCCGCCACCAGTTGCGCGGGTCGCGCAGCACACCGTCGCCGACCCCGAACCGGTGTCCCTGGAACGCGTTCGTGCTCTCGATGAGCCGCTCGTCGATCTCGACGGCCAGGTGGAACAGCGCGGCGAACGGCTCGGCGGTCTGCCGCGCCCGCTCCAGCGGGCTGGACCGCAGCAGGGTCACGTCGTGCCCTTGCAGGGACTCCGCCGCCGCCTTGGCCATCTGGACGCCCAGCTCGGACAGCCGGTACCCGGGCAGCCGGCCGTACAGGATCCGGGTGGGGTTGTGCACCTCGCCGTGGCGCACCAGGTGGACGACGGTCTTCGGCTCAGGCACCGGCCGCCTCCCGGGCGGCTCGTGCCGCCGCCGGCAGGGCTTCGGCCAGGACCGACAGAGCCGCGTCGTCGATCGCGGTCGACACGAACCACGCCTCGTAGGCGCTCGGCGGCAGGTACACGCCGTGGCTGAGCATGGCGTGGAAGAAGGCCCGGAAGGCGGCCACGTCCTGAGTCTGCGCGCCGGCGAAGTCGGTGACCTCGGTGCCGGTGAAGAACACGGAGAACATGTTGCCGGCGGTGGACAGCCGGTGCGGTACCCCGGCGGCGGCCAGCGCCTCGGTGGCGAGCTTGCCGATCGTGGCGGCCGTCGCGTCCAGCGTGGCGTAGACCTCGGGCGTGGCGAGGCGGAGGCTGGCCAGGCCGGCGGCGCAGGCGAGCGGGTTGCCGGACAGGGTACCGGCCTGGTAGACCGGCCCGGCCGGGGCGAGCCGCTCCATGACATCCCGCCGGCCACCGAACGCGGCGGCGGGCAGCCCGCCGCCCATCACCTTGCCGAACGTCCACAGGTCGGCGTCGATCGGCTCCAGCCCGTGCCACCCGGAGCGGCTGACCCGGAACCCGGTCATCACCTCGTCGACGATGAGCAGCGCCCCGTGCTCCCGGCACAGCCGGGCAAGGGTGGCGTTGAAGCCGGGCCTCGGTGGTACCACCCCCATGTTTCCGGCCGCGGCCTCGGTGATGACGGCGGCGATCTCGCTCCCACGCGCCGCGAAGGCGGCCTCGACGGCGGCCGGGTCGTTGTACGGCAGCACCACCGTCTCGGCGGTGGCGGCGCCGGTGACCCCGGGCGTGTCCGGCAGCGCGAGGGTGGCCACCCCCGACCCGGCCGCGGCGAGCAGCGCGTCGACGTGCCCGTGGTAGCAGCCGGCGAACTTCACCACGGCCGGCCGGCCGGTGTATCCCCGGGCCAGCCGGATCGCCGACATGGTGGCCTCGGTGCCGGAGTTGACCAGCCGTACCTCCTCGGCGGCGGTCCGGGCCACCAGCTCCTCGGCCAGCTCCACCTCGCCGGGCGTCGGAGTGCCGAAGCTGGTACCACGCGCGGCGGCGGCGGTGACCGCCTCGACCACGGCCGGGTGGGCGTGCCCGTGGATCAGCGGCCCCCACGAGCAGACCAGGTCGACGTACCGGCGCCCGTCCGCGTCGGTCAGCCAGCAGCCCTGGCCGCCGACCATGAACCGGGGCGTACCGCCGACCGCACGGAAGGCGCGCACGGGGGAGTTCACCCCGCCCGGCACGACGGCCCGGGCGCGGTCGAACAGAGCCTGCGAGGCGGGGGCGTCGGCCGGGTACGCCGCCGCCGGTTCGGTGTCGGTCACGGCGTGGGCCAGTCTACTGATGCTGTCGGGCTGGCCTGCCGCCGCCTGTCGCGCTGGACGCGGCCTTGGGCCGATCGTCAATATAGGCTGTCGCTGTGGAGCGTCCGGAGCTGACCATCTCGGTGCAGCGCTCGCCGTCGGAGGCGGTGGTGAGCCTGACCGGGGAGATCGACCTGTCCACCGCTCCACGCCTGTCCATGGTGGTCGGCGAGCTGCTGTCGGAGGCGCCCGCCCGGGTGGTCCTGGACATGGCCGACGTCACGTTCTGCGACTCGCAGGGGCTGGGTACCCTCGTCGTGCTGTCCCGTAAGGCGTCGCTCGCGCAGAGCTGCCTGGTGCTGACGAACGTGGCGGACTTCCTGCTCCGGGTGCTCGACATCACCGGGCTGCGGCCGGCGCTGATGATCTCATGACGTGAGCCCCGGCGCGGGGCCGGGGCTCACGTCCAGCTATCTCCTTACGGGGCCGGGAGCGGCGCGCCCGGCAGGGCGTTGCTGGAGTTGAACGCCTGCACGCCGGCCTCGCCGTCACCGTCGAACGGCGTCACCGGGCTGTTCTTGCCCAGGCAGAAGTCGTCGGCGGCCGGGTCGGCGAACCACATGCCCACGTGGTTGAGGTCCACCCGGACCCGCTTGCCGTCCACCAGGGTCGAGGCGAACGCCTCCTGGACGATCAGCTCGAACTCCGCGTGTGCCCTTCCGTACTTGTTGCTGTCGACGTCGCCGATGTACTCGGCGGCCCCGAACGGCGCACCCGGTACCTCCAGCAGGAACGTGGTGAAGGAGGTGTTCGCCGGCAGGCCGCTGGCGTCGACGATGAAGATGTCCTTGCCGATCTTGTCGGTACGCAGCTTGACAGTGATGTTCACCCTGGCGTGCGGCATGCACTTCGCCAGCGCGGCGCTGCTGGGAACGAGGTGGAACTGCACCTTGTCGGACGGTGCCTTGCGCTCGGCGGTGGTGACCGCGGACGTGACGGTCTCGTTGGAGACCTTCTTCGGGTTGAACGACGCCGCTCCCGGTCGGGCGAACGCGAACGCCGCCGCCCCGGCAACGCCGAGCAGCGCCGCGGCGACGAGTACCTTGCCTGGCCTCATGTTTCTTTCCCCCCAGTAGGTGGTGACTGACACACCACACACGGGGGCGGTACCGGCTCCGGTTCTGTCTCTTGACCGACACCTCACCGACGATCCCGGATCAGCTCACCACCTTGCCGTTGATGGTGACGTTGGTGAAGACCCGGCCGTCGACGTTCTTGAAGATGTTGCTCGCGTTGCCGACGCCCTTGAAGGCGCAGTTCTTCACGACGAAACCCTTGATGTGCGCGTTGCCCAGCCCGCTGACGTCGAACACCCGCGGGGCCGAGGTGCAGCCGGAGTTGGCGATCGAGAACGGCCCGAACATCGGCGGATGGCTGCCGGTCTGCCCGTTGTACGTCGTCGTCACGAACACGAACGAGCGGTCGAAGTTGCCCTGGATGCTGTCCAGGTTGATGTTCTGGCTGAAGCCGCCACGGAGGGTGTTCGACTTGACGTACAGAGCGAACTTGGTGGCACCGGTGACGTCGCACTTGTACGCGTAGACGTTGCGGATGCCGCCGGTCTGCTCGCTCCCACAGGTGACCGCGCCCCAGTTGCCGTTCATCAGGCAGTTGTAGATGACCAGGTTCTCGGTCGGTACGTTGACCCGGCGCCCGTCGGCGTCCCGCCCGGACTTGATGGCGATGTTGTCGTCGTGCGCGCCGAGCGTGCAGTTACGGATGACGATGCCCCGGGTGGACTCCGGGTCGCACCCGTCGGTGTTGGAGTGCGCGGTGCTCGGGTCGGTCGTCACGCCGTCGACGATGACGTTGGTACACAGGGTCGGGTGGAGCTGCCAGAACATCGGGTTCTTCAGTTTCACCCCCTGGATGAGTACCCGGTCGCAGTTGTAGGGCTCGACGAACGTCGAGCGCATGCTGTGCCCCGAACCGGGTACGACGCGCTTCCTCGGGTCGGTGACGCCCTTGGCGATGAGCGACTCCAGGTACTTGCGGTCCGAGCCCTTGTTCCACGACGAGGTACCGCCGGCGTCGAGCGTGCCGCTGCCGGTCAGCGCGATGTTGCTCTCGCCGAACGCGTAGATCATCGGCGAGCGGTTCATGCACTCGATGCCCTCGTACCGGGTGAGTACCGTCGGGAACTTGCTCGCGGTGCCGCTGAACTTCAGCGTGGCGCCCGAGTTCAGGTGCAGGTCGACGTTGCTCTTCAGGTAGACCGCGCCGGTGACGTAGGTGCCGGCCGGGACGATGACGTGCCCGCCGCCGGCCTTGTTGCACGCCGTGATGGCCGCCGCGAACGCGGCCGTGTTGTCGGTCGAGCCGTTGCCCTTGGCGCCGTACGCGGTCACGTCGAAGGTGGCGCCGGGGAACTGGGTCGGCTTGATGCCGTTGACGATGTCCCTCGCCGCCTGCCAGGGCAGGTCGTTGACGGAGACGGGGTGGCCGGCGCCCGCTTTGGCGACCGCTGCCGGCGCGGCGGTACCGGCGCGTGCGGCGTTCGCCAGCACCGGCGCGGCCACCGCGGCGCCGGCAACCGCGGCGCCCAGGCCGATCGCCTGCCGGCGGGACAAACTGTCTGCCATAGCTCAGCACACTCCTCATGGCTGGGGCAGCGCATCCGCCGGCGGGAAGTCGGATGGGCCGGTTGCCCGGTTCGTTTCGACAGGCCGCACGCTGAACGCCGGACCCGGCGTTCAGTGGCGGCCTTCGATGGCTAGGTCTACCCGAACCAGGTCGAGCCGGTCAAGGATCACCGGTAACGGCTGCCGCCGGGCGGAACTCCGCTCACTCCGCCGGCCGGTCCAGGTCCTTGCCGGGCTGCTCCGCTTCGACGGTACCGGCGGCCATCGCGTCCGCCGCGCGCTCGAAGAACCGCAGCATCTCCACCGGGAACGGCATGACCAGCGTGGAGTTCTTCTCCGCCGCCACCTCGACCACGGTCTGCAGCATGCGGAGCTGGAGCGCGCCGGGGGCCTCCGCCATGATCTTCGACGCGTCCGTGAGCCGCTGCGCCGCGGCGTACTCGCCCTCCGCGGTGATGATCCGGGCCCGCCGCTCGCGCTCGGCCTCCGCCTGGCGGGCTATCGAGCGCTTCATCGACTCCGGGAGCTGGACGTCCTTGATCTCGATCCGGTCGATCTGGATGCCCCAGCCCACCGCGGGGCTGTCGATGAGCAGCTCCAGCCCGCGGTTGAGCTGCTCGCGGTTGGACAGCAGGTCGTCCAGCTCGCTCTTGCCGATGATGTTACGCAGCGAGGTCTGCGCCACCTGCCCGATCGCGAACAGGTAGTCCTGTACCTCGATGAGCGCCTTCCACGGCTCCTCGACCCGGAAGTACACGACGGCGTCGACCTTGACCGACACGTTGTCGCGGGTGATGCCCTCCTGGGCGGGTACCGGAAGCGTGACGATCTGGATGTTGACCTTCCTTATCCGGTCGGCGACGGGGATGAGGAAGGCGATGCCGGGCGGGCGCAGCCTCCGCTGCGCCTGGCCGAAGCGGAACACGATCCCCCGCTCGAACTGGTTGACCACCCGGACGCCGAGGAGGACCCAGCCGGCCCCGACGGCGAGCGCGGCCAGCAGTACTTCGATCATGTCTTGAGCGTAGCTCCAGACTCCCACATCCCCGGGGGGAATGCGGGAGTCCGGAGACCGCGGACTAGCTGATCGGTACCGCCGTGGTGTAGATGTCCTCGTCGTTGGCGACCGAGGCGTTCAGCGCCCCGGCCTCGCAGACCGCCGGAGGCGTGGTCGGCGTCCCGGTGCCGGGGCACAGGAACAGGTCGACCGGGCGGGTGTCCGACCAGAGCGGGTACGCCGTCCGGTTGGTCGCCGCCGCCCCGGCGTAGTCGCCGAAGAACGTCCCGTTGAACTGGGTCGGCGGCGGCATGCTGCCCGACGTCGCCCGCCGGTGCCGGAAGCCGCCCAGGCCCCGGGCGCTGGAGACGGTGATGTCGGAGAAGCCGGTGTTGTTGTCGGAGCCGTACTGCCGGTCGTAGTAGCTGACCACGATCGTGCCGTTCGGCGCGACGTCGAGGCCCTGGAAGTACTGGTCGGTCCGGGCCTGCCCGGGCGCGTCGCTGACCACGTCGAGCGCCCGCACGTCGGTGCCGGTACCGGTGAAGCTGGCTCCCGAGTTGGTGGATACCGACAGGATGATGTCGTTGTTGCAGCTACCGGTCTTCACCCCGGTGTAGAGGTCGTTGCCGTTGGCGGCGAGCCCGGCCGGGCTGCAACCGTTGGTCTCGTTGGAGTTGCGGTTGATGTACGAGGCGTAGGTGATGACCACGCGGTTCGGCGCGGTCGGGTCGACGACGCCCACCGGGTAGTTGGACGCCCGGAAGATGGAGTTGGCCGACGGGCCCTTCTCCGGGATGCAGGCCCGACCCGGGTCGCGGCCGGCCTGGTACGTGGCGCAGTCCGGCAGGTCGTAGAAGTACCCGGCGCGTACCGGTGCCGAGAAGCTGGCGCCACCGTCGGTCGAGCGGACCATCAGCACCTGGTTACGGTTCTCGGTGCCGGAGACGGCGTTGTTGTAGTTGTCGAATGTGACGTACAGGGTGCCGTCGGGCGCGGTGAACGGCTGGGAGAACTGGTTCACGTTGCAGGTGCCCTGCGGCGTCGGCAGGCCGAAGGTGTTGTCGCACAGGGCGCTGGTCGTGCTCACCAGGACCGGCGCGCTGAACGACTCGCCGAAGTCCGCCGAGTGCGCCGCGTAGAGGTAGCTGGTCCCGTCGGCGGCGAACGTCGTCCAGGTGACGTAGATCCGGTCCCGGAACGGGCTGGCGACGTGGTTGTCGACGGTCATCAACTGCTTGTCGAGCAGGAAGTTGCCGGCGCCGGCCACGTCGTTGTGCTCGGCCACGGGGCGGCCGGGGAAGTTCCAGGAAGCCCCGTTGGTACCGGTGGAGCGGAACACGTAGAAGGAGCTTGACTGGTCGGGGTTGGGCGAGACCGCCGTCCCCCGGTTGAACATCTGGCAGGACAGGTACGCGTTGCCCCGGGTGTCCCAGGCGACCGAGGTGTCGCCGCTGGCCTGCCAGTACTGCCGGGCGAAGCCGCCGAACGCGGTACCGCGGGTGAAGCCGTTCGGGGTGGTCGCGTCGGCCCAGCTCCGCCCGCCGTCGAGCGAGTAGGACACGCCGCAGGTGCCGTCGCCGCGCCGGTAGTCGTTGTAGCTGGCGACCAGGTGGTCGGCGTTGTTCGGGTCGACGGCCAGCCAGGTCTCGTTCTGGGCCTGCGCGCGGCCCTGGATGTCGGGGTCGGTCAGGTTGAGGCAGTTCTGGTTGACCTTGACGTTGCTGCCGAACCGGTTGCCGCACGCCGAGCCGGCCGACGCCGGCCGGGCCTGGAGCCGAGGCGCGGCGCGGTTCGCGGGGTCGTTCGGGTTGAGTTCGGTGGCGAGCAGCCCGGAGACGAGCCGCTGCTGGATCTTGTTGAGCTTCGCAAAGTTGAAGGGTTCGGCTTGTGCGGGTGAGCCGGACACCAGGGTCAGCGAGGTACCGGCGAGTAGCGCGGCACCCAGGATCGCGACGACTCGTGATCGCGCCATCAGTAGAGCCCCCTTGCTCGGTTGAACGCGATTTCCGTCGAATCCGCCCGAGCTCTCCCCCCTCCCTTCGCGCAGCTCGAGCGCGGGCAAAGATCGCTGACAGGCTACGCATGACATCGATCGACTCACAAGGCCCGGCGCAGTGGGCGCATACTGGCACCGTGGTCGCGATCTCCGCCGCGCTCGTCGCCGAGGCCGAGACCGCGGCGCGCGTGGTCGCCGACCGGTACGGGCTGCGGGTGGCCGAGCTGCACGAGTTCGCCGAGCACGAGGCAGCGGTCGACCTGCTGTGCGGCGTCTGGGGCGTCGACTCGCCCGAGGACCTGGTGAACCCCTCGCTGGTACGGGCGCTCGCGCACTCCGGAAACTACGTCACCGGGGCGTACGCGGGCGAGCGGTTGGTCGGTGCGGCGGTGGCCTTCTTCGGCGCCGGGCACCTGCACTCGCACATCACCGGGGTCGACCGCACCAGCCAGGCCAAGGGCGTCGGGTACGCGCTCAAGCAGCACCAGCGCGGCTGGACCCTGCGGCACGGGCTGACCAGCATCCGCTGGACGTTCGATCCGCTGGTCCGCCGCAACGCCTGGTTCAACCTGCACAAGCTGGGTGCGACGGCGACCGCGTACCTGCCTGATTTCTACGGCGCGCTCACCGACGGTATCAACGCCGGAGACGCCAGCGACCGGCTCTACATCGACTGGCGCCTCGACTCGCCCGCCGCCGTCGCCGCCGCCCGGGGGGAGCCGGTGACGGTGCAGCCGGCCGATCCTTACGCCGTCGTGGAATCCGTCGGGGACGAGCCGGCGGTCAGCCAGGCGCCGGCCGGGACCGGGCCGCTGCTGGTGGCGGTACCGGAGGACGTCGAGTCGCTGCGCAGGCGGGACGCCCGGCTGGCCGGGCGGTGGCGGTACGCGGTGCGCCGCGCGCTGGTCGGGGCGTTGGAGCGGGGGTACCGGATCGCCGGGGTCGACAAGGACGGCAGGTACGTCCTGGAGCACCGGGCGCCATGAAGTTCACCGGGCTCGAACTGCGCCGGGTGGCCATGCCCCTCGTCGCGCCGTTCCGCACCTCGATGGGCACCGAGCACGAGCGCGACGTGCTGCTCGTGCGCGCCGTGTCGGACGAGGCCGAGGGCTGGGGCGAGTGCGTCGCGATGTCCGAGCCCGGTTACTCCGCCGAGTACGTGGACGGCGCCGCCGACGTGATCCGGCGCTTCCTCTCGCCGGCCCTGTCAGCCCTGCCGGCGGTGGACGCGCACCTGGCCGAACCGGTCTTCGCCAGGGTGAAGGGCCATCCGATGGCGAAGGCGGCGGTACAGACCGCGCTGCTCGACGCGCAACTACGCGCCGCCGGGCTGTCGTTCGGGCAGTTCCTCGGCGCGGTCCGGCCATCGGTACCGGCCGGGGTGTCGGTCGGCATCATGGACTCGGTCCCGCAGCTCCTCGACGCGGTCTCCGGATACCTCGACCAGGGGTACCTGCGGATCAAGCTGAAGATCGAGCCGGGCTGGGACGTGGCGCCGGTACGCGCCGTGCGGGAACGGTTCGGCGACATCCTGCTCCAGGTCGACGCCAACTGCGCATACACGCTCCAGGACGCCCGGCAGCTTGCCAAGCTGGACGTGTTCGACCTGCTGCTCATCGAGCAGCCGCTGCCCGAGGACGACATCCGGGGGCACGCCGAACTCGCGCGCCGGATGGGTACGCCCGTGTGCCTGGACGAGTCGATCACCTCGGCGCGCGCCGCGGCCGACGCCATCGCGTTGCGCGCGGCCGCGATCGTCAACATCAAGCCCGGCCGGGTCGGCGGCTACCTCGAAGCGCGGCGGGTGCATGACGTGTGCGTCGCCAACGGGGTACCGGTCTGGGCCGGCGGCATGCTGGAGACCGGCATCGGCCGGGCGGCCAACGTCGCGCTCGCCGCGCTGCCGGGCTTCACGCTGCCCGGCGACACGTCCGCCTCGGACCGGTACTACCGCACCGACATCACCCCGCCGTTCCGGCTGGAGGACGGGCACGTGCGGGTACCCACCGGGCCGGGGCTCGGCGTCGACCCCGACCCGGACGCGCTCGCCGCGGCGACGACCGCTACCGAATGGCTGCCCTGGTGGTGCTGAACGCCTGGCCGAGCCGGCGCGCCGCCTCGGTGAGGACGGCGGGCTCGAACAGCGAGAACGACAGCCGCACGTGGTCGTCCGCGACCGGCTGGGCGTAGAACCGGGTACCGGGCAGGAACGACACCGCGTGCGCCTCGGCGTCGGCGAGCAGCGCGGCGGCGGTGACCCCCTCGGGCAGCCGCAGCCACAGGAACCAGCCGCCACCGGGTGCGACCACGTCCACGCCGGGCAGCTCGGCGCGCAGGGCGGCGACGAGCGCGTCGCGCTGGCCCCGGTACCGGGGCAGGATGCCGGCCAGGTGTGCGGTGAAGCGGCCGGACGTGCCCATGACGGCCATCGCCAGGGCGGCCGCGTGGTTCAGCCCGCCGCCGCTGTCCACGAAGCCCCGGTCGACCAGGGTCCGGACCAGGGCCGGCTGGGCGGTGAGCCAGCCCAGCCGCAGGCCGGGACCGACCGACTTGGCGAACGAGCCGACCCGGACGACCGCGCCGCCGGGGTCGACGCTCCACAGCGACGGCGGGGCCGGGCCGTCGTACGCCAGCTCGCGGTAGGTGTCGTCCTCCACGACGGTGGTACCGGTGTCCCGCGCGACCTCGACGAGTTCCCGCCGGCGCGCCTCGGGCAGCGACCGGCCGGTCGGGTTGGCGAACGTGGGGACCAGGTACAGCAGCGGTACCCGCCGGCCCGCGCGCCGCAGGCGGCGCAGCAGCGCGCCGGTGGCGTACGGGTCGATGCCCGCGTCGTCGGCCGGCGCGCCGATCAGCTCCACGTTGCGGTCGGCGAGGATGCGCAGCGCGAGGTGGTACGTGGGCGAGTCGACCACGACCGCGTCAGCGGGCCGGGTCAGCAGGGTCGACACCAGCTCGATGGCCTGGGAGGCCCCGGCGGTGACGAACACCTCCGCCGGCTCGGGCGCCCGCGCGTCGGTGTGCCGCAGCCGCTCGCACAGCCACTCGACCAGCGGCCCCGGCCCGGCCTCGTACCCGTACGTGAGCGCTTGCCACGAGTACGCCCGCAGCGCCTCCTCCTGGCACTCCCGCCAGGCGTCCACCGGGAGGGCGGACGGGATCGGGTGCCCCCAGCCGAGATCGATCACCCCCGGCCGGTCGACGTACTGGATGGTGCGCGGCGGCTCCATGCGTCAGATTGTCGCGAGGATGGCCGCGGCCTCCCGCGCGCAGCCCCAGGACAGGCTCACGCCGGAGCCGCCGTGCCCGTAGTTGTGCACGACCGGTACCGCGTGGGTGTCGTCCCGTTCGACGCGGATCCGCGGCCGGGTCGGCCGCAGCCCCACCCGGTGCTGGAGCACCTCGGCGCCGTGCAGCGCCGGCTCGACCAGGGCGCAGCGCTCGACGATCCCCCGCGCGACGTCCGGGTCGCCGCCGAGGTCGTCCTCGTCCTCCTCGGCGCTGCCGCCGAGCACGACGTGGTCGCCCTGCGGCAACAGGTACGTCAGGTCGCGTACCTCACCGGTGTGCTCGGCGAAGAACTCCGCGATGCCCGGGTTCCGTACCACGACGAGCTGCCC
Organism: Actinomycetota bacterium; assembly: GCA_046727455.1. Taxonomy (GTDB): domain Bacteria; phylum Actinomycetota; class Actinomycetes; order Mycobacteriales; family Micromonosporaceae; genus AC-43. The sequence continues at coordinate 2,268 of JBKPCQ010000236.1, read as the reverse complement.
GCGCACGGGGCGCAGGCTGTCGTCCGGTACCAGCGACCGGGCGCCCATGCCGGTGCAGTTCACCACGACCCGGGCCAGGTCCGCCGCCTCGTCGAGCGAGCCGAACCGGCCCGCTTCGACCGTGATGCCGGCCTCGTCCAGTTGCTTTTCCAGGTACGCGAGGTACTTCGGCATGTCCACCACCGGGATCGTGTACCGCCACCCGCTGAGGAACCCCTCCGGCAGCTCGGCCGGCGTGCACTGCTGGAAGTCCTCGACCTCCGTCGCCCACCCCGGCGGCTCCGCCGCCACCTTGGCCGCCTCCACGCCGGGCACCAGGTACACGCCGGTGTCCGGGTCGCCGGCCAGCTCCCTGAGCCGCTGGAGCGTGTACCGGCCCCACTCGTCGGTGCCCTCGTCGCCGGAGGACAGGTACGGCCCCCAGATGGCGCCGGCGCAGGAGGAGGTGGTCAGTTCCGGTGGGGTGTCGGCGACGAGCCGTACCGACGCCGCTTCGATGCGGGCGTCCAGCAGAGCCAGCGCGGTGGTCAGGCCGGAGACGCCGGCGCCGATGATGAGCACGTCGGTGCGGAGACTGGACATACCTTAAAGTAACCGGAAGAAAGCGCTGAGCGAATAGTGAAAATCTTCGCTGTATGTTGACCGCTGACCTCGGCAGCGTGATTCACGTGAATGTTCACGTGGCGGTCACGAATTCACGCAGCGTCTCGTTAATCGGTACCCACCGTTGCGTGTTTGGGTACCGGTGCGGTCCAATCAATGGACGTAGGTGGGGGCGGACGAGGATGCGATGCTGACGCTCGGCGAGGTACACACAGGGCTGCTCCAGCACTCGTCGTCGCTGCCTCCAGAACGCTCAGCGCATGCGCTCGCGCTGTTACGGGGCGAACCCGTACGCCGGTCGGAGCGGCCGAACGCATACGCGATGTCTCCCGACACGCTGACCGGTGTGGACTGTGCGCTCGCCACCCGGTCGGGCGCGCGTACCAGGGCCGTCGGCACCGCGGTCTCCCGGGCCTGCATCACCGGTGACCACATCCTGCAGGGATCGACCTACGTCGGGCTTGTGCGCAGCGAGGCGAACCGCCGGCTGCCCTGGTCGCACTACCTGTCCCAGCCCGGTTCGGCGGAGACGATCGGGCGGGTCGATCCGGCCGACCTGATGCGCGGGTTCCTCGTACCGGAGCCACCCGCCGGCACCCTCGACCTCGGCGCGATGAGCGGCCGGGTGATGGACTCCGCGCAGTTCCGCGCCCGCCCCGACCGGAAGCCGCCGGTCAAGATGCAGCGCACCAAACTGCGCTGGGCCGCCGTACCGGCAGAGAGCGACGACGCCGAGCCGCGGGTACGGTTCATGATCGAGGACAGCACCGTGCGTACCGTCGCGGTGACCGCCGCCGCCGCGCCCCTGCGGGTGATGGAGCTGTGCGAGGACCTCGCGCTGCACGACTGGCTGCTGACCACGATCCTGGTGATCGTCGAACGGGCCCGGATCGGCGCCCTCCCGCGCGGCGAGGTGGTCCGCCGGCTCGGCCCGGTTCTTGAGCACCTGGTGCCGCTCTGGATGCCGGCCGCCCGGGTGGACCGATCCCTGCTCGGCGTGTGGGAGAGCATCAACCAGCGGCCCGGCTTCACCCGCCAGTGGCTGGCCAACGTGGACCAGGTACGCGACCAGGTGGCGGTGAGCACCGCCGCCCTCTACGCCACGGTCGTCGAGCTGAATGCCCGGTCGGCATGAGATGGTTCACCCTGGTGGGGCTCACCGAGTCGAGCGTCGTGCGCAAGATCCTTGCCACGCTGACCGTCGGCGGCGGGGTGTACCTGCTCTCCAACACCCTCAACCTGTCCGGCGAGTGGAGCATCGTGCTGCCGGTGTTCATCGGCGGCGTGGTTCTCGTCGTGCAGTTCCTGGTCGACTTCGACAAGCGGCTGCAGCTGGCCGAACTGGGCCAGAACCGCCATTTCCAGACGGTTGAGGACCTGATCACCGACAAGTTCGCCAGCATCAGCGAGGCGACCGAGCTGTTCGGCCAGGTGGAGACGTCGGCCATGCACACCGACCTGGTGAAGCAGCTCGTCCGGCACGCGGCCAACCTGGACCGCTCGGCACACCAGCTCATGCACCTGTTCGCCCACGCCGAGATCTCCCGGGTCTCCGGTCTGATGAAAGGGCTGAGCGAGCGGGGCGAGATCACCTACGACGGCGAGGACCGGGACTGGCTGCTGGCGCTCACCCGCAACGCGTCGACGTCCATCGACGCGACGAGT